>JAOBWO010000248.1 GCA_025463415.1 Acidimicrobiales bacterium | reverse complement strand
GTCGAGGGTCGACGCCTCACCGATGTGGAGGTGCGCACGCAGCTGGTGTTCATCATCATCTCCGGCAACGAGACGACGCGTCATCTGATCGCGAACCTGATGGTCACCCTGGCCACGCAGCCCGATCTCTTCGCTGCGCTGCAGGCCGATCGGTCCCTGATCGAGCGCGCCGTCGAGGAGTCGCTGCGCACGCAACCACCGATCCACCTCCTGCTGCGCAACGTGGTCGAGGAGACGAACGCACTCGGCCGGGCGATGTGTCCGGGGGAGAAGATCGTCTATGGCATCGCGTCGGCCAACCGAGACGACGCAGTCCATGAAGACGCTGACGAGTTCCGCCTCGACCGTTCGAACTGGCGTGAGCACGTCGCGTTCGGCGGTGGCGCGCACGTCTGCCCCGGCGCGACGCTGGCGCGGCTCGAGGCGCGCGTGACGCTGGAGACCGTGCTCGACCGCGTCGAATCGATGACCGTCGAGGACGGCTGGGTCTGGCGCAAGACGCCCGTGTTCTGGGCCAACGGTCCGGTCGATCTGCCGGTGTGGATCGTCGGTCGATGACGGTGGGCCAAAACCGTGGGCTAGAACGTCGGGATGAGCAAACCCTGGACCGACAAGCAGCTCGCGAGCAGCCTCGAGCGAATCCGCACGATCGCGATGGCGTTGCCCGAGGCCACCGAGGAGGTCACGTGGGGCACCGACATCAACTTCCGCGTGCGCAAGAAGATCTTCTGCTTCCCGGGCTCCGGCGGCGGCCTGACGCTGAAGGCGGACAAGGGTGAGCTGGCAGCGTTGCTCGACGACGACAGGTTCTCGCCGGCGCCCTACCTTGCCCGAGGCGGTTGGGTGCGCATGGACCTGCAGACGGTCGCGCCCTCGAAGGTCGACTGGTCCGAGGTCAGCGAGTTGATCCACACGTCGTACGTACTGATCGCTCCGAAGACGCTCGGCGCGAAGGTCGGGTAGGCGGGGCCGTCACCCGGCCGCGGCGAGATCGCGACGTAGGCCGACGACATCGGCGCGGTAGCGGAGTTGGGCGAACTCGGTGCGCCGGTCGATGGCGTCGGCCAACCCGGCCAGGTTGGTGCCGGCCGAGTACGCGGCTCGCAGCCACCCCACCGCCAGTTCGTCGTCGCCCAACGCGGCCGCGCACTGGGCGACGATCACCGCGGGCATGGTGCCGGCGTTGCGACCGTAGGACTCGGCCGCGTATCGGCCCGCTGGCTCGAACTGGCGGAGGCGAGTGAGCACCGAGGCGAGCACGTACTCGCTGTACGGGTTGCCCGTCGGCAGCGGCTTGGGCAGAAGACCGACCAGCGCTTCCAGCTCGCGGTCGCTGGCGGCGTCGGGCGGGATCCAGTTCGGCTGTTGCGGGTTGGCGAAGTCGGCCAGCATCAAGTTCCGAGCGTCCTCGTAGCGGCCGTTGCGGGCCTGCTCCGCGGCACGGAACCATGGTGACGCGACCATCCCCGGAGGAAACGCGCCCGGCCTGCCGATCGTCCACGCGTCGCGCTCGGCGCTGTTCGCCCACTGCTGCCACGAGCCGTGCTCGTCGAGCGACTGCTGGGTCTTGCGGTGCTGCAGCATCTGCAGCTGCACGACGAGCGGGAAGATCAAGAAGAGCGGCGAGATCGGGTAGTTGCCACGCGAGACCACGACCAGTGCGATCGCGGTGACGACGATGCTGAAGTAGATCATCACCGTGCGCGAGCGGCCGGGCAGGAACAGGTCGAGACCGGCCATGAGGATGTTGCCGCCATCCAGCGGCAGGATCGGGGCGAGGTTGATCAGGCCCAGCACGGGACCGGCGAACCACACCGCGAGGGACGACGCGGTGCCGTGGATGACGTGCGAGTCGAAGGGGTTGACCCGCATCACCGCGAGCACACCGATGCCGAGCAGGATCTGGGTGGCCGGCCCGGCGAGGGAGATGCCCGCGCGCTCCCAACGCTTCAACGGCCGCGTCGGCTCGAACGAGGCGTAGCCGGCGAGGAAGTCCAGCGCGATGCTGGCCTCGGCGCCCGTGGCCCGAGCAGCGAACGCATGACCGAGCTCGTGGCAGAGCGTGAACACGCCGACCGAGCCGGCGAGCCAGATGCCGAACTCGCCCTGACCCTGACCGGAGTAGAGGACCACGAACAAACCGAGCAGCACGACGAACCCGGGGCGCACGTCGACGGGGAAGCCGAAGATGCGCAAACCGGGTGTGGTGCTCATGGCGTGATCCTATGACGTACCTGCGGGTAACAGTCCGCAGCCGAGGGTTGTCACCTACACTCGATCCCCGTGTCGTACGTCTATTCCTTCTCCCACAAGCACCGTCGCCCTCCGATGGAGTACAAAGACCTCCTCGGCGGCAAGGGAGCCAACCTCGCCGAGATGACCAGCGTGTTGAAGCTGCCCGTGCCACCCGGTTTCACGATCAGCACCGACGCGTGTCGCGCGTACATGCACGGGGGCTGGCCCGCCGGGCTCGATGAGGAGATCGCCACGCAGGTCGCCGCGTTGGAGAAGGCGATGGGCCGCAAGCTCGGCGACCCGGCCGATCCGCTGCTCGTCAGCGTGCGCTCCGGCGCCAAGTTCTCGATGCCCGGGATGATGGACACCGTCCTCAACCTCGGCTTGAACGACAAGAGCGTGAAGGGCATCGCGGCCGTCACGGGAGACGAGCGGTTCGCGTACGACAGCTACCGCCGCTTCATCGCGATGTACGGCCGGATCGTGCTCAACGTTCCCGGTGAGCCGTTCGAGCACGAGTTCGAAGCCGCCAAGGAAGCATCCGGCGCGCACAACGACGCGGCCATCTCGGCCGCGGTGTTGAAGAAGCTCTGCGAGACCTACAAGGGCATCGTCAAGCGTCACACCGGCAAGCCGTTCCCGCAGGATCCCACCAAGCAGCTCCGCGGCGCGGTCGAAGCCGTGTTCGCCAGCTGGAACGGCGCCCGCGCGATCGCCTACCGAGTGCGTGAGCGGATCAGCCACGATCTCGGCACCGCCGTCAACGTGCAGACGATGGTCTTCGGCAACCGCGACGAGAACAGCGGCACCGGCGTCGGCTTCACCCGCAACGCCGCAACGGGCGAGAACAAGCCGTACGGCGACTACCTCGTCAACGCTCAGGGCGAAGACGTCGTCGCCGGCATCCGCAACACCGAGGACCTCGACGGCCTCAAGGCCCACTTCCCCAAGATCCACACCGAGCTGCTCGACATCTTCGCCCGCCTCGAGCGCCACTACACCGACATGTGCGACACCGAGTTCACCATCGAGCAGGGCAAGCTCTGGATGCTGCAGACCCGCGTCGGCAAGCGCACCGGCGCGGCTTCGTTGCGGATGGCCGTGGAGATGACCAAGGGCAGCGGCAAGGGCGACAAGCGTTGGAAGATCAGCAAGAACGAAGCCATCATGCGGGTGGCCGCCGAGCACCTCGATCAGGTCCTGCACCCGCAGTTCGCGAACAAGGGCAAGGTCCTCGCGAAGGGCCTCGCCGCCTCGCCCGGCGCAGCGGTCGGCAAGGTCTACTTCACGGCTGACGACGCCGTCGCCGCACACGAGCGTGGCGAGAAGGTCATCCTGGTCCGCAACGAGACCAGCCCCGAGGACGTGCACGGGATGATGGTGGCCCAGGGCATCCTCACGGCTCGCGGCGGCCTCGTCAGCCACGCCGCCGTGGTCGCCCGTGGCTGGGGAACCCCCGCCATCGTCGGTGCCGACGCGATCAAGATCAGCGGCAACTCGTTCAGCGTCGGCGACACCACGGTGAACCTCGGCGACAGCATCAGCCTCGACGGCACCACCGGCGAAGTCGTCGTGGGCGAGATGGAGCTGGCTGCCGCGGAGCCGCCGAAGGAGTTCCTCACCATCCTCGAGTGGGCCGACGCGGTCCGCAAGGGCAAGCTCGGTGTGCGCGCCAACGCCGACACCGGAGACGACGCTGCGAACGCCCGCCAGCTCGGTGCCGAGGGCATCGGGCTGTGCCGCACCGAGCACATGTTCCTGGCTCCGGATCGGCTCCCCGTCGTGCGCGAGATGATCCTCGCAGACACCCCCGAGGACGAGACCAAGGCACTGGCCGAGTTGGGCCGTGTGCAGCAGATCGACTTCGAGGAGATCCTCGAGGCGATGGACGGGCTGCCCGTCACCGTGCGTCTGCTCGACCCGCCGCTGCACGAGTTCCTGCCGTCGGTCGAAGAGCTGCGCGTCAAGCAGGCCTCGACCCCGTTGAGCAAGCGTGAGACCGCCGAGCTCAAGGCCGCCGAGGAGTGGAGCGAGCACAACCCGATGATCGGCACCCGCGGCGTTCGCCTGGGTGTCGTCAAGCCGGGCCTGTACGCGATGCAGGTGAAGGCGCTCATGGCTGCGGCGGCGACGCTGCGCAAGCAGGGCAAGAACCCCGTCGTCGAGGTGATGATCCCGCTCACCGTCACCCGTGAGGAGATGGCGCTGGCCCGCGGTTGGGTCCAGACCGAGATCGATCTCGCCGTCAAGGGGCTCAAGAACAAGCCGGACGTCACGATCGGGACGATGATCGAGACGCCTCGCGCCGCGATCCGTGCCGATGAGATCGCCGAGGAGGCCGACTTCTTCAGCTTCGGCACCAACGACCTCACCCAGATGGCGTTCGGGTTCAGCCGTGACGACATCGAGAGCAAGATGATGCCGGCCTACCTCGAGCAGGGCCTGCTCAAGCGGAACCCGTTCGAGACGATCGATGTCGGCGGCGTCGGCGAGCTCGTGCGGATCGGTGTGCAGCGCGGGCGCGCCACCAAGCCGAAGTTGAAGATCGGCGTCTGCGGTGAGCACGGTGGCGACCCGGAGAGCATCGCCCTGTTCTACGACGCCGGCCTGGACTACGTCAGCTGCAGCCCGTTCCGCGTCCCGATCGCTCGGCTCGCCGCGGCGCAGGCCGTGATCGCGTCGTCAGGCGCGAAGAAGAGCGACACGAAGTAGTCGTCGTTTGACGCAGTTGTCCGCCGTCGGCGCGCTCCTCGCCGGAAGCCATCCGGCTTCCAAGATGGAGCCAGCCTTCGCGGACATCTCGGTGCCCGCCTGGGCGTGGTTCGCCACGCTCGGGCTCATCGTGCTGTTGCTGATGCTCGACATCCTCGTCCTGCACCGCACGCCGAAGGTGCTCACGTCGCGGCGTGCCGCGCTGGAGACGTTGATGTGGGTCGCGGTCGGCGTCTCCTTCGGCGTCGCCGTGGTCATCGG
>JAOBWO010000227.1 GCA_025463415.1 Acidimicrobiales bacterium | reverse complement strand
CACGTCGTCAACATCTCCTCGATGGGCGCGCACATGGTGGCGTTCGGGGTGGGTGCCTACTCCGCCAGCAAGGCGGCCCTGGAGATGTTCACCGAGTCGATGTACGTCGAGCTGGCCGGCAGCGGTGTGCACGCCCACATCGTCGTGCCCGGCACCACCAGCTCCGAGTTCAGCACGCCCAAGGAGGGCAACGACCCTCCCTTCCCCTCCGATCCCGCCACGACGGCGTCTCCGGAGACCGTGGCCGCCGCGATCATCGCCTGCCTGTCCGACGACCGCCTGGTCACCTACGCAACCGAACGCGACGCGGCAACAGCCGCCGCGAAGAACGCCGACCCCAACGCCTTCCTGGCCGCGATGCGCGAACGCCTCTCGGGCATGCGTCGGTGACCCTGCGATGCGCCCCGTGCGCGCACGATGTCACGAAATGTCATCGCCACGATGACAATTCGTGCCACCGTCGTCGTTCACGGGTTCGTGCAATTGGTGTTGTAGAACCCGTACAGGATCGTGAACGTGTTGAAACAACTCGCTCCAGGGCCGTTGATCGGGCCGTTGAGGCGGGTGTTGGACAGTCGGATCTTGGAGCTCGCCTCCAGTTCGACGCTATACGTGGAACCCTGCAGGCGTGAGCCCTCGATCGACGCGTTCCCTTCGAAGAGATAGACGCCGTAGCCGGGGGTCCCAGATCCGGACGCGGTCGCCGAGAGGTTGACCGCCATCACCTCGGCGTGGTTGTTCACGTACAGCCCGCTCGGCGTCAGTCCACCAGTGCCGACCGTGGTGACGCTGTCGAGGTTCGCCCAGGCGTTCGATGAGACGTTGATGCCTGTGACGGCCGCGTAGTAACCCGATCCTGAGCTCGACGCGCTCACCGAGACGTGCACCAACGAAACGGGAGAAGTCGCTGCGCTCTCGATCTCGATGCCGACCGCACCACTCGTGCTCACGATCGAAACGGTCAGCGACCGGATCTGCATCGGGGTGTTGGCTCCGACGTGCACGGCCCCGACGTAAAAGTCGATGTCGTTGCAGTTGCACTTCAGGGTGGTCGTGTCCTCCCCGGAGCCTTCGAGATCGACATACGGCTTCATGGTCAACGACGCCGTCTCCGTGTAGATGCCCGGAGCGATCTTGATCACGTATGGACTTGTGGCGGAGTTGTCCTTGATCGAGGCCAGCGCCTCGCGCACCGAAGCGAAGATCGCCACGCTTCCGCCTGCCGCCGCAGGATGCGTGCCATTGGTGCCGACCCAGACGATGCGGGCCGGATTGACGGCCGGCGTGCCAGGGATTCCCGTGTCACCCTTCGGCCCCGCAACACCCTGCAGACCCGCGGGACCCTGCGGGCCGGACCCGCTCGCGCCGGCCGGCATGTAGTAGCCGACGAGGTCGATGATGACGTCGACGTTGCCGGCGAAGTTGAACAGGTCCATCGCACCGTCGGCCGAGAGCCCGGTCGTGACCTGGTTCGGGATAGGAGGTTGGCCGGGCGCCGGGTTCAGGTTGGACGTCGTGGGCTGAGCAGCGTCAGCAGGGAACAGCGCCAGGTAGCTCGAGCGCGTCGCACCGACTGCGGTGACGTTGCCGACCACCGCAGTGGCTGCGCTCGGGATCGTGCACGATCCGTTCGTTCCCCACACGGCAAGCTTGATCGTCTCGCCCCCGACCAGCGGGGTGTTCTGCGCCCCGACGGTCGTGTCGGCACGAGTGTCGAGCAATCGGCACGGCACGATCGGCACGAACGACGACACCGTGCCCCCGCCGCCGGCCGTCGCCGCCTGGACCAGGCCCAAGCTCGTCAAAGCAGCAGAAACGAGCGCCGCAACCATTCCGACGTGCACCAACCTGAACGACTTCATCGAACACCCCAATCGTCATCTACTGCGCCGCAGGATGACACGACAGGCGCGCTGCTCGAATCAGGGAAACCCCTCGATCTCGAGACCCATTGGCCCCGAGAACCCTGACGAAGTCACGAAAAGTCATCGCTGCGATGACATTTCGTGCCACCGTCGTCGTTCACGGGGTGCGAGTCAGAGCTCGTCGAACGTGGAGCACTGCTTGTAGTCGCCGGTGCTGTAGCCGCGCTGGAACCAGGACTTGCGCTGCTCGCTGGTGCCGTGGGTGAACGTCTCCGGGTCGACGCGACCCTGGGTCTGCTGCTCGATCCGGTCGTCGCCGACAGCAGCGGCGGCGTCCAACGCCTCGTTGATCTCACTCGCGTTGTCGAGCAGACCGCGGCTGTTCGCGTCGTTGGCCCACACACCGGCGTAGCAATCCGCCTGCAGCTCCAGCGCAACGGACTCCTTGTTCGCGCTGCTCGGATCGTTCTGCGAGGCCTGCTGGACCTGCGCGTTCGTGCCGAGCAGGTTCTGGATGTGGTGCCCGTACTCGTGGGCGACGATGTACTGCTCGGCGAGATCGCCTTTGATGCCGAACTGCTGCTCGAGCTGCTGCAGGAACCCGAGGTCGATGTACACGAGGTGATCGACGGGGCAGTAGAACGGGCCTGTCGACGACGACGCCGTGCCGCAACCGGTGTCGGTCGAGTCGGTGAAGAACACGGTCTTGGTGAACTCGTAGGTCTTGCCTTCGGACTGGAACTCTCGGTTCCAGAAGTTCTCCACGTCCTCGGTGGCACCGCAGATGATGCTCTCCAGGTCGCTGTTGCAGCTGCCGTCGGCAACGGCCGCGGACTGGGATCCGGTTTGCGACGCGCCGTTGGTGGGCGTGGTGACGCCCGCTCCGCCGAGGATCCGCGGAAGGATGAACACAGCCAACGCGAGCAGGATCCCGACGGCCCCACCGCCGAGCTTGCCCGGCAGCGGGATCCCCCCGCCGCCGCCGAAGATGTTCCCGAACCCGCCGCCACCGCCGCCGCTGGCACCCCGGCGGTCATCGATCATCGACGAGTTGCCGGTCTCGCGGATCTTGGTCATCGTGTGCCCCCTGCGGCTGCGGATCGGTTTCGGCGGTGCAGGCCGCGCAGGCCCACCGCACCGGCACCGATCAGCGGGCCGCGGTCGCCGAGTCGGGCCGGGGTGATCCGCACACCACGGGCGAAGCTGAGCCGGCAGTGCTCGGACACGCTGTCCTGCGCAGCGTTGAAGAACGTCGCGCCGAACCCGAGCGCCACCGACCCGCCGACGACGACGAGGTCGAGATCGAGCGCGTTGCAGACCGACGCCGAGGCCCGACCGACGAGTCGTCCGGTGCGGACCATGATGTCGTAGGTCGGCTCGGTGGGCGGACGGCCCGTGATCGACTCGATCGCCGTGCCCGATGCCTCTGCCTCGAGACACCCACGCGCGCCGCAGACGCAGCGCCGTCCGTTCGGTTCGACGATGAGGTGGCCGATGTGCCCCGCGTTGCCGGTGGCGCCGTCGAGCAGCTGACCGTCCAGGACGATGCCGCCGCCCACGCCGGTGGACACGACCATCGCCATGAAGTTGTTCCTACCCTGTGCGGCGCCGACCCAACCCTCGGCCAGGGCGAGCGCCTTGGCGTCGAGATCACCGTAGACGTCGAGGCCGGTCAGCTTGACCAGGCGGTCGCGCAACGGGAAGTCCTTCCACGGGCGGATGTTCAGCGGCGAGATCGTCTCGCAGTTCGGTGTCAACGGACCTGCCGAGCCGACGCCCACGACCACGGGACGTACCTCGTGATGCTCGATGGCTCGCTCGGTCTGCGCGGTGACCA
>JAOBWO010000203.1 GCA_025463415.1 Acidimicrobiales bacterium | reverse complement strand
GTGTACTCGCTCATGTTCGAGTCGCCGACGATCACGTGCAGGCGGCGGTACTTCTCCGCGTCGGCGTGTGGTTCGTCGCGCGTGTTGATGATCGGGCGACTCCGGGTCGTGGCCGACGAGACGCCCTCCCAGATGTGCTCGGCGCGCTGCGCGATCGAGTACACCGGGCCCCTGGCCGTCTGCAGCACCTTGCCGGCACCGGTGTAGATCTGGCGGCTGACGAGGAACGGGATCAACACCTCGGCGTAGTGGCCGAGGTCGTCGCGACGGCTGGTGAGGTAGTTCTCGTGGCAGCCGTAGCTGTTGCCGGCCGAGTCGGTGTTGTTCTTGAACAGGTAGATCGTGCCGCGGATGCCCTCTTCGCGCAGGCGTTGCTCGGCGCTCTCGACGAGGCTCTCGAGGATCCGCTCCCCCGCCTTGTCGTGTACGACGAGGTCGTACAGCGAGTCGCACTCGGGCGTCGCGTACTCGGGGTGCGAGCCGACGTCGAGGTAGAGCCGCGCCCCGTTCTGCAGGAACACGTTGCTGCTGCGACCCCAGCTGACGACGCGACGGAACAGGTACCGGGCCACTTCGTCCGGGCTCAGCCGGCGCTGCCCGCGCAACGTGCACGTGACGCCGTACTCGTTCTCGAGCCCGAAGATCCGTCGCTCCACGCGCGTCAACCTACTGCCATCGCCGGCTCGGCGCATGGACATCCTGACGGCCGCTGCGTCAGCGTCTCCAGCGGAAGCGGAGCTGCTCTCCGGGGCGGGCTTGGGCGACGCGGCCGAGGTCGCCCGGGTCGACGACGGCGATCACCGGATACCCCCCGGTGACACCGTGGTCGGCCAGCAGGATCAGCGGCTGACCGTCCGTCGGCACCTGGACGGCACCGTTGACGATGCCCTCCGAGGGCAGCTCGTCGAGCACGGTCCGCTCCAATCCAGCGCCCGACAGGCGGGTGCCGATCCGGTTGCTCGTGCCGAGCACCTCGTAGGGCGCGGCCACCAGCGCGTCGTGCCCGGCAGGGCTGAACCAGTGATGACGTGGGCCCGGCCAGATCGTGATCGGCGACTCGTCGGGCGGCACGGGAGGGGCCATCGCCGTCGGCAGCTCCGTGCCCGGATAGCCGCCGGCTGCCAGCCGATCGCCGGCGACGAGCGGCGGCGGTCCCAGCCCGCTGAGCAGATCGGTGCTGCGCGATCCCATCACCACCGGCCCCTCCACTCCACCGCGCACGGCGAGATATGTGCGCAGGCCCGTGCGCGGTGCGCCGATGGCGAGCACCGTGCCGGCTGCGACCGCCGCCGGCTGCTGATGGCCGACTCGCGCCCCGTCTGCAGACAACGGACACTCGGCCCCGGCCAGCGCGATGTACGCAGCGGTGAGGAACCGCACCCTCAGGCCGCCGAACGTGCACTCCAACGTCGCGCACTCGGCCGGGTTGCCGACGAGACGGTTGGCGAGGCGATGTGCCCGCTGATCGGCGGCGCCGCTGGCACCGACGCCGAGGTGCGCCCATCCCGGACGCCCGAGGTCCTGCACGGTGCAGAGCGGGCCGGGCGCGACGATCTCGAGCACGGTCACCCGGCGACCGGCACGAAGCGGACCCGGTCGCCGGGTTCGATGAACGACGGGCGCGGTCGGGACGAGTCCCACATCGCCACCGTCGCCCGGCCGAGGAGGTGCCAGCCGCCCGGCGAGGTCGTCGGGTACACGCCGGTGAACCCTGCAGCAATTGCGACCGACCCGCCCGGCACTCGCGGACGTGGGTTCTGCCGTCGCGGCAGCAGTAGCGGGCGTGGGAGCCCGGTGAGGTAGGCGAACCCGGGCACGAAACCGCAGAACGCGGCGTCGTACACGGTGGAGCTGTGCAACTCGACGACCTCGCCGACCGAGCAGCCGATCGTGTCGGCGACGGACCCGAGATCGTCGCCGTCGTACACCGTGGGCACCTCGACGAGGATCCCCGATCGTTCGATCTCTGATCCCGGAACGAACGAAGCAACCGCTGACTCCACAGCTGCGAGATCGGCCGCCATCGAGCAGGACACGAGCACCGTGCGCGCCGCCGGGACCAGATCGACGACCCCGGCGAGCGCGGCGGCGCGGAGATGGGCAGCGAGCTGTGCGGCTTGGTCGGTGTCGTCGACCTCGACCATCACGGCGGTCGGCCCGCACGGCAGCAGGCGCACGCGTGCCAGCTGGTGGTCAGTCGGCCAGGTGGCCGGCGACGTCGTCGTCGGTGAGGCGGTGGAAGCAGCGCCGGCCGTTCGTGCGCGACAGCACCGCGATCTCGAGGTCGTCCGCGGTGAGCGTTCGGTCCGGACCGGCCAGTGCGGACACTGCGGCGCGCACGGCTGAGCGCAGGTCGAGGCCTTCCGACCACGATTCGTTGAGGCGGCCCGACATCGCGTCGGCGTCGCCACCCAGCACGCTGAAGCGACGCTCGTCGAACACCGTGCCGTCGTAGAGGATGTGGAACAGCTGGTCGCCCCCGGCGTCGTGGGACACCTCGGCGACGAGGATCTCGACCTCCATCGGCTTCATCTCGTGGGTGAAGATCTGGCCGAGCATCTGCGCGTAGCTGTTGGCCAGGCTGCGCGCATCCACGTCGTCACGGCTGTACTGGTAGCCCTTGAGGTCGGCCGCGCGGACGCCGGCGACGCGGAGCTGGTCGTACTCGTTGTACTTGCCGATCCCGGCGAAGGCGATGCGGTCGTAGATCTCGCTGACCTTGCGCAGGGTGTTCGACGGGTTCTCGGCGACGAGTGCGATGCCATCGACGTAGCGCAGCGCGACGGCAGCGCGGCCGCGAGCGATGCCCTTGCGCGCGTAGTCCGCGCGGTCCTTCATCACCTGTTCGGGTGCGACGTAGAACGGCTGGCTCATGTGCGCGACCTCATCTCCTCGGCGATGGCGACGTAGCGCGCGGCGAGGTCGTCGTCGCTGACACGCTGCCAACCGTCGGCGGTGATCGTGGCGATCACCGGATAGATGCCACGCAGCGCATCGGGACCGCCGGTGGCGGAGTCCGCGTCGGCTGCTTCCCACAACGCGCGGCACGCCAGGGTGAGCGCTTCGTCACGGTCGAGATGCGGGTTGTGTCCGAGCTTGATCACGGTGCCGGCATGCAGGCTGCCCGAACCGGTGGCCACGTACTCGTGCTCCTCGTACCGTCCACCGGTGACGTCGTACGCCCACAGCCGGCCGGTCTCGCGACGGTTGTCGTATCCGGCGAACAGGGGCACGACCACCATGCCCTGCATCGCTGCGGGCAGGTTGCCGCGCACCATCATCGACAACTGGTTGGCCTTGCCTTCGAGGCTGAGGAACGTGCCCTCGACCTTCTCGTAGTGCTCCAACTGGAGCTGGAACAGCTTGATCATCTCCATCGCCGGACCGGCTGCTCCGGCGATCGCGACACCGCTGTAACGGTCGGCCTGGACGACCTTCTCCATCGAGCGGTGGCTGATCAGGTTGCCGGAGGTGGCACGCCGGTCGCCGGCCATGACCACACCGTCGAGGTAGCGCAGCGCCACGCACGTCGTTGCATGGGGAACGCCGAGATCGCCCATCGCTCCAACCGGCGCGTCGGCGGTGAGACCGACGCGGCGGAGCAGCTCGGGAAAGCTCGCACCGGGATCGTCGCCCGGCGCGAAGAACGGCATCGACATGTCGAGTTACTCTCCGCCCTATTGCACGTAGCTCTTGACGAAGTCCTCGGCATTGGTCTCCAGCACCTCGTCGATCTCGTCGAGCAGGTCGTCGAGCTCGGCCTTCAGCTTCTCGCCCTGGGGCGCGCCGGCCGGTGCGTCGGTGACCGTCTCCTCGGTGCGAGCTGGAGTCGGCTTCTGCTTCTGTGTGCGCTCGGCCATGGGGCGTGGTCTCCTGTGTGGTCGGTCTGATCCGTAGCCTACGAGCCCAATCGCGACAACAGCTCAGCCGCTGTCGCGCAGTCGTCGAGCAGGTTGGCGACATGTTCTGCAGTGCCTTTCAGCGGTTCCATCATCGGCACGCGACGCAACGGGTCGCGCCCGACGTCGAACACCATGGAGTCCCAGTTGGCGGCGACGATGTCGTTCGGCCACTTCTGCAAGCAGCGTCCGCGAAAGTAGGCGCGGGTCGTGGTGGGCGGCTCCGTCATCGCCGTGCGAACATCGTCGTCGCCGACGAGCGTCTCCAGCCCGACTCTCCTGGCGAGGCACCGGTCGGCGCGCAGATCGTGGTACTGGAGGTCGAGCGCCTTCAACTTCGCGTCGGCGGGACGGAGATCGTGTCGGGCGGCGAACGCGTTGACGAGCCGTTCCTTCGCGACCCAGTCGACCCAGCCGGCCACGCTGTCGCGGTCGCTCTCCAGCCCGCTCAGCACGGTCTCCCATCGGGCAAGCACGTCGAGCCCGACCGCTTCGCCGACGCTCTCCAGCCCGTGGCTGCGCTCGTACTTCTGGGCCCGCTCGAGGAGGGACCACTGCAGTTCCAGTGCGGTCACCCGCTTGCCCTCGCGCAGCAGGACGGTGCGCGTGAGAGTGGGGTCGTGGCTGATCTGACGGATCGCCGACACGGGGTTGGCCACCGCGAGGTCGCTGCCGACCATGTCGTCCTCGATCATCGCCAGCACGATCGCGGTCGTGCCGACCTTGAGGTAGGTGGACACCTCGGCCATGTTCGCGTCGCCGACGATCACGTGCAGGCGGCGGTACTTCTGGGGGTCGCAGTGGGGTTCGTCGCGTGTGTTGACGATGGGCCGCTTGAGCGTGGTCTCCAGTCCGACCTCTTCCTCGAAGAAGTCGGCGCGCTGGCTGAGCTGATACGGCACGGCCTGCGATGACGTGCCGGCGAGCTCCGAACCGACCTTGCCGGCACCGCAGAAGACCTGACGGGTGACGAAGTGCGGTGTGATCTGGCTGACGATGCGCCCGAACGGTGTGGCCCGGTCGACGAGGTAGTTCTCGTGGCAGCCGTAGCTGTTGCCCTTGCCGTCGGAGTTGTTCTTGTAGGTGACGATCTCGCTGCCGTCGTTGAGCAGCCGGCGGGCACGATCCATGCTGACGCGCACGATCTCCTCCGCGGCGCGGTCCCAGCGCACGACGTCCCAGGCGTTGATGCACTCGGGCGTCGAGATCTCCGGGTGGGCGTGGTCGACGTAGTAGCGCGCCCCGTTGGTGAGCACGGCGTTGACCAGCTGGGTCTCGGTCTCGGGGGCGAACACGTCCTCGTAGCGAAAGCCACGCGCGTCGTTCCCCGGCTGTTCGTCCTCGTAGTCCCAGCTGACCTTGCGCAGCACGCCACTGACGTAAGCGTTGATCAGCACGCTGGACGCCGCGACCGGGTTGGATTCCGCGCCACGGACCTGGATCCCGTACTCGGTCTCGATGCCGCACACCTTGGCGATCGCCATGCCCGGACCCTACAGGTACTGACCCGTGCCGACTCGTTCAATGGCACGGCCTCCGGCGACGGCTTCGGCGGCCTTGCCCTCGTTGACCAAGGTGCGGATGAACACGATTCGTTCACCCTTCTTGCCGCTGATCTTGGCCCAGTCGTCGGGGTTGGTGGTGTTCGGCAGGTCCTCGTGCTCCTTGTACTCCTGGCGGATGGAGTCGAGCATGTCCTGGGTGCTGACACCCTTCGTGCCGCCGGCGATCAGGCGCTTGATGGCCAGCTTCTTGGCCCGCCGAACGATGTTCTCGATCATCGCGCCCGATGCGAAGTCCTTGTAGTAGAGGATCTCCTTGTCGCCGTTGTGGTAGGTGACCT
>JAOBWO010000184.1 GCA_025463415.1 Acidimicrobiales bacterium | reverse complement strand
CGCGACGCGGTCCTCGCCGAGGGCCTGGGCGTAGGAGAACATCTCCAACGCGGCAGTCATCAGCGCCTCGAGGCTGCCGCCGTACTCAGGGTCGCCGGCGCCCAGGATCACGTTGGTCCAGTTGAAGATCTGGGCGATGTCGCTGGACGGGATGCCCATCATCTCGCAGATGATCTGCAGCGGCAGGGGAGCGGCCACCTCGGCGACGAAGTCGCATTCTCCGCTCGGGAAGCGCTCGAGCAGACCGTCGACGATCGACGTGGCCTTGACCGTCACGTAGTCGTTGACTCGAGCGACCTCCTTCGGCGTGAAGCCCTTCGACACGATGTTGCGCAGCCGGAAGTGCTTCGGGTCGTCCATGTTGATCATCGACCCGAAGAACTCGTTCATCTCCTGGGGGAGGTCGCCGATGTTGCTGCCCTTGCCACTGCAGAACAGCTGGGCGTTGCGACTGGCCGCCCAGACGTCTTCGTGCCGGGTCAGTGCGTAGTAACCGGGCCCGATCGGGAACGGCGAGTCCTCGAAGTCGCGCTCCGCGAAGAACTGCAGACCCGGGGTGTCCCGCAGCGTCTTGAAGGCGCCCTCGCGGTAGTCGCGTGGTTGCGTCCAGAACTCGAAGTCGGAGAGGTCGAACGATCCGAGCGGCACGTCAGGCAGGTTCATGCGAGCACCATAGTTTGTGGTCGCAGAACGGCTCTACGCTGGCGGCATGCTCGAACCACACGAAGTGCAGCGTGCCCTCGTGATCACGGCGCACCCCGACGATGTCGATTTCGGGGCCGCAGCGACGGTGGCCAACCTCACGGATCGCGGCGTCGAGGTCACCTACTGCCTCGTCACCGATGGTGATGCCGGCGGCTTCGACCAGACGATCCCGCGACCGCAGATGGCCCAGATGCGCCGCGAGGAGCAGACCCGTGCGGCCAAGGAGGTCGGGGTCGAGCAGTTGGTGTTCCTGGGATTCGGCGATGGCCGGGTGCTGTACGACCTCGCGCTCCGCGAAGCGTTGTCGCGCGTGATCCGCCAGGTGCGCCCGCAGCTCGTGATCACCCAGTCGCCCACACTCGACCTCGGCCGCATCTACGCCAGCCACCCCGACCACGTCGCAACGGGCCAAGCCGCGATCGCCGCTGTCTATCCCGACGCGCGCAACCCGTTCGCGTACCCGCAGCTGTTGGCGGACGGACTCGAGGCGTGGACCGTGCCGGAGATCTGGATCATGTCGCCCCTGGCCGATCCGGGACCGTCGATCCACGTCGAGGACGTGACCGTGAACGTGGGCCGCAAGATCCGCGCCCTGCTGTGCCACGAGACCCAGCACAAGGACCCGAGCGGCATCGGCACGATGGTGCGCACCTGGATGACCGCCAATGCGACGAAGTTCGGGCTTCCCGACGGTTCGGCCGTCGAGGCCTTCCGGGTCGTCGAAACTCGCTAGTTGTCGGTGCCCGATCGGTAGGATCGCACCCGTTCTCATCCACGTTCATCTCACCTGGGGGTCCCATGTCCGAAGCCGTCATCGTCGCCACTGCCCGTAGCCCGATCGGCCGTGCCAACAAGGGCTCGATGGTGTCGATCCGCCCGGACGACCTGTCCGCTCAGATCGTGCGCGCCCTGCTCGCCAAGGTCCCGTCGGTCCAGGCGTCGGACATCGAAGACCTGATCATGGGCGTCGGTCAGCCCGCCGGTGAAGCCGGCTTCAACATCGGCCGGATCACGGCCGTGCTCGCCGGCCTCGACAACGTTCCCGGCGTCACCGTCAACCGATACTGCTCGTCCAGCCTGCAGACCATCCGCATGGCCGCGCACGCGATCCGCGCCGGCGAGGGCGACTGCTTCATCGCCGCCGGCGTGGAGACCGTCAGCCGCTACGCCGCGGGCGCCAGCGACACCGCTCCGAACCCGATCTTCAAGGATTCGGGCGCGCACACCCGTGAGCGCGCCACAGGCGGTGCGCCGATCTGGTCGCCGCAGCCCGGGCTGCCCGACGTGTACATCGCGATGGGCCAGACCGCCGAGAACGTGGTCCAGCTCGAGGGCGTCAGCCGCGCCGACATGGACGAGTTCGCCAAGCGTTCGCAGGACCTGGCCAGCGCGAACATCGCCAACGGCTTCTTCGAGGACGAGATCACCCCGATCACGCTTCCCGACGGCACGGTGATCTCCAAGGACGACTGCCCGCGTGAAGGCACCACGCTCGAAGGGCTCGCCGCGCTGAAGCCAGCGTTCCGCCCCGACGGTCAGGTCACCGCCGGCAACGCGTGCCCGCTGAACGACGGCGCGGCCGCCGTGCTCGTGATGAGCGCGGAGAAGGCCAAGGCCCTCGGCCTCACCCCGCTCGCTCGCGTCGTCGCCTCGGGCGTCTCCGGGCTCAACCCCGAGATCATGGGCCTCGGACCCGTCGACGCCGTCCGCCAGACCCTGAAGCGGGCCGGGATGACCATCGGTGACATCGACCTCGTCGAGATCAACGAGGCGTTCGCGGCGCAGGTCCTTCCCTCGGCCCGTCACCTCGACATCCCGATGGACAAGCTCAACGTGAACGGCGGCGGCATCGCGCTCGGCCACCCGTTCGGCATGACCGGCGCGCGCATCATGGCCACGCTCATCCATGGCCTCCAGCACGCCGACAAGACGTTCGGCCTGGAGACGATGTGCGTCGGCGGCGGGCAGGGCATGGCGATGATCGTCGAGCGGCTGAGCTGAGCTCCATTGGCCGGTGAGCGGCGGTGACCACGAGGCGGGCGCTCGCGACCGCAGCCGTCGCTGCACTGCTGTGCCTCGGCGCGACTGCATCGCGGTCCTCGGCCGGGCTTCCGGCCGTCGGGAACTGCGTCGCTGATGCCGAGCTGACCATCGGCGACACCGGGCCGAGCGTGCTCTGCCTGCAGTTCGCGCTCGGCATGCTGCACATGTCCACCCAACCGCTCACCGGCACGTTCGACCAGACCACAGCCGATGCGATCAGCTGGTTCCAGGCCGGCCACCCACCGTTGCGGGTCGATGGACGCGCCGGCTCTCAGACCCTGGCAGCCCTCGGGATCTGGTCGGGCAAGTCCGACACGATCATCGTCTCGGCGGGCGGCACCACGACCCGCACCCAGACCGCCACGGCGAACACGCCGTGTCGCGCCGACGCCACGATCAAACCCGGCGACGCGAACCCCAGCGTGGTGTGCGTGCAGGACACCCTGCGCGAGCTCGGTCTGTACGACGGGCCCAGCAGTGGTGTCTCGGATCTCCTCACCGTTGCTGCCATCCAGAAGTACCAGGCCGAGAAGCCGCCGCTCCAGGTCGATGGCTGGGCCGGCCCGCGCACGCTCGCGGCGATGGGGATCTGGTCGGGCAGCGCCACCGGGGGAGCCATCGTCAGCGGTTCGGCGCCGAGCGGACCCTGGCCCGCCGGCATCCAAGCGCTCCCGAACTGGAACCTCACCGCCGACGGGATCCCGTACTACGGCAACCACAACCCGTGCTCGCTCGACGACGCGAACATGATCGCGTTCCAGTTCGCCAAGGACGGCGCCGACATCGCCACCGAGCAGTGGGCCGTCTACATCGCCTCGCGGGAGGGCAACTGCAACTACGCGGCGGTCAACCTCAACCTGGTCACCCAGGACGATTCGCACTGCACCTTCCAGATCAACGCGCTCTCGGGCGTCTTCAGCCCGACGGCGGTGCTGGGTCGGCTCGGCTGGACGCCCGACTCGGTGTCGACGTCGATGGGGAACTGCGCCAACGCCGCGAGCGACCTGTGGGTCTACTGCGGTCGCGGTCCGTGGACCCCGCCGTACTCGTGCCGCTCACCGTGGAAGGACCCCGTGGCGACGACTGTCGTGACGGCGACGACGGAGACGACTGCAGTCACCGAGGCAACCGCGCCACCGAGCTCCGTCTCCGGGGGCTGACCCAGAACAACCCCGCGAAGGCGGCTGTCAGGATCGTGTCGCGTCAGCGTCGGCGACGACGGCGTCGCTCAGCGCCGGCCACAGCCGCAGCGCATCTGCCGACCACTCGTCGAACCTGCGGTCGGTCAGCGCCACCAGCGACGTGCGGGCGATGGGGTCGACCCACAGCATCGTGCCCGCCGCGCCGAAGTGCCCGAACGTCTCGGCGCTGTTCGTCGCACCCATCCAGTGCTGCGCCTTGCCGTCGTGCAGCTCGAAGCCGAGGCCCCATGGGCACGGCCGGAACACGCCGACGCCAGGCACCCTGCCGGCGAGCTCGGGGAACTGCGCCGTCGTCGCAATGGCCACCGTCGAGGGGTCGACGAGCGTGGGGTGGGTCAGCTCACGGACGAACGCGATCATGTCGGCGACGGTGCTGGTCACGCCATATGCCGCCGACGACTCGAGCACGCTTGCGTTCATCCCGAGCGGCTCGAACACGGCCTCGCGAAGGTACGTGCCGAAGCCGATGCCGGTTGCCGTCTCCACCGTTGCGGCCACGAGCTCGATGCCCGAGTTGGAGTAGATCCGCCGGCGCGCCACCGGCGCCATCGGGCTCGTTCCGCTGAACGGGTACCCACCGGCGTGGCTGAGGAGGTGGCGCAGGGTGCAGCCGGGCTGGCCGACGGCCATGTCCAGGTTCAGCGACCCGTCCTCGACCGCCACGAGGGTCGCCCACGTTGTGAGCAGCTTGGTGACCGAGGCGAGTTGGAACGGGCGCGCGGTGTCGCCCACGGTGTCGATCGAGCCGTCGAAGTTGATGGTCGCTGCAGCTGCGTTGGGCACCGGCCAGGTGTCCACCGCGGACAGCGGGGGCACCGGGCTCAGGCGAGCCCGTTGGTGCGGATCAGGTCCGCCAGCCGGAAGGCGAGATCCAGGCTCTGGCGTCCGTTCAGCCGAGGGTCGCACACCGTCTGGTAACGATCGTCGAGCTGGGAGTCGAGGATCTTGTCGGTGCCACCGACGCACTCGGTGACATCGTCGCCGGTGAGCTCGATGTGGATGCC
>JAOBWO010000180.1 GCA_025463415.1 Acidimicrobiales bacterium | reverse complement strand
CCCATTTCCAGCTTTCCTAAACCGTGCGTCGCAGGTTCGAATCCTGCCGGGGGCGCCAGTCCGGCGCCGACGATGTCACCAAATGTCACTCCAGCGATGACATTTGGTGACAGCGTCGCACTTGCGCGGGAGCGGAGCCACGAATCCGCCTGCAGAGGTATGAGGCGCGGGAGGACGGGGCATCGGAACCTCGTTTCGCACGGGCAAACAGGGGGTCACACGTGGCGCATCGACAGAAGCTAGGGATCGGGGTCGGCTTGACGCTGGTCGCCGCGGCGGGGGCGATGACGCTGCCGCAGCACGTCGCCGCATCGGCGCCGGCAGAGGCGAGAGGGCTCGGCGCCGTCGAGCACATCGTCGTCATCTACGAGGAGAACCACAGCTTCGACAACCTCTTCGGGATGTGGCCGGGCGTCAACGGGCTGAACAACGCTGACTACCAGCACACCGTGCAGGTCGGCACCGACGGCCGGCCGCTGGCCTGCCTCCCCCAGAACGACGTCAACCTCACGTCGCCGTCGCCGCTGCCGACCCGCTGCACCGACAGCTCGGTGCCGGCCCCGGTGATGCAGAGCGCGTTCACGAATGCACCCTTCAAGATCGAGGACTACATCGCGCCGACCGACGTGACCTGCCCGAAGCCCGGAACCCCGTTCGCACCGAACGGCCTCCCGAAGAACGATCCGAACGCCGCGCCCGGCGGATGCACGAAGGACTTGGTGCATCGCTTCTACCAGGAGCAGTACCAGATCAACGGCGGGCAGATGAACCGCTACACGACAGGCAGTGACGCCATCGGCCTGACCCAGGGGCACTACGACACGACGCAGCTGCCGATCTACAAGTTCCTCACCGCTCCCAACGCGCCGAAGTTCGTCATCGCGGACAACTTCTTCCAGGCGGCGTTCGGCGGTTCGTTCCTGAACCACCAGTGGTTGATCGCTGCACAGTCGCCGGTCTATGCGGGCGCCGACCACTCCGGGACTGCAACCGATCTGCACTCGGTGCTCGGCACCGACCTCAACCCGAACACGTACCCGCTGCACCCGAGCACGGGCGGCAAGGACAGTGCGCTCACCGTCGACACCAACCCCGGCGGCTCGTGCAAGTCTCCGCTGACCACGGCGTGCGGCGACTACGCCGTCAACACGATCCAGCCGACCTATCCGCCATTCTCCTCGCCCTCCGCGGCGAAGCTGCCCCCGCTGACGTCGGGCAACATCGGAGACTCACTCTCCGCGGCGAATGTCGACTGGGCCTGGTACGCCGGCGGCTGGAGCAACGCCAACGGCCTCACCACCGCTCCCGGTTGGACGAACGGCCCGGGGCCGACGTGCACCGCCCCCAACGTGAGCCCCACCGCGACGTACCCGAACTGCGTGGACGCGCTCTTCCAGTTCCACCATCAACCGTTCAACTACTTCGCGAACTACGCACCTGGCACCGCCGCCCGTGCCGCACACCTGAAGGACGAGGCGGAGTTCATTGCTGCCGCGGCGAGTGGCGACCTCAAGCCGGTCAGCTTCGTCAAGCCGGTCGGTGAGGAGAACGAGCACCCCGGGTACGCGAGCACGGCCCTCGGCGAGGACCACCTCGTCGCCCTGATCAACGCGATCCGCAATGGACCCGACGGCCCCAGCACGGCGATCGTCGTCACGTACGACGAGTTCGGTGGTCAGTGGGACCACGTCCCGCCGCCGACCGCCCCGGGCGTCTCCGACAAGTGGGGGCCGGGCACCCGCATCCCGGCGCTGATCATCTCGCCGTTGCTGCAGACGACCGGCGTCGATCACACGCAGTACGACACGACGTCGATCTTGGCGACGATCGAGAGCCGCTTCGGCCTCGCGCCGCTCTCGTCCCGTGACGCCGCGGTCAACGACTTCTCCGGCGACTTCGCCGAGCTGCCGGCCAACGCGGCCCAGTTCCTGCCGCTGACCCCGACCCGCATCTTCGACACCCGTCCGACGAGCCTCGTCGGGTACACGGGGGCCAAACCCGCGGCCGACGTCAACCTGAGGGTGGCGGTCACCGGTGTGGGAGGTGTTCCCGCTGGGGCGACCGCCGCGGTCGTCAACATCACGGCGACCGAGGCCGGCGGCCCCGGATACGTGCAGGCCTTCCCGACGGGAGCTGGCACGCCCGGCGCGTCGTCGAACCTCAACATCGAACGCGTCGGTCAGACGATCGCCAACTCCGCCATCGTCCCGATCGGCGCCGACGGATCGATCACGTTGCACACGCAACAGTCGACGCATCTGATCGTCGACGTGGCCGGCTACTACAAGCCGGTCACGGGTCCGGTCGACGACGGCCGCCTGGTGCCGGTCACGCCGACGCGCATCTTCGATACGCGCCCGACGTCCGCAGTGAACTACTCCGGCGCCAAGCCCGCAGCGGGTTCGACGACGCGGGTGGCGGTCACGGGCCGCGGCTCGGTGCCGACCAGCGGGGTCGAAGCCGCTGTGCTGAACGTGACGGCAACGGACTCCTCGGGCATCGGTTACGTGCAGGTCGCGCCTGCCGGTCAGCTGACGCCGGGTGCATCGTCGAGCCTCAACCTCGAGAGCGTCGGCCAGACCCGGCCCAGTCAGGTGATCGTCCCACTCGGCACGAACGGCGCGGTCGACATCTACACGCAGAGCGGCACGCACCTCATCGTCGACATCGCCGGATACATCACCGGTGACTCGCCGACGTCGTCGATCTCCGGCCTGTTCGTGCCGTTGACGCCGGGCCGCCTGCTCGACACCCGGTCGACCAGCCGTGTCGGCTACGTCGGCGGCACACCCGCAGCGAACGCAACCGTGACGGTGGCGACCGCCGGTCGGCTGGGCCTTCCGCAGCAGGCGATCGGCGCCGTGGCCGCCAACATCACGATCACGGAGTCGGCGGCTCCCGGGTTCGTCCAGGCGGCGCCTGCGGGCCAGCTGTCACCAGGCGCATCCTCGGTGCTGAACGCCGAGACGGTCGGGCAGACCATCGCCAACGCGGCGATCGTCCCGGTGTCCGACCAGGGTTTCGACCTCTACACCCAATCCGGTGGTGAACTGCTGGCCGATGTTTCCGGATGGTTCACCCGGTAATTCCGGTCGGGAGAGCCGGGCGATGTCACCAAATGTCACTCCACGGATGACATTTGGTGACATCGCCGAGGGCGTCGAGCGGTCGTCGGCGCACGAACTACGTTTGGCGGCACGCGTCGATCGGGAGTGTGCGTGCCGAATGTTCGCTTGCCCCAATTGACCGTCGACTTCTCGGAGAGTGGCTCGGGGCCAGGGGTGGTCCTCGTGCACAGTTCGGTGAGCGGCAATCGCCAATGGCGAAGCCTGTCGGCGGCTCTGGCGCCTCGCTTCCGAGTCATCGCCGTGAACCTGCTGGGCTACGGCGAGACCACCGCCTTTGCGGGCGACGAACCGCAGACGCTCGAGGATCAGCTCGCCGTGGTGAGCGCGGTGTGTGAGCTCGTCGACGGACGGGTGCGTCTCGTCGGGCACTCCTTCGGCGGTGCGGTGGCCCTGGCGGCAGCAAAGCAGCTGGGCGATCGGGTGGAGCAACTGGTGTTGCTCGAGCCGAACCCGTTCCGCATGCTCGAGGTCGCCGGCCGGATCGAGGCCTTCGATGAAGCCGCAGGGCTCTACGCCTCGGTCAAGTCACTGGGGAGCGATGCTCGGTGGGCTGAGCTCGCGGAGCTGTTCGCCGACTACTTCTCGGGTGATGGGACGTGGGCCTCGATGCCCGAAGATCGCCGCCGATCGTTCGCTGCAGCCCTGCCCCCCAACTTCCACGAGTGGGACGCCGTCATGAACGACACGACGACTCCAGCCGAGTGGGGCCGGATCGCAGCGGACGTGCTGCTGGTCGGATTCGGTGGCAGCCGTCGATCCTTGAAGGAGATCGTCGAAGTCTTCGCTGCGGCGAACCCTCACTGGTCCGTCGCTCACGTGGCCGAGGGTGGACACATGGCACCGTTGACGCGCTCCGACCTCGTGAACCCGGTGATCGAGCAGTTCCTGCGGTGATCTGAGCACGACGCCCGACGTCCTCGAGCCGAGTCATGCGAAGTAGCCGTTGACGTCCGCGATGAGATCCGTTGTGGAGCTGGCGTAGAGGCAGACCTTGCCGCTGGTGCCGAGCTTCGCGACGACCGCGTTCGGGATGGTCTGGCCGGCCGTGTAGTTCAGGTTGGACGTGGTCGGCCGTGTGGCGCCGCACGGATGCACCGTGACGAAGCCGTCCCCATTGGCGAACCTCCTGGAAGTGGCGGCCCGGCTCGACATCCGCGGGAGGTGGTCGATGTCGAGGGTCGACCTTGTCACCGCGATCGACAAGGCGAACCGCCGTGCCACGGGGAAGGCTGCGTGATGACCCGGCCGCCCCGCGACCCGAGACCCGCCGGCTCCGGCGGAAGGTTCACTGTTCCGAACTGACGATACGTGCTCTGCCGTCCTCCAGGCGGATGTTGTGATGGCGGCCGCCGTACACGATTCGTTCGAGTTCGAGGTCTGGGACGCCCGTGAGGTCCGTACGTTGGACCTGGAGTTCGCAGTCACCAGGTGACGGGTTCAGGTCGAGCATCGTCCGTATGAGGAGCAGGATCGACGCTGAAGACCAGGCTTGGGGGGAGCACGAGGACGGGTACGCGACGGGCATCGGGACTTCGCCGCGGGAGATGCCGGCGAACAGTTCGGGTGGTCGACCCCCGAACTCGTTCGCTGCGTCCAGCGCGCCGTTGACGATGATGTCGACGACATCCCAGCGGCCGTACCGGGCGGCGCCGGCCGCGCAGAGCGCGGTGTCGTGTGGCCACACGGATCCGTTGTGGTAGCTCAGTGGGTCGTACGCACTCATCGAGTCGGCGAGAGTCCGCAGTCCCCAGCCGGTCCACATTGCCGGTTCGATCAACCGGTCGAGGTAACGGTCGGCGAGCTCGGCGCTGGCGATGCCCGCCCAGAGGGCGTGGCCGGGATTGGTGGTCAGCGAGTCGACTCGGCGTCCGTCTCCGTCGAGCGCGAGCGCAAACCAGCCGCGGGGGTCCCAGAACCTGTCGTTGAACTGGTCCTTGAGTCGCTCGGCGCGTTGCACGAGGTCGGCGACGTCGCGGTCGAGGGCCATGGGTTCAACGAGATCGACGGCACCGAGGAGCGCGGCGTAGGCGTAGCCCTGCACCTCGACCAGTGCGATGGGGCCGTGGGGGACGGATCCGTCGACAGAGTTGACGCCGTCCCACGAGTCCTTCCAGCCCTGATTCGACAGCCCCGACGGATCGCTGCGCCGGTAGTCGACGAAACCGTCGCTGTCGGAATCTCCGCTGCCGAGGATCCAGCTGAGTGCTGCGTCGACGGCAGGGCCGAGACGGAGGAGATCGTCCGAGGACAGCGCTCCCCACCGGTGTGCCTCGGCGGCGAGCATGACGAACAACGGTGTCGCGTCGACCGTCCCGTAATACCGGCTCCGTGTGGCGAACGGGCCGCCGCCGCCGTGGCGGCGGAGCTCGTGGAGGATCTTGCCAGGCTGCTCCTCTGCCACGGGATCGTTGGTCGTGCCCTGCAGGTCGGCCAGGGTGGACAGGACTCCGGCAGCGAGGCTGGGCTCGAACGGCAAGGTCATCCATGAGGCGAGAAGTGAGTCGCGCCCGAACAAGGTCATGAACCACGGCGCGCCCGCTGCGATCACGACTCGATCGGCATGGGCGGCGTCGATGATTCGTAGTGCGGCGATGTCGGCGAGTGCCTGGTCGAGTGCGACCGACAGGCGCGGGTCAGTGGAGGTGATCCCCGGCACCGACGCCCGCCACGACTCGAGCCGGCGCATCGGAATTGCGTCGGCCGGCACGGTGCCACACGGAAACGCCAGCCCCGCTGGAACCTGATCAACGACCGGCTCCACGGTGAGCGTGATCGCCGCATCCTCTCGAGGTCGCAGATCGAGTTGCCAGGACACGGTGCCGGACACCAGGTCGACGGCGTCAGGGAGAAGTGAGACACGAATTCGGGTGAAGCATGATGAACCCGGTGCCTCAGCGATGATCCAGCCCTCGGGTGCGTCGAGCATCTCCTGTTCTCGCGAGGAAAGACCCGCCTTGACGTCGAAGATGTGGGCGAAGTCGGCTGCGACGCGGATCCGCAAGGTCCAACGCTGCGAACTCTGGGAGGTGTTGCGCAAGCGGACATCTTCCCGAAGTCCGCTCGCCACCCAACGGTGCCGGGTCAGTACTGCGTGGCCGGATCTATCGGCGCGACTCGCGACACGAGCCACGACGACGGCCGACAGAGGCGTTGGTGCGCTGGAGGCAAGAATGTCGATGTCGGCATCGTCGAACCAGACTGCCAGGTGCGAGAGGTGGCGGCGGTCGTCGTACACGAGGCCGTGCGTCGGCGCTGTCATCTGTCCCGATTCATCACTGATCGCGAACGTGCGGCCGTCCACGAGGACGAGTTGACGCCGACCGGCCGAGGCGACGTTGTCGGCGTCGGCCTGCAACGGATCTTCCACGCTTCGGTTCTACCTCGTCGACACGACTTTGAACCAGCGACGTTACGAATGACGCGCATCGGGGGTATGAAAACGCCGCCGCAGAAAGGCCCATACGGCAACGTTCGACGAAGGAGAAGCAGTGAACCCTGGACTGTTCGGGTTGAGCTGTCCACAATGTGGTGCTGCGATGGAACATGGCCCGACGGGCACCAGCACCTGCACCGCCTGCCAACTGACCTACATGACGCGGTTCGGGTACGTCATACCGATCGAGCCTCAGCCACCTGACACGAACGAGTTCGCCGTCGTCGCAGCCACGCAGCCGCGCCTGTCGGGGTCGGCGACGGGCGCTGAACTGTGAAGATCGCCCAAATCGCTCCGTTGTACGAGGCAGTTCCTCCTGACCGATATGGGGGGACGGAAAGAGTGATCGCTGCGATCTGCGATGGCCTCGTCGAACTCGGTCACGACGTCACCTTGTTCGCCGCCGGATCCTCCAGCACACGTGCCCGACTCGAACCAGCCGTGCCAGCGCCGCTGCGGACACGGATGTCGAGACAAGAGATGATCGAGGTCGCTCCACACCTTCATCTGCGCATGCTCGCCGATGTGTACGAGCGTGCGGAGGAGTTCGACGTGATCCACTCCCATGCCGACATCTGGACGTTTCCATTCGCCAACCGTTCCGCCACCCCGACCGTGATCACCATGCATGGACGGCTCGACCTCGCACATGTCCGCCAGACCGTGCCGATGTACCCATTGACGCCGCTCGTTTCGATCAGCGACCACCAACGCACAGCCCTCGACGGCATCGACGTGAACTGGGCAGCCACCGTTTACAACGGACTCGATCTGCGCCACTACCACGCCGAACCCCGCCCCGGCTCCGACGATCTGGCTTTCGTCGGCCGCATCAACGAAGAGAAAGGTCCGGCCGTCGCAGTCGAGATCGCCCGTCGAACCGCGCGCAACCTTCGGGTCGCTGCGAAAATCGATCCTCTCGACGTCGACTACTACCGCGACGAGATCGAGCCCATCTTCGCCGACAATGACGTCGATTTCCTCGGCGAGCTCAACGAGCGGGACAAACCGTCCTTCTACGCCCATGCGGCAGCGACACTCTTTCCGAGCGACTGGCCCGAACCATTTGGTCTCGTCATGATCGAGTCCATGGCCGCAGGAACCCCCGTGATCGCGCTGCGACGCGGATCCGTCCCCGAAGTGATCGTCGACGGTGTGACAGGATTCATCTGCGACGACATCGACGAGATGGTCAGCGCAGTCGATCGACTGCACGAGATCGATCCCGAACAATGCCGGCGTCATGCCGCTTCGTTCGACTACACCGTCATGACCAGCAGATACGAGAGCGTCTACCAGTCGGTTCTGGACCAGACCTTGCAGCCATCGGCCATGAGTCCCTAGCCACGACGTGGCGTCCCGAGATACCGGTTGGCCCGAGCGAGGAGCGGGTAGGCGTCCACCATGAGCAACGAGCCCGACCACACCCCACGTCCTACCACCGCCGAAGAGGAGGACATGCGCGCCGTGCGCAGCATTCCGCTCGACACCGACGATGGCGGGACGGTCGTCATCGAGCAACAGAACATGGGCGGCGCCCAGCAGGTCGGCGGGGGCGAGTACAAGAACGTTCGGGGCGGCCGATCGGTCGATGCGGCGGCCGCCGAGCAAGCAGAGCTGGAGCGTCAAGCGCCCGTCGACGACGAGTCCGCTGATCAGACGCAGCAGCCCAACCCCGCCGCCTCGGCCGACCCCGACTCACCGGGTCTGTCGGTGCTCGGTGAGCAGTCCGGGCCGCCGGTGGAGCCGAACGAACCTGCATGACGAGAAGGGCGTCAGGGCTGGAAGACGATCTTGATCGCACCGTCGCTCTTGGCCTGGAACATCGAGTACGCCGACGGAGCGTCGGCGAGCGCGACGTGATGTGTGGCGAAGGTATCGACGCCGAGCGGATCGTCGTCGACGAGCAGCGGCATGATGTCATCGACCCACCGACGTACGTTCGCCTGTCCCATCCGTAGCTGGATCTGCTTGTCGAACATGGTCATCATCGGCATCGGATCGGTCATCGCGCCGTACACACCGATCACCGACACGGTGCCACCACGGCGCACGAGGTCGATGGCGAGATGGAGCGCGGCGAGTCGGTCGGTGCCGGCTTTGCGCATCAACTTCGCCGCGACCGTGCCCGGGAGGACTGCCGTCGCTGCATGCGATGCCTTCGCGATCGGCGAGCCGTGCGCTTCCATGCCGACAGCATCGATGACCGCATCCGGGCCTCGACCACCCGTCTGCGCCTTGATCGCCTCGACGAGGTCAGCGGGCTTGTCGAAGCTGGACCAGTCGAACACCTCGACACCGTTGGACTTGGCCCGGGCGAGGCGCTCCGCGACCAGATCGACACCGAACACCGTGCCCGCGCCGAGGTGTCGGGCGATGCGGGCGGACATGTCGCCGATCGGCCCGAGACCGAGCACCGCGACGGTGCCACCCTTCGGGATCGCGGCGTACTGCACGGCCTGCCACGCCGTCGGCAACACGTCAGACAGGAACAGGAATCGATCGTCGGCCGGACCATCGGGAACCTTGATCGGCCCGTAGTCGGCGTGCGGCACCCGCAACAGCTCGGCTTGGCCACCGGGCACCTGGCCGTAGAGCTTCGTGTAGCCGAACAGTGCCGCTCCGCAGCCCTGCTCACTGACCTGGGTCGTCTCGCACTGCGATTGCAGACCCTGGTCGCACATGAAGCAGTGGCCACACGAGATGTTGAACGGGATCACCACGCGATCACCGACAGCGATGTTCGTGACGGACGAGCCGATGGCTTCGACGATGCCCATCGGCTCGTGGCCGAGGATGTCCCCCGATGTCATGAAGGGGGCGAGCACCTCGTACAGGTGGAGGTCCGAACCGCACAGCCCGCTCGACGTGACCCGCACGATCGCGTCGGTGGGCTCGTGGATCGTGGGATCCGGGACCGTGTCGACCTGCACGTCTCGTCGTCCATGCCACACCACTGCGCGCATCTCTGCCTCCGTTCGTCGCAAGAGCGCCGAGGTTTCGGCAGCCGCGTCATGGAGGCGACTACCCCGGGCGGGCGGCGCCGAAACGACCCGCCGATCGTCCGTCCTCCCGGCGTTTGCAGCTTTGTTCCTCGGGGAAGTGGTTCGCCATGTCGAGTCTCTCTGTCACCGATGACGTGGTGAGCTACGACACGCCCGAAGGCGGGAAGGCCGCACGACGACGGCGGGCGATGTATGCCACGTTCATCACGGTGGTGTCTGCCGTGGTCGGCGCCAGTGCTGTCGAGGCCGCGACGTCGCTGCGGTTGTTCGGGATCGACACCGAGAGCGCCCACGCGACGGCGAACGGGGTGCAGCTCGACGTCGACTTCCCTCGGGTCACGCGTCCGCAGATCAACACACCGATGCACATCACGGTCCACCGTCCGGGCGGCTTCGCCGATGCCGTGACCGTCGAGGTGTCCTCGTCCTACCTCGCGCTGTACGTCACCGACGACATCACGCCGCAGCCCTCGTCCGAGACCACCGACGGCGAGATGTCGTCGATGACGTTCGATCCTCCCGTGGGCGACACGCTCGAGATCGATCTCGATGTTGCCGCCAAGCCGCGTGGCTGGTTCGCCGACAACGTCGGGACGGTTGCCGTGATGAACCAGAACGGCGATCCCGACGTGAGCGTGAACATCGACACGGGCGTCAGGCCCTGACATGGAGATCGTGGCTCGCGCATCGATCGTGTTCTGGTTCGTGTTCCTGCTGACTCGCGGGCTGAAGCGTCGGTCGCTCGGCGACATGGCCCCCTTCGAGATGATCCTGCTCGTGGTCCTCGGCGACATCATCCAGCAGGGAGTCATGCAGCAGGACTACTCCGTGACGGGCGCGGTGCTCGCGCTCGCCACGTTCGGGTTCTGGATCAGCGTCATGACGTTCCTGACGTGGAAGTCGAAGAAGGCGCGTCTGGTCCTCGAGGGCGTTCCGATCGTGCTCGTGTCCAACGGCAAGCCGATCGATCGCGCCCTCGCCGTGGAGCACATGCCCCTCGCAGAAGTGCTCGAGGCCGCCCGCCAGCAAGGTGTCGACGATCTCGCCAAGATCCGGCTGGCCGTGCTGGAGGTCAGCGGGAGGATCTCGATCATCACCGAGTGAATGAGCAGGACTTCAGACCAGTGGAGTGGAAGGAAGCGACCGGCTTCTCGGAGAAGGAGGCGAGGGTGCACGACAGGATCGCAGACGTCTGGGGCCCTCGCACTCCCTATCCCGGGGACGTCGACGAGAACGCTGACGAGGCACGCTGCTTGCCGACTCAACGGATGAGTACCTGCGCCCCGGGATCGTTGCCGCCGACGTCGATCGCGGGCGCCCGCTCGATCGTGTCAACAAGGGCCGGCTCGGCCCGAAGGACCTGTTCGGTTGGCAAGCCATCGGGTCCGCTGATCGTCTCACGCGACCCCTCGTCCGCCGCGACGGACAGCTCGAGGAGGCAGATTGGGACACAGCGATGGACGCGATCGTCCAGCGGACCGGCTCCCTCATGGCGGAGCCGGGCGGCTGGGGCCGCATCGGCTTCTACACGACCGGCCAGCTCGCGCTGGAGGACTACTACACGCTGGGTGTCATCGGGAAGGCCGGCATCGGCACACCGCACACGGACGGCAACACCCGACTGTGCACTGCCACGGCAGCAGCAGCGCTGAAGGTGTCGTTCGGAACGGATGGGCAACCGGGTTCGTACACCGACGTCGACCACTGCGACGCGATCGCACTGTGGGGACACAACGTCGCCGAGACCCAGACCGTGCTGTGGGCGCGCATGCTCGATTGTCAAGCAGGGTGCGATCCACCGCGCATGCTCGCGGTCGATCCACGTCCCACGCCGGTGGCACGGGAGGCGGACGTCCACCTCGCGCCGCGGATCGGGACGAACCTGGCGTTGATGAACGCGCTCATCCGCGAGCTCATCGAACGTGGTTGGTACGACGCCGACTACGTCGAAGCGCACACCCTCGGGTTCGAGGACCTTCAGCGCACCGTCGCCGCGTACACCTTCGATCGAGTTGCCGCCGTCTGTGATGTCGACGCTCGTCAGCTCGGCGCAGCTGCCGAACTGCTCGGCACAGCGGACCGGCTCCTGTCGAAGGTCCTGCAGGGCTTCTACCAATTCGAACCAGGCGACCGCCTCCGCGGCCGCGGTCAACAGCCTCCACCTGATCCGAGGGATGATCGGGCGCCCGGGCGCGGGAGTGTTGCAGATGAACGGGCAGCCGACGGCTCAGAACAACCGCGAAGCAGGCGCGGACGGTGACCTCCCCGGATTTCGGAACTGGGAGAACGCCGATCACGTTCGCGAGCTCGCTCAGCTCTGGAATGTCAGCGAAGACACCATCCCTCACTGGGCTCCGCCCACGCACGCGATGCAGATCTTCCGGTACGCCGAGCAGGGATCGATCAAGCTCTTGTGGATCGTTGCGACGAACCCCGTGGTGTCGATGCCGGACCTCGAGCGGATCAAAAGGATCCTCGCCAACGAAGATCTCTTCGTCGTCGTGCAGGACATCTTCATGACCGAGACGGCGGAGCTCGCCGACATCGTGCTGCCGGCCGCGACATGGGGTGAACGGACCGGAACGTACCAATGTCGTGCCATCCGATCAGCGGGTCACCAGCCGCCGAATCAGCGTTCGATGCGTGGAAGGACTGCTCGCGTGGCCGCCCGTGCGACTACAGCGGCATGACGTACGAGATGCTCCGTCAGGGGTCGGGGATCCAGTGGCCGTGCACCGCCGAACATCCGCACGGCGTGGAGCGGCTCTACGGCGACGGTCAGTTCAACACACCGATCCCGACGTCTGTGAGACCTACGGGTTCGACATCGCGACCGGCACACCTCGGACCCCCACGGAGTATCGGGCGCTGGAGCCCGCCGGCCGCGCGTTCCTGTACGGCGTCGAATACGAGCCCGGACCCGAGCCGATCGACGACGACTACCCGTTGGTGCTCACCACCGGCCGGACGGTCTACCAGTTCCACACCCGCACCAAGACCGGCCGCGCTCCGCAGCTCGATGCGGCCGCTCCTGACGCCTGGGTCGAGCTGTCCGTTGCGGACGCAGCACGCCTGGGAATCGGCGAAGGTGATCTCGTGCGCATCTGCTCGAGGCGGGGACAGGTGACCACACGTGCACGGATCACCGACATGCGCGTCGGTGTCGTGTTCGTCCCCCTTCCACTACGGGCCCTGGCGCTCCGTCCACGACACCTCGCCGGACCCGTCGCACCGGGCCGCGAACGAACTGACGATGAACGTGTGGGATCCGGTGTGGAAGCAACCGATGTTCAAGGTTGCTGCCGTTCAGGTCGAGAAGATCGCAGCGGGAGACGGGTCGCCGTCGGCGGCCCCGACCGTGGGTGCACCTCGCCCGATCGACGACACATCGATCCCACCCACGAGCGGCGGCCCAGCGGCGATGGCCGCGTCGACCATCGGCGAGGGAGCCGCCTGATGCATCTCGGTCACTACCTCGCGCTGCTGCGGAACTCGCAGCGGGGCTTGATCGAGGCCTATCGGGCGGTCGCTGACGCGCACCCCGATGAACCCGATGTGCACATCACCTGCAGGAAGTTCGCAGAACACACCGAACGGCACGAAGCGCTGCTTGCGCCCATGCATGCCAGGTATGCCGAACAGTCGGAGGCGGAGCCGGAGCATCTCCTGCACACCCTCTTCCACGGCCCCCGCAGCGGTCCGCTCGAGCTCCTGCGCGATCTCCACGACCTCTACCTCGCGACCAGTGAGTGCGACATCTGCTGGACGCTGATCATCGAAGCTGCCCGCGGCGCACGCGACACCGCGCTGCTCGACCTCGCCACCGCGTGCGGTGGCGAGGTCGCGATCCAGCTGGCATGGCTGCGCAGCAGGATGGAGCAGGCCGCTCCGCAAGCGCTCGTCGTCGCGCAATGACGGTGTCGGCCGCAACCTGCGTGCGGTCGTGAGCGCTCTCGCTCAGATCTCTTGGGCCGAGACCTGAATGGCGGCGGCGCCCAGGTCAGTGCGATTGCCACGAAGTGCTTGCCCTGTCATGCGGTAGACATCTGAACCCGGAGGACGAGCTGCGACATGACACCAACAGAGAACGACCAGATCTGGGCCGTGCACGCGGTCGGCACCGTCACGTCGACCCGTGACGAGGCCATCGATGACAACTGGGGATCGGTGCAGGCGACGATCACGCTGCTCGATCCCTACGGGCCCGAATCGCTGCTCGGGCTGGCGGAGTTCAGTCACATCGAAGTCCTGTACGTGTTCGATCGCGTCGATCCCCTCACCGTCAACCGCGGGGCTCGCGTGCCGCGGAACAACCCCGCGTGGCCGTCGGTCGGCATCTTCGCCCAGCGGGCCAAGAACCGGCCGAACCGGCTCGGTCTCGCGACGTGTGAGGTCGTCAGCGTGGAAGGTTCGACGATCGTCGTGCGCGGGCTCGACGCCATCGACGGCACCCCGGTCGTCGACATCAAGCCGTGCATGATCGAGTTCGGCCCGCGCGGCACGATCACGCAGCCAGCATGGTCGCACGAGCTGATGGCCGACTACTACTGAGCTCCAACCCCAACGACCGCGGGCGAACTCGATCTAGGCTTTCGCGATGACCGTTGATCCGGACGTGAGATCGCTGATCGTCGCGATCGGGAGTGGCGATCGCGGTCTGGCCCTCCGGTTGCTCGAGGCCTCGAAGGAGCTGGCGTCGGCGGCGCTGGCACGTAGCGACGAGTTCTTCCTGGAGGACTGCCTCGCCCAGCTGTATGCCGGCGACACCGCGCTGCATGCGGCAGCGTTCGCGTACGACACCGAGTTGGCCCACCGGTTGGTGGAGCTCGGCGCCGATGTCCGCGCACGGAACCGCCGCGGGGCCGAGCCGCTGCACGCGGCGACGATCGGATCGCCGGGGACACACCACTGGGATCCTCCGCGGCAGTGCGCGGTCATCCTGGCGCTCGCCGAAGCAGGAGCGGATCCGAACGCCGCGGCCCTCGGCGGCGTCACCCCGCTCCACCGCGCTGTTCGCAATCGGTGCTCTGCGGCCGTCGAGGCTCTCCTGAGCATTGGTGCCGATCCGCACTTGGCCAACGACAAGGGTTCACGGCCGGCGGACCTCGCCCGTTTGACCACGGGACGTGGAGGCACTGGATCGGTCGAGTCGCGGGCCGAGCAGGCGTTGATCATCGCGATGATCGCCGACGTCGGATGATCGCGTCACCTCACCCCACGCGTTGCTTGGCCTGGAGGATGCGCGCGCCGAGCCCTTCCAGTTGCTGCGGGCTGGCTTTTTCCGCCAGCGCGGGGAGCAACGTGCGCTCCTCGTCGGCCACGTGGGAGGCGACGATGGTGTGCAGCACGGTGAACGCGTCGATGAGCGGCTGACCCTCCAACGCTTTGATCACGTCGATCTGCTTCTTCACCTGGGAGTGCGCGACGCCAGCCCGTTCGATCATCTTGGGGTCAGCGAGCACTGCGCCCGCGAGGGGGTACAGAGCGGCTTGTTCGGCTTCGTCGTGGGCCGTCAGCGCGTCGATGACGAGACCGATGGTGCCGGCGTCGGCCGTCTCGGCAAAGGCCGCGAACAGCGCCTCCACCTTGCGGTGGTCGGCGAGGATGAGGTCGATTCCGTTCGGCATGTCAGACCGCCTTGTTGTTCAGGGCACGGGTGGGATGAGTGGCCGCACGGTCCCAGTGACGGTGCACTGCCAGGCTGGCGACGACGGCCTTGGCGAAGGCGCCGTTGACCTTCGCGCTCGTGACGACGCCGGGCGCATCGGTGGCGATGCCTGCGTTGGCGAGGAGTTGATCCCCGTCACCCCATGCCGCAATCGGCTTGAAGTGCCGGTACGCCGACTGGAGCCAGGTGATCACCGCCGGGTTGTCGGCGAGGCCGGACCCTCCGGCGACGATGAACGCATCTGCCTCGGCCGAACTGGCCGTGTGGAAGGAGCGGTCGACCGTGAGCTCGTCGGCCTTGCGGCCCGGTCCGCTGATCGCGCCCTTGTGCGTGGCGACCACGTGCGGCGTGACGCCCGCAGCCAGCAGTGCTGTCTGCAGCGCGCGGATGCCGTTCAGATCGCAGCCGTCGTTGGCCAGGATCTGCACGACGCGCCCGTCGACGGGGAACACGTCGTCGGTGATCATCGCCAACGACGGCGAGCTCTCGAGTCCGCCCGTGGCGTCTGGCACCGGCTCGTCGGTGCCGCCAGTGCTGTCGGCGGACGGGATCAGCTGCTGGGCGCTCGCCGTCGTCGGCGCCGCGAGTCCGAGCCCGATGCACACGCGAGCCGCGAGCGTCGCGTCGATGAGCGACAGGCGGAGGACCATCCGGTCGACCACGGCGGGGACCTCGACATGGCCGAGCTCGAACGTGAACGCGTCGACGATGTGGTCCTGCTCGACCTCGCTCATGCTGTTCCAGAACAGCGTCGCTTGTGCGTACTCGTCGTCCGGTCCGCGATCGCGGACCTTCGCCCCGTCGACCTGACGCGGCATGTGGATGTAGCCGCCGTCCCCGTCGCCGGCCAGGAACGGGCAGCCGCCACCGACGGCGTTCGGCAGGTAGGGCGTCCGGCCCTGGTGCACGGCTTGCTGGTGGAACCCGTCGCGGAAGTTGTCGTTGACGGCGGAGTGCGGCCGGTTGATCGGGATCTGTGAGAAGTTCGGGCCGCCCAAGCGGGTCAGCTGGGTGTCGAGGTAGCTGAACAGGCGAGCCTGCAGCAACGGATCATCCGTGACCTCGATGCCACGCACGACGTGACCAGCGTGATAGGCGACCTGTTCGACCTCGGCGAAGAAGTTCGCCGGGCAACGGTTCAGTGTCATCCGTCCGATCGGCTGCACCGGGACGATTTCCTCCGGCACGATCTTGGTCGCGTCGAGCAGATCGATCCCGTTGAAGTACTGATCGTCGCTGTCGGGCATCACCTGGACTCCGAGCTCCCACTCGGGGAACGCGCCCGCGCCGATCGCGTTGTACAGGTCGCGTCGGTGGAAGTCGGGATCGACGCCGTTCAGCGTCAGGGCCTCGTCCCACACGAGACCGTGGACGCCGAGGACCGGCTTCCAGTGGAACTTGACGAGGCTGCTCTGCCCGGCTGCGTTGACGAGCCGGAACGTGTGCACGCCGAAGCCCTCCATCATCCGGTACGAGCGAGGGATCTCCCGGTCCGACATGACCCACATCAGCATGTGCGGTGACTCGGGGATCATCGAGACGAAGTCCCAGAACGTGGTGTGGGCCGTCTGCGCCTGCGGGATCTCCCGATCGGGTTCCGGCTTGCCGGCATGGATCAGATCGGGGAACTTGATGCCGTCGCGGATGAAGAACACGGGGATGTTGTTGCCGACGAGATCGAACACACCGTCGTCGGTGTAGAACTTCACAGCGAAGCCCCGCACGTCGCGAACGGTGTCGGCCGAGCCGCGCGATCCGAGCACCGTCGAGAACCGGGTGAACACCGGTGTGACCCGGCCGGGCTGCAGGAAGTCGGCGCTCGTGATGTCGGCTGCGGTGCCGTAGGACTCGAACACGCCGTGTGCGGCGGTGCCGCGGGCGTGGACCACGCGCTCGGGGATGCGCTCGTGGTCGAAGTGCATGATCTTCTCGCGCAGATGGAAGTCCTCCATCAGCGTTGGGCCCCGGCGGCCGGCCTTCAGCGAATCGTCCGTCTGCGACAGGCGCTGACCCTGCGCGGTGGTCAGGTAGTCGCTGTCCTGCGCGGGCACCTTGCTGGCCCTCGGCACGAGGATCGGCTTCGGAGCCGTGTCCGCGACGAGCCGACCTTTCGCGCCCTGCTGATCAGTGATCGACTTGGCTCTGTTGTTGCGGGGTTTGGCCGTTGCCATCGAGCACACCTTTCGGATCTGCGCCGCACCGCTGTACGGACCCGTCGGAACTACCCCCAGCCGGAGAACTGAAACGCGTGCTCTGTCGAATGTGCCAGGTGACAGACTGGACCCATGGCGTTCGCGACCGGGTTGCTCGTGATGATCGGCGGGCTGTGGTCGTTCTTCGACAGCGCGGCACGGCGCGCGCCGTTGTCACGCGCTGCGCGCCCGCTTGCGTGGGAGCTGTTGCCCGTGCGCTACGTGCCGCTGGGTGTCGCGGCGTTGATCGCGTTCGTGATGGTCGGGTACTGACCCCGCGACATCACCAGCGGAGCAGGTTGGCGCCCCACGTCAACCCGCCGCCGAGAGCTTCGAGGAGCAGGAGGTCGCCGCGGCGGATCCGCCCGTCGTGCACGGCAGCGGTCAGCGCCAGAGGGATCGATGCCGCAGACGTGTTGGCGTGCTGGCCAACGGTGACGACGACGCGCGAGACGTCGATGCCGAGCTTGCCCGCAACGCTGTCGATGATGCGCGCGTTGGCCTGATGGGGGACCACCCAGTCGATGTCCGCCGGTGCCAGGCCGGCCTTGCCCAGCACCTCGGCAACGACCTCGGTGAGCTTGCCGACGGCGTGCCGGTAGACCTCCTGCCCGCGCATCCGCAGATGGCCGGTGGTCTTGGTCGAGGACGGACCGCCGTCGACGTAGAGCAGGTCGTGCAGCCGCCCATCGCTGTGCAGCGCGCTGGCCAGCACGCCGCGATCATCCGTCGTACCGCTGCCGGGTTCGGCGCGCAGCACGACTGCCCCGGCGCCGTCGCCGAACAGCACGCAGGTGGTCCGGTCGGTCCAGTCGAGCAGTCGTGAGAACGTCTCGGCACCGATGACGAGTGCGCAGCTGGCGGCGCCGGTGGTGAGCATGCTGTCGGCGATCGACAGTGCGTAGACGAAGCCCGAGCACACCGCCTGCATGTCGAACGCGGCGCCCGTCGTGACACCGAGGTTCGCCTGCACCCTGGTGGCGGTCGCGGGGAACGTCTCGTCGGGCGTGGAGGTCGCCACGATGATCAGGTCGATCTCGTCGGCCGTGATCCCGGCGTGGAGCAGGGCAGCTTGCGCGGCCCGGGTGGCGAGATCCGACGTGC
>JAOBWO010000150.1 GCA_025463415.1 Acidimicrobiales bacterium | reverse complement strand
TGCCCGAACCGGTAGCGACCTGGTCGCGTTCCTCGTAGCGCCCGCCCGTGACGTCGTACGCGAAGAGACGCCCTGTCGCTTCGCGGGTGTCGTACCCGGCGAAGATCGGCACGACGACCATCCCCTGCATCGCCGCGGGCAGGTTGCTGCGCACCATCGTCGACAGCTGGTTGGCCTTGCCCTCGAGGCTGAGGTAGGAGCCCTCGACCTTCTCGTAGTGCTCCAACTGCAGCTGGAACAGCTTGATCATCTCCATCGCAGGCCCCGCCGCGCCGGCGATGGCGACGCCGCTGTAGCGGTCGGCCTGCACCACCTTCTCCATCGCCCGGTGGCTGATCAAGTTCCCGGACGTTGCCCGGCGATCGCCGGCCATCACCACGCCGTCGAGGTAGCGCATGGCGATGCACGTGGTGGCGTGCGGCACCGAGAGGTCGGCCATGGAACCATGACCGGCCGCGGCGCCGGCGCCTGCCGAATGCATCCCGACGCGACGGAGCAACTCGGGAAAGCTCGAACCGGGATCTTCACCAGGCACGAAGAAGGGCATCGACATCAGGCTTACTCTCCGCCCTTTTGGACGTAGCTCTTGACGAAGTCCTCGGCGTTGGTCTCGAGCACCTCGTCGATCTCGTCGAGCAGGTCGTCGAGCTCGGCTTTCAGCTTCTCGCCCTGCGGCGCGGTGGCCGGGGCCTCGACGACCGTCTCGTCGGTGCGGGTGGGAACGGGCTTTTGTTTCTGTGTGCGCTCGGCCATGTGGTGGTAGCTCCCTGTCGTGCGTTCTCTGTGTGTGAGCCTATGAGCCCAGCCGTGTCAACAGCTCGGCGGCAGTGTTGCAGTCGTCGAGCAGCGTGGCGACGTGATCTGCGGTGCCGCGCAGCGGTTCCATCATCGGCACGCGTCGCAGCGGATCGCGCCCGATGTCGAAGACCATCGAGTCCCAGTTGGCGGCGACGATGTCGTTCGGCCACTTCTGGAGACAGCGGCCGCGGAAGTAGGCGCGGGTGGTGGTGGGTGGCTGCGTCATCGCGGTGCGGACGTCATCGGCGTCGACGAGCGTCTCCAACCCGACCCGGCGAGCCAGGCACCGGTCAGCGCGGAGGTCGTGGTACTGCAGGTCGAGCGCCTTCAACTTGGCGTCGGAGGGCTCCAGACCATGGCGCTCGGCGAAGGCATCGACCAGACGCTGCTTGGCCACCCAGTCAACCCAGCCGGCGACGGCTGAGCGATCGCCTTCGAGCCCGGTGAGCACGGCTTCCCACCGACTGAGCACGTCGATGCCGACGGCCTCGCCGACCGCCTCCAACCCGTGGCTGCGCTCGTACTTCTGGGCCCGTTCGAGGATCGCCCACTGCAGCTCCAACGCGGTCGCCCGCTTGCCGTCGCGGCAGAGGATGGTGCGCGTGAGGGAGGTGTCGTGGCTGATGTGGCGCAACGCGGCGACGGGGTTGGCGAGGGCGAGATCGTTGCCGAGGGCGTCGTCTTCGATCATCGCGAGCACGATCGCGGTGGTACCCACCTTCAGGTAGGTGGCAACCTCGGCCATGTTCGCGTCGCCGATGATGACGTGGAGCCGCCGGTACTTCTGCGGATCGCAGTGAGGCTCGTCGCGCGTGTTGACGATGGGCCGCTTGAGCGTGGTCTCCAACCCGACCTCTTCTTCGAAGAAGTCGGCGCGCTGGCTGATCTGATAGGGCACAGAGCCGGCGGAGACGCCGGGCAGTTCGGCGCCCACCTTGCCCGCGCCGCAGAACACCTGGCGGGTGACGAAGTGCGGCGTGATCTGCGACACGATCCGACCGAACGGCGTGGCCCGGTCGACGAGGTAGTTCTCGTGACAGCCGTAGCTGTTGCCCTTGCCGTCGGAGTTGTTCTTGTAGGTGACGATCTCGCTGCCGTCGTTGAGCAGCTGGCGAGCGCGATCCATGCTGACCCGCACGATCTCCTCCGCGGCCCGGTCCCAGCGCACGACGTCCCACGCGTTCACGCACTCCGGTGTCGAGATCTCCGGGTGGGCGTGGTCGACGTAGTACCGCGCGCCGTTGGTGAGCACCGCGTTGACCATCTGGGTCTCGGTCTCGGGCGAGAACACGTCCTCGTAGCGGAAGCCGCGCGCGTCGTTTCCCGGCTGTTCATCTTCGTAGTCCCAGCTGACCTTGCGCAGCACGCCGCTGACGTAGGCGTTGATCAGCACGCTGGAGGCTGCGACCGGGTTCGATTCCGCGCCGCGCACCTGGATGCCGTACTCGGTTTCGATCCCACAGACCTTGGCGATCGCCATGCCGGGACCCTACAGGTACTGGCCCGTGCCGACTCGTTCAATGGCACGGCCGCCGGCGACGGCTTCTGCTGCCTTGCCCTCGTTGACGAGGGTGCGGATGAACACGATCCGTTCGCCCTTCTTGCCGCTGATCTTGGCCCAGTCGTCGGGGTTGGTGGTGTTCGGCAGGTCCTCGTGCTCTTTGTACTCCTGGCGGATCGAGTCGAGCATGTCCTGGGTGCTGACGCCCTTGAGGCCGCCGGCGATCAACCGCTTGATGGCGAGCTTCTTGGCCCGTCGGACGATGTTCTCGATCATCGCGCCCGATGCGAAGTCCTTGTAGTACAGGATCTCCTTGTCGCCGTTGTGGTAGGTGACCTCGAGGAAGCGGTTGGCTTCGTCGTCGCGGTACATCTCCTCCACGGTGCGCTGGATCATCTCCGGTACCTCGTGATCGGGGGCGATCGGGATCTCGTCGGTGAGGTACTGCGCGAAGATCTGCGCCGCTGCCGCCTGGTTCGGGCGCTCGATCTTGATCTTCACGTCGAGCCGGCCCGGACGCAGGATGGCGGGGTCGATGAGGTCCTCGCGGTTGGTGGCACCGATCACGATGACGTTCTTGAGGCCTTCCACGCCGTCGATCTCGGCGAGCAGCTGCGGAACGATGGTGCTCTCCATGTCGGAGCTGATGCCGGTGCCGCGGGTGCGGAACATGCTGTCCATCTCGTCGAAGAAGACGATGACGGGCCAGCCCTCCTCGCTCTTCTCGCGCGCCCGCTGGAAGACCAGGCGGATCTGCCGCTCGGTCTCGCCGACGTACTTGTTCAGCAGCTCCGGTCCCTTGATGTTGATGAAGTAGCTGCG
>JAOBWO010000145.1 GCA_025463415.1 Acidimicrobiales bacterium | reverse complement strand
CCTCAGCCAGGGTCAGAAGTACAAGAAGCACGGCATCCGTGCCTCGCACACGGCCGAGGTCGTGCTGGACGACGTCCGCATCCCCGGTCGCCTGCTGCTCGGCGGCAAGGAGAAGCTCGACGCCAAGTTGGCCCGTGCCCGCGAGCGCGGACACAGCGGCGAGAAGCAGCCGGCCATGGCGACGTTCGAATCGACCCGGCCCACCGTCGGCGCGCAGGCGCTCGGCGTGGCTCGTGCTGCCTACGAGTACGCGCTCGACTACGCCAAGGAGCGTCACGCGTTCGGCAAGCCGATCATCATGAACCAGGCGATCGCGTTCAAGCTCGCCAACATGGCCGTCGAGATCGACGCCAGTCGTCTGCTGATCTGGCGTGCCGCATGGCTGGCCCGCAACGGCGGCTTCAAGAACGGCGAAGGCTCGATGAGCAAGTACAAGGCCTCCGAGACGGCCGTCCGCGTCACCGAAGAGGCGATCCAGATCCTCGGCGGCTACGGCTACACCCGTGAGTACCCCGTCGAGCGCTGGCACCGTGACGCCAAGATCCACACGATCTTCGAAGGCACGTCGGAGATCCAGCAGCTGGTGATCGCTCGAGCGATCAGCGGCCTGCGCATCGAGTGATTCCGAGGACTGCGTGAACAATCGATCCCGTGGGGATCGATCCGTCACGCAGTCTCAGCTCGACGCCCCGTTCTGATCGGGTCGCCTCGGCGGATGGCCAAGATCTGGCCAGCCAACATCACGCCGCAGCTGGTCGGCCTCGAGTGGTGGTAGCAACACCGCCCATCGGGGTAGCACCATCGACTCGGTGGCGGACCACGCGTACGATTCGGCGATGGCCGCGATCGTGTACCGGCTTCGTTCGACGGTGCGATCACGGCTCGGAGCGACCGCAGCTCTCGCTCTCGTGGTCGCCGTCGTCTGCGCTGCGGTGTTGGCAGTTGCCGCGGGCGCTCATCGCACGACGACGGCACCGGACCGGTTCACGAGGGCGTTCGGTGGCGTGCCAGACGCCTTCGTGGTCCAACTTCAGGGGGGTGATCCGCTGACGGCCGAGGTCGCCAGGCTGTCCTCGGTCGAGTCGGTGCAGGCGTACACGTTCCTGTTCGCGATCCTTGCGTCGAGGGGTACGGCGACCCCGATCGAGGCACTGGCGTTCGCCGGGTCGCCCGCCGGCGCCGGCGAGCGGGTCATCGCCGGCCGGCTGCCCGAACCGGCTGCGACCGACGAGTTCGTCGCGACGACCAGCTTCGCCGACACCTTCCACGCCAACCTCGGTGACCAGTTCGATCTGTATGCCTATACGCAGGCCGAAGTCGACGCGCAGCAGTACGGCACGCGGCTGCCGGACTCGGCGCCACGAGCGGCCGTGTTGGTCGGGATCGTCGACGGGCCCTCGGCGCTCGATGATCCGACGCCCTTGGTCATGTTCCCGCCGGCGCTCGTCGAGCCGCCGACGTTCGCCAACTCACAGACGCAGATGGCGGTCACGCTGCGACCGGGTTACGACCTCGCCTCGCTGCGCACCCAGCTCGACGGCGTGCCGGGCGGTCAGGCGATGAGCGTCGACAAGGGTGAGCTGATCAGCGGGACCGTCCGGCGAGCCGTCAGCGCGCAGAGCCAAGGACTGTGGATCATTGTCCTCGTTGCGGCGATCGCTGCGCTGGCGGTGCTCGGCCAGTTGATCAGCCGACACATCCGCGTCGCGGCTGCAGACCGTGACCGGCTCTCGGCAATCGGGTTCACGAGAGGCCAGATCTTCGCCGAGTCAATGGGGCGAGCTGCAGTGCCGGTGGTCATCGGCACAGTGCTCGCGTCCGCCCTCGCTGTCGTGCCCTCCGGCATCTTCCCCGTCGGGTTCGTCCGGAGGATCGAGCCCGACCCGGGCGTCCACTTCGATCCACTCGTGGTGTTGACCGGCGCGCTGATCATCGTGGTCACGCTTCTGACGTGGACGGCGGCATCGATCGCGCTCGATCAACGGCCCGCGAAGGCGGTGCGGCCGTCGAAGGTGGTCGAAGCGGTCGCCGTTCACACCGCATCGGTGCCGGCGGCGACTGGCGTGCGGTTCGCCTTCACCCGGCGCACGGGTGATCGTGGCTCGACGTCCTCTCCGATCGTGGGCATCGCACTGATCATCGCCGGCCTGGTCGCCTCCACGGTGTTCGGGGTGAGCGTGGCCAGGCTCGTCGACGCACCAGCGCGTTACGGCAACAACTACGACTACGCCGTCGGCGACAACGGAGGCGGCGCGATGGATCAAACGCTCGCCGACGCCCTCGATGCCTCTGCTGATGTCAGCGCGATCACGCTGTACGGCTATGGGGCGGCGCGCGTCGGGTCGACGACGGTGCAGCTCGTGGGGATGAAGCCGGTCCGTGGCGGGCTGCTGCCGGAGCTCTCCGCCGGCCGGGTCCCGGCGGGTGACGACGAGATCGCGCTCGGGCTCCTGACCGCTCGCACCCTCGGCGTGGACGTCGGTGCTTCGCTGACGATGGTCGGCGCGACCTCGACGACGGTGATGCATGTGACAGGCATCGCGATCATCGCGGGGTTCGGTCCCGTCGATGGAGTGGGTGTTGGAGGCGTCGTCACCTATGCCGGACTGAGCAAGCTCGACGAGGGCACGTCCTTGGGCACGGCGGCGTTCACCCTGCAGCACCGAGACCGGGCGACGGTGGAGCGGGTGGCAGCGCTCGTGGGCGTTCCGCCCGAGGCCATGCCGACAGCGAACACCCGGCCCTCTGCCGTTGCCAACGTCGCCCGGGTCCGGGGCACCCCGTTCGTGCTGGACGCGCTGCTCGGTGGGTTGGCCATGCTCAGCGTCGTGCACATCATGCTGTCGTCCCTGCGCAAGCGGCGGCGTGATCTCGCCGTCCTGTCGGCGCTGGGCGCCGATCGCAGGTGGATCAGGCGTGCCGTCCAATGGCAGGCCACCGCCTACATCGTGTTGCCGGTGGTGATCGGAGTGCCGCTCGGCATCGTCGCCGGGCGGCTCGTCTTCAGCGCGTTCGCTGACAGCATCGGCGCGGTCCACGAGCCGTCCACCCCGTTCGCACTGCTCGCGGCCATCGCCGCCGGGCTGTTGGTGTTGGCGAACCTGGCCGCGTTGCCGTCATGGCCGCGACGATCGACTCGACCTGTCGACAGCCTCCAAGCGGCAGGGTGAGGGCCGCGGCGCGCGCTCTCGGCACTCGGGCGGAAGCCGCTGGCGCGCTGACGCGATTGCGCCTGGAAGAATGTTGGCCAGTCGCGACGGATGACAGGGTGGCTTCGTGGCCGCACATCCGTGGACGGCGCAGCCCTGAACCCACCAGCGGCCTGTGGGTGCGCCAGACGTTGGCGATGACCGACGTCGCCTCGTCCACCGTCATGTTGGACAGCTCGCGGAGGAGCTTGATCGCGCCGACGCGGACGAGCGCGACGATCGTCAGCCCATGTAGACGGCGTGGCGCTTCTCGACCGCGTCGCGGTCGGCGGGATCGGCGGCAGCGAAGCGGGCGATCAGCTCGTCGCGCAGTCGCTCGAACGGCACGACCGCGTCGATGATCAACTCGCTGGCGAGCCGGTAGAGGTCGACGTCCTCCTCGTACTCCCGACGCCGATCGTTCACGAAGGTTGCTCGCTCGTCCGCGTCCTCGATCGACGCGATCTTGTTCGCGTACACGGCGTTGACGGCGGCCTCCGGGCCCATCACGGCGATCTTCGCGGTGGGCAGTGCCAACGTCGCCAGCGGGTCGAACGCCGGCCCGCACATCGCATAGAGACCAGCGCCGTACGCCTTGCGGACCACCACGCAGATCTTCGGCACCGTCGCCTCGGTGACGGCCGTGACCATCTTGGCGCCGTGGCGGATGATGCCGGCGCGCTCCACCTGGGTGCCGATCATGAACCCGGGGACGTCGGCCAGGAACAGCAGCGGCACGTTGTACGCATCGCACATCCACACGAAGCGGGCGGCCTTGTCGGCGGAGTCGCCGAACAGCACACCACCCTTGTGCATCGGGTTGTTGGCGACGATGCCGACGACGTTGCCGTCGAGGCGAGCGAAGCCGGTGATCAACTCCGGAGCGAACAGTGGCTTGACGGCGAAGAAGCTGTCCGCGTCGATCACGCAGTCGATCAGCGCGTGCATGTCGTACCCGGCCGCCTCGGTGTCGGGCAGGGCCGCGCGGGTCAGCTCGCGCACCGGCGACTCCGGCGCAACGGCGTCGGGCGTGCCGCGCCACGACGTCGGCAGGTACGAGAACAGCAGCCGCGCCTGAGCGATGGCGTCGGCGTCGTCGACGGCCAGGTTGTCGCCGCAGCCCGAGATCGTCGCGTGCATGCGCGCGCCGCCCATCTCCTCGAGGGTGACGTGCTCGCCGATCACCTCCTCGGCCATGCGGGGTGAGCCGAGGTACATCGACGCGTTGCCCTCGACCATGATGATCACGTCGCAGAACGCCGGGATGTACGCGCCGCCCGCCGCGGACGGGCCGAACAGGCAGCAGATCTGCGGCGCCTTCCCGGAGAGCTTGATCTGGTTGGAGAAGATCCGTCCGGCGCCGCGTCGCCCAGGGA
>JAOBWO010000126.1 GCA_025463415.1 Acidimicrobiales bacterium | reverse complement strand
TCGGAGGTCGAGGTCACCGTTCCCCAGCTGCCGGTGATCGACGAGCCGTGGGAGACGGTCATGTCACGGCTGCCCAGCGGGTTCGGCAAGCTCGACGTCGATGCCCAGCAGTTCGTGCTGCCGTCGCCGTTCATCCCCTACCTCTTCGAGCTCCATCAGCTGGCCAAGGAAGCGTTCACGACCGACCGTCCGTTCATGGAGGCGTTCCGTGGTCTGAACGAGGCGATCTACTCGACCTACTCCTTCGATCCCACCTTCAGCGACGTGTCCACACCGCTCGGCGACGTGCTGCTGCACCGGCGCGGCGTGTGCCAGGACTTCGCCCATCTGATGACCGGCGCGCTGCGCTCGATCGGCCTGGCGGCGCGGTACGTGAGCGGCTACATCGAGACCGAACCGCCGCCCGGTGAGTCCAAGCTCGTCGGATCCGATGCCTCCCACGCGTGGTGCTCGGTGTACGTGCCCGGCGTGGGTTGGATCGATGCCGACCCGACCAACAACCAGATCCCGCCGCACCGGCACGTCACGGTCGCGTGGGGTCGCGACTACGGCGATGTCGCCCCGCTGCGCGGCGTCGTGCTCGGACCGTCGGCCACCCAGAAGATGGTGGTCGAGGTCGACGTCACCCGGATGCCGACGCCGACGGAGTAGGAGCTCTCCGTGCGAGCGGACAGCCACTGCCGGCCCAGATCGATGGTGTCCGATTTCCGCTGGTTCCGCAGCGGCTGAGTCGGCAGACTGATGTGGTGATCGACGACCCAGAGCAGTGCTACCGAGCGGTGTGCAGTCGCGACAGCCGCTTCGACGGATGGTTCGTGACCGCCGTGCGCACCACCGGCATCTACTGCCGGCCGTCGTGCCCAGCCATCACCCCGAAGCGAGCGAACGTCTCGTTCTTCGCCTCTGCGGCGGCCGCGCAGCGCGGTGGGTACCGCGCCTGCAAGCGCTGTCGCCCGAACGCCACGCCCGGTTCGCCGGAGTGGAACGTGCGCGCAGACGTCGTCGGGCGGGCGATGCTGCTGATCGCCGACGGGGTCGTCGACCGCGAAGGCGTGGTCGGTCTCTCCCATCGGCTCAACTACAGCGATCGCCAGCTCAACCGGTTGCTGACCGCTGAGATGGGTGCCGGGCCGCTGGCCCTGGCCCGGATGCAACGAGCGCAGACGTCGAGGCTGCTGATCGAGACCACGACCATGTCGTTCACCGATGTGGCGTTCGCCGCCGGGTTCTCGAGCGTGCGCCAGTTCAACGCCACCGTCCGCGAAGTGTTCGCGGTCTCACCGTCGGAGCTGCGCGCCGGGCGCGGACGCACCCCGATCGGTCCCGGTGTGGTGACGGTGCAGCTCCCATACCGCCGCCCGTTCGATGCCGACGGCATCTTCGCCTTCCTCGGGCAGCGCGCGGTTCCCGGCATCGAGACGTGGGACGGCACCACGTACGCGCGCTCGTTGTCGCTGCCGCACGGCCAGGGCACCGTCGCCCTGCGCCACGAGCCTGGGGTCGCCGCCGGGTCCGTTCGTTGCGAGCTCCGCCTCGACGACTGGCGCGATCTGCAGGCCGCAGTGCAGCGCTGCCGGCGCCTGTTGGACCTCGATGCCGATCCGGTGGCGATCGACGGTGTTCTGTCGGCGGATCCGTCCTTGGCCCGCCTCGTCGCACGTCGCCCCGGTCTGCGCTCGCCATCACACGTCGACGGGTCGGAGCTGGCCGTGCGCGCCGTGCTGGGCCAGCAGGTGTCCGTCACCGGGGCGCGCACGTTGGCTGCCCGCCTGGTTCAGGCGATCGGCGAGCCGCTGGCACACCCGCGCGACGGCCTGACCCACCTGTTCCCCACGGCAGCAGCGATCGCCGACATAGACCCCGCCCACTTCGCGATGCCGATGTCGCGCAAGAGTGCGCTGCAGGGGATGTGCGCGGCCATCGCGACCGGCGACGTGGTGATCGATGCGGGCGCCGACCGTGCCGAGCTCTCGGCGCGGTTGCTGGCCCTGCCCGGCATCGGACCGTGGACGGTGTCGTACATCGCGATGCGAGCACTGGCCGACCCGGACGTCTTCCTGCCGACCGACATCGGTGTGCGCAACGGGCTCCGCCACCTCGGACGGGACGGCTCACCGGCGGCCGCACTGGCCGCGGCCGACGCCTGGCGACCCTGGCGCTCCTACGCCCTGCACCACCTCTGGGCCAACCTCGCCGAGCCCGCCACGATCACCCTTCAACCAACCATCTGCACCGAGGAGCTCGCGTCATGACCACCACCACCACCAGCAGCACCGCCACCTCCGGCACCAGCGTGCTCCACCGGGCCGTCGTCGACAGCCCGGTCGGCCCGCTCACCATCGTGGCGTCCGAGCGCGGACTTCGTGCGCTGATGTGGATGGGCGACGGAGACTCACGCGTCCGCGTCGGCGCGTCGTCGGATGGGGACGATCCGCACGGCGTGATCGCGGCGACCGCAGCACAGCTCGAGGAGTACTTCGCCGGCAACCGCACGGACTTCGACCTCCCGCTGGACCCGATCGGCACCGAGTTCCAACAGTCGGCCTGGATGGCGCTGCGGACGATCCCGTTCGGGGAGACGGTGAGCTACGGCGAGCAGGCACGGCGCATGGGCGATCAACGCAAGGCCCGCGCGGTCGGCTCAGCCAACGGACGCAACCCGATCTCGATCATCGTGCCCTGCCATCGTGTCGTCGGCGCCGATGGGTCGCTGACCGGGTTCGGAGGCGGCATCGAGAACAAGGCGTGGCTGCTCGATCACGAACGTTCGGTGTGGAGTGGCATGATCGTGTCATGACCATCTCGCCCGAGCTGCCCCCAGCGCCGGTCTGGAGCGGAGTCAGCCACCTCGCGCTGGTGACGCCGGACATGGACGCCACCGTCCGCTTCTACACCGGCGTGCTCGGCATGCCGCTGGTGATGACGCTCATGGCCGGTCCGATGCGCCACTACTTCTTCGAGATCGCCCCACACAACACGGTCGCGTTCTTCGAAGTGCCCGGCGCAGAGACCTTCGCCAAGGGCGCCGGCAGCGGCGCACCGTATCCCGTGCAACTCGACCACATCTCGTTCAACGTGGCCGACGAGGACGCCCTGAACGTGCTCCGCTCACGGCTCACTGCGGCCGGCTCGGAGATCACCGAGATCGTGGAGCACGGCGTGATGCGCTCCGTCTACTTCACCGACCCGAACGGGATCGCGCTCGAAGCCTCGTACTGGGTGGTCGACGGAACGGACCAGCCGTTCGACCCCACCGACTCGACACGCTTCCTGGATCCGGACCCGGTTCCCGCCGTCAGCGAGCTCGCCGCCGGCGGCCTCGTGTCGTTGCCGACGACCTCGCTCGTCTGACGCCTGGCCGGTCTCGGCCGAGGCTCGTCGGGCCGGTCAGACCCGGTTCTTGGCGCGGGCGACCTGGTCGCGGCGCAGCTTGGCAGCTGCCTGCTCCTGGGCCTTGCGCTCCTTGCGCTGCGCCTTCAGCGCGACCCGGTCAGCATCGTCCTCGGGCAGCGGCAGCAACGGGGCCAGCGGCTTGTCGGCGGCCGGGGGCAGCTTGACAGCCTCGTCGTTCTTGAGCAACCCGATGATCGTCGCCGATGCAGGTGCCTCACCCACGACGGTGGAGGCCAGCATCAATCGAACGACCCCGACTCCGTGCTTCTCGACGAGCGCCGGCATGACCTTCTGCAGGTCTTCCTCGCTGGGCAGGTCGGCGGCGTCGCCCAGCTGCTCGACGCAATCGGCGAGGCACGCATCGGACAGCACGACGCCCAGGCGCTGCAGGTCGCCATTGAGACGGCCCTTGTGCGCCGCCTCGCGGATGGCGGCCACGACCTCGGTCTCGGGCACCTCTTCGTCGCGCACCGAGCTGATCCGCTTGATCGCCGAGACGTGATCCTCGGGAAGCCCGGCCAGCAACGCGACGAGCTCGTCGTCGGTGACGCTGATCAGCGCCCGATCGAGCAGGGAGAGTGCGGCAATGTGGGCCTTCGTCGTATTCACGGGCTACACCATACGGTTGCATTCGCGACGTGACCACCTGCGGCCCACGGCTGTAACGGGTCTCAGTCCTCGTACTGGAACTCGGCGACGCCCGCCGTGCGGTCGTGGTAGTCGCCGGCCTCGGCCACCCACCACGCCTTCGTGGTGCGCAGGCCGGTCGGCTGGTCGAGCGATCCGGCGGCGATGCAGATCTTGGACGACTCGGCGTCGGCCTTCCAGAACAGGGTCGAACCGCAGTTCCCGCAGAAGCCGTAGCGCACGCCGGGCGCCGGCTCGTACCACCGCAGCGTGGCGTCCTCCGCGAACCGGAGGTCGTCCGGGTGCACCGCAGTGGCTGCCATGTGGTGCCCGGTCACTCGTCGACAGCGGTCGCAGTGGCAGTTGTACACGTCGCGCAACTCGCCCTGCAGGTCGAACGAAACGCCGCCGCAGTCGCATCTTCCGTGGTGCATCTCGCCACGGTACCAACCGAGTTCGGGCAGGGTTCGGAACCGTGACCCGGCTGGCAGACTGCTCGCCATGACAGCGGTGCGCACCATCGATGTCGCCGAGCGGCGGGCGCGCATCGGGGTCCGCCACCGGCTCGCGCCGAGCCGCCACATCGACGACGTGGCGCGGATCGCCGACGATCTGGTCGCGCTCCACTCCACCGATCCCGTCTCTGTGTACCTGTCTGCGGCGGCGCGCATGATCCACCCGTCGCTCGATCCGTTGGCGACCGCCCTGTACGAGGACCGCACGCTCGTGCGCCACCACGCGATGCGACGCACGCTGTGGGTGTTCACCCCGGAGGTCGCCCGATTGGCCCATGCGTCGGTCACCACGCGCCTGCTACCGGCCCAGCGCCGCGTGCTGCTCAACCTGTTGCGCGACTCGGCCGCCAACGACGACCCGGAGGGCTGGCTCGCCGCGGCGAAGATCGACACCCTTGCCGCACTCCGCCGGCTCGGTCCCGCCGGTGCTCGCCGGCTCGGCGCGGAGGTGCCGTCGCTGACCACGAAGCTGCAGCTCTCACCGGGGAAGTCCTACGCCGCGACCGTTGCGGCGCACACGAGAGTCCTGCTGCTGCTCGGGTTCGAAGGAGCGATCGTCCGCACCCGCCCCACCGGGACCTGGATCAACGGCGAGTACACCTGGGCCGTCGCCGACGACTGGATCGAGGGTGGTCTCACCGGCGCCGAGCCGGTGGCATCGGCGGCCGCGCTGGCAGCTCGGTGGCTCACCGCCTTCGGTCCTGCGCCGGCCGCCGACCTGCAGTGGTGGACCGGCTGGAACGGGCGAGTCACGGCGGCGGCGTTGGCCGGAGCCGGGGCGGTCGAGGTCGACCTCGGCGACGGACGAGCATGGGTGGCCGCCGATGATCTGGAACGGGTGCCCGAACCGGAACCGTGGGTGGCGCTGCTGCCGAGCCTCGATCCCACCACGATGGGCTGGAAGCAACGTCAGTGGTTCATCTCGCCAGAGGTGACTGCAGCCATCTTCGATCGCAACGGCAACGGCGGCGCGACGATCTGGGTCGACGGCGAAGTGGTCGGCAGCTGGATGCAACGGCCGAATGGGGAGATCGCGACCGGGCTGGCGACCGATGTCGGTGCCGAACGGACAGCGGCGATCGACATCGCTGCCGAGCGGATGCGCGGCGTGCTCGGCGACGCGCGGTTCACGCCTCGCTTCCCGGCACCGATGCAGGCGGATCTGCGCCGGGTGTGACGGCGCGTTGATCGTTCTCGGGTGTCAGCCGGCGGGGGTCCAGCGGTTGCCGCGGACGACGTCGAGGATGGAAAAAGCGGCATCGATGCGGTTGAAGGGCGGCATGATGTACGCCCCGGCGACACGGTCCTGCACGCCTTCCAGCGCCTCACGAGCGATCGCGATCCCCTCGGCGCGGGCCAGCGGACCGGAGCCCACCGCCGCCATCCGCTCGCGGTAGGCGAGCGGGATCTGCATGCCGGGCACCTCGTTGTGGAGGAACTCGGCGTTGCGGTACGAGGCGAGGGGAAGCAGTCCGACCATGATCGGCAGCCCGATCGGCGCGGCGTCCTCGATGAACGATGCCAAGGTCTCGGGGTCGTATACGGGCTGGGTCATCACCAGTTCTGCGCCGGCGTCCTTCTTGCGTTGCAGGCGCTCCAGCTCGCGGTCGCGATCGGCGGCGGCAGGCTCGGCGCCGGTGGCGAGCACGAACGACGTCGCGCCGGCCAGCTCGTTCCCCGTCGGGTCGAAGCCGGCGTTCATCGCGCTGGCGATCTCCAGCAGACCGATCGAGTCGACGTCGTACACGGGGGTCGCGAAGGCGTAGTCGCCCATCTTCGGCGGATCGCCGGTGATGATCACGAGGTTGCGGATGCCCAACGCGTGCGCGCCCAGCAGGTGGGCGACCAGCCCGAGGTAGTTGCGGTCACGGCAGCAGACGTGCAGGATCGGCTCGACCGTCGTGCCGGCGATCGCCTGTGCGCAGAACGCCAGGTTGGACATGCGCGACGTGGCCCGCGGGCCGTCGGCCACGTTGACGATGTCGATGCCGCCCTCAGCTGCCTGACGGACGTGTCCCAGCGCCTTCGTGGCGTCGGTGCCCGACGGTGCGTTGACCTCGACGGACACGACGAACTCGCCGGCCGCGACGCGTGCGCCGAGCCGGCTGCGCTCGGCCAGGGGCACGATCGCCGGGCGCTGCGGGATCGCCGTGGGAGAGGACTGCGCGCCGCCGAGGCCGGCACGGGCCGGGCCGCCGCCCATCATCCGCACTGCGCCGCTCATCGAGCGGATGTGCTCCGGCGTGGTGCCGCAGCAGCCACCGATCAGGCGGACGCCCGACTTGAGCATGCGTCGCGCGAACACGCCGAAGTGCTCGGGGTTGGCGACGTAGATCGTGCGTCCGTCGACGCTGCTGGGCAGCCCGGCGTTGGGTTGGATGCTGACCGGCGCGCCGTGACCGACGAGGCGATGGCCGACGTCGTAGAGCTCCGGTGGCCCGAGTCCGCAGTTGCCGCCGACGACGTCGGCCCCGGCCGTCACCAACCGGGCTGCGATCTCCTCCGGGGTCAGCACGCCCTCGACGAGGCTCTGCGCGTCGAACACCATCTGCGCGACTCGCGGCAGATCGGGATCGACGGACCGTGCGATCTCGAGGGCAGCCTCGATCTCGACGATCGACGTGAACGTCTCCAGCACGAGCAGGTCCACTCCGGACTCGACGAGGATCTCGATCTGCTCACGCAGCGCGGCGCGGGCCAACTCGCGCTCCTGGTCGGTGGCGACCGCGAACTTGACGCCGGTGGGCCCGATCGCCCCGGCAACGAATGCCCCGTCGGCGGCGGAGCGGGCCAGTTCGACCGCGGCACGGTTGATCTCGCCCACGCGATCGGCGAAGCCGTGACGGCCGAGCATGATCCGGTTGGCGCCGAAGGTGTTGCTCTCCAGGATGTCGGCGCCGGCCGCGCGGTACTGCTGGTGGATCTCCCGGATCAGCTCGGGGCGGGAGAGGTTCAGCTCGTCGTAGGAGTGGGTGTGCATGACGCCACGGTCATAGAGCAGCGAGCCCATCGCGCCGTCGAACAGCAGCGGTCGGCTGGCGAGGGCGTCGAGGAAACCTGTCATCCGGTCGAGGATAGAGGCACGGCGCGAGCAGCAGTCCGGAATACCGTCGAGGCGATGAGCGACGTGCTGACGATGCGAGCGGTGAACCGCGCGACCTTGGCTCGTCAGCACCTGCTCGAGCGTTCATCGATGGATGCTGTCGACGCGATCGCCCACCTCGTCGGCCTCCAGGCCCAAGCGCCGTTCGCCCCGTACTACGGCCTCTGGTCTCGCCTCGACGGGTTCGCGTCGTCCGAGCTGTCCGCAGCGATCGTCGATCGGCGCGTCGTGCGAGTCGTGTTGATGCGCGGCACCGTGCACTTGGTCGTCGCGGCGGACTGCCTCGGCCTCCGCGCCCTGATGCAGCCGATCATGAACCGGGATCTGCGCACCAACTCACTGCACGCCCGCGAGCTCGTCGGCCTCGACCTCGGCGCAGTCGCCGCCGCGGCGATCGAGCTGCTGTCGGCCGCTGCCCTGACGCCGAAGGAGCTCGGGTCGCTGCTCGCTGACCGCTTCCCCGGTGTTGCGCCGGCGTCGCTGGCGCACGCCGCGCGCGACCTGTTGCCGCTCGTCCAGGTGCCGCCACGCGCCGTCTGGGGCAGCAGGGGTGCGGCGCGATCGATGACGGCACAGGCGTGGCTCGGCGATCTCGTGTCCCCAGTGATCACGATCGACCGCTTGGTCGAGCGCTACCTCGCTGCGTTCGGCCCGGCGTCGGTGAAGGACATGCAGACGTGGTCGGGTCTGACGCGCCTTCGAGAGGTCTTCGAGCGAGTGCCCGGCCTGCTGCGGTTCGCCGGCCAGCATGGTGATGAACTGTTCGATGTGGCCGACGCGCCACGGCCGGACCCTGACACGCCGGCGCCGGTGCGCCTGCTCGCCGACTTCGACAACCTCCTCCTGTCCCATGCCGATCGCCGGAGGGTGATGACGGACGAGAACCGCCGACGCCTGTTCGACGTCAAGAACGGGATCATCCCCGGCGCGTTGATGGTCGACGGGTCGGTAGCCGGGACGTGGTCGATCACCGGGACGCGGGTCAGCTCGGTCGTCGAGATCCGTCCGTACGATCACCTGTTGCCGAGCGAGGAAGCAGATGCCGTCGCCGAAGGTGAGCGCCTGCTCCGCCTGACCGGCTTCCCGGACCCGCATGAAGTTCGGGTGCGCCGTGCCGAGTGAGTGGCGGAATCACCGCTGCATCGGCACCCAGACATATGGGCGGCGCCGGATGCGCACCGTCACGATGCCGCCGATCAGCAGCACCGCGGCGGCCAACAGCCAGCTCTCCACGTCCCATCCCGTGGAGGGCAGTGGCTTCGCTGGAGCCGGATCGTTGAGGGGCAGGGTCGAGGTCGGTGCAACGGTGGGTGCTGGATCGGGCGTCGTGGAGGTGGTGGTCACGACCGGTGCCAGGCTGGCCACCTGACCAACCGCACGCGACGCGTTGTTCGAGAGGCTGAGCTCGATGCCAGCGGCTGCGACGGAGGCGGTGTTGTTGACGGTCGTGCCGCCCGCACCCCCGACCGTGGTGACGATGCGGATGGTTGTCGACTGCCCCGGCGCCAGCGGGCCGCCGCCCGTGCACGTGACGTCCTGTCCGGCCGCCGAGCACGTCCACCCGGCTCCGGAGGCGGAGCGGAAGGTGAGCCCGTTGATCAAGGTGTCGGTGACGGTCAGGTTGGCGGGGGAGCTGCCGATGCCGTTGTCGGTCACGGTCAGCACCCACGTCATGTCCTGACCGGTGACGACGGATCCCTCGATCGATTTGACGATCTGCACGTCGAACGGCAGGGGCGCCGCAGGAGCGAGTCCGACGTCCGCATCCGAGACGTTCACTCCGGCGCGCAGCTCCTCGAGCACGGGCGGTCGGGTTGCGGCGAGTCCACTGGAGGGCGTTACGACGACGCGGTAGGAGCCGGGAGCCAAGCCGGCGAACATGTAGTTGCCGTCGCCCGACGTGGCCGCGGTGGCGACGGTGCTCTCGTACGATCCGTCGTGATCGCCGTCGCGGCTCAGGGTGACCGTCACACCGTTGACGCCTGGTTCGTTGGCGTCCTGGACGCCGTCACGGTTGGTGTCGAGCCAGACCCGATCCCCGATCGACGAGGCGGCGACGGCACCCGACGTGAGCCCGAAGTCGGCGGTGTTGATCGTGCCGCCGGACGTGACGGCGACAGTGCGGCTGAGCGGCGTGGTCGGGTTCGTGCCGGCCGTGGGCGCGACGGACACCGTGTACGTCGCAGGCGGCAGACCGCTGAACGCGTACGTGCCCTGTGCGCCGGTCGACGTCGTGGCAGCGATCGTCTCGAACACGCCGTCGCCGTTGGCATCGGATCGAAGGGTCACGACCGCCCCGGCGATGCCCGGCTCGCCCGGATCCTGGGCACCGTCGGCGTCGAGGTCGTTCCACACCGTGTCGCCGACCGCGCCTGGCGCAGCGGTGCCGGCGGTGAAGCCGAAGTCGGCGGTGAGCACCGATCCGGCGGCCGCGAGGTCCACCCGCGACGCCGGCGCCGTGGTGGCGTCGAACCCCGTCGGTGAGGTGACCGCGACGCGGTAGTTCCCGGTCGGCACGTTGGCGAACCCGTAGGCGCCGTCGGTGCCGGTGGTCTGAGTGGCGATCGTCGCGAAGGTGCCGTCGCCGTCCGCGTCGATCTGCAGATCGACCCGAACGCCGCTCAGCCCGGGCTCGCCCGCCTGTTGCACACCGTCACCGTTGACGTCGTTCCACACCCGATCGCCGAGCACGCCGGGCGGCGCGGTCGCCGGCGGGTGCAGGCCGAAGTCGGCGGTGAGGATCGTCTGATGGGTGGTCACCGTTGCGGCCACTGTCGCGGCCGTCGAGAGGGTCAGACCGGCGGGCACCGTGACGTCGACGCGATACGCCCCACCGGGCAGGCGGTCGAACGAGTACGTGCCGGCTCCAGCCGTCACGGCGGTCGCGACGACCGTCTCGTAGGTGCCGTTGGTGTCGAGGTCGCGCAGCAGCGTCACGGTCACCCCGCCGAGGCCGGGCTCGCCGCTGGACTGGCGTTGGTTGCCGTCGATGTCGCTGTAGACGGTGTCGCCGATCGTGTTCGTGCCGCCGTAGCCGAAGTCGAGGTCCTGTCGTGACTGGCCGACGGTGAGCGTGGCGCCGGCGCGATCGTCGTTGCCGCCGTCGGGATCGACCGTGTTCTGCAGGCCTGACGGCAACGACGACGTGCCGACGCCGACCGCGAACGAACCGGCCGGAAGGTCGACGAACTGGTAGCCACCGTTGGTGGCCGTCGTGGTCGAGAACACGATGTCGTCGCCACCCGGTGCGGCGTCGGCGGTGCCGTCCGGTCCGAACCAGCGGAGGCCGACCGTGGCGTTGTTGATGCCCTCGCCCGGGTCGAAGGCGTGATCGGCGTCGGCATCGAGGAACACGGTGTCGCCGACCGAACCCGACCCGACGTAGGCGAAGTCGACGTCGGTCAGCGACTGCCCACCGGCAATGGTGAACGCCGTGATGCTCGGCGTGGTGGTTCCGTCGCGGTCGCGGATCGCGGTCGTGATGCCGAGCGGGAGCGTGGACGTGTCGATGGTGACCCGGTAGCCGCCGAGCGGCAGGCCGGACGCCGACCAGTTGCCGTTCGCGTCGGTGGTCTGAGCCGTGACGATGTCGTCACCGTCGCCGAACGTGGCGTTCGGCCCCGCCCAGCGCACGCCGACAGAGACGTTCGCCAGTCGGGTCTCGCCCGGGTCGACCACGAAGTCGTGATCCACGTCGAACCAGACGATGTCGCCGATCGACGAGCCGGTCGTGGTCACCGCGGCGTCGGCCTGGTCGTCCTCGGCGGCGACGTGGTTGCCGGGTGTCGAGTCCACGTCGGCCGCCGTCGATGCGGTCACCTCGGCAGCGGTCGT
>JAOBWO010000117.1 GCA_025463415.1 Acidimicrobiales bacterium | reverse complement strand
TTCTCTAGATTCGGAGCCCTACCGTGAAGAAGGGTCGTCATCGCCGCTTCGAAGAAGCGCGAAAGCTGAAGCAAGCTGGTCCCAGCGCACTCGATCTGGGATTTGGTGGCATTGATCAACGTCCTCCCAGCGAAGACGACGAGTACGCCGCGCTTGCGGAGAAGTACGGCGTCACCTTCGACGACGAAGACGACGACGATTCCGACGACTGAGTCTGCATCAACCCCTCCTGAGCACGCCGTTGGCAGAACCCCCCGCCTCCCGGTTGCCGGTACAACTGAAACCCCCGGATCATGACTGAACTTCGAAACATCGCCCGTGTCGCGCACGTCGACCACGGCAAGACCACACTCGTCGATGCGCTGCTGCGCGCCACGGGCACCTTCGCCGCCCACCAGGCGGTCGTCGACCGCGTGATGGACAACAACGACCAAGAACGCGAGCGAGGGATCACGATCCTCGCCAAGGCGGCGTCGATCACCTGGAAGGGCGTCAAGATCAACCTGGTCGACACCCCGGGTCACGCCGACTTCGGCGGTGAGGTGGAGCGAGCGTTGACCATGGTCGACGGCGTGCTGCTGCTCGTCGACGCCGCTGAGGGCCCCCTGCCGCAGACCCGCTACGTGTTGCAGAAGGCACTCGCCCTCGATCTGCCGGCCATCGTCATCATCAACAAGGTCGACCGCCAGGACGCACGTCCGGACGAGGTCCTCGACGAGGTCTACCAGTTGTTCATGGACCTCGACGCCGGCGACCACCACATCGACTTCGAGATCATCTCCGCTGTTGCCCGCGAGGGTCGCTCGATGGTCGGCATCGGCATGCCGGCCGAGGACGCCGACCTGTCGTCGCTGCTCGACACCATCCTCGAGAAGATCCCCGCGCCCACCGGCGATGCCAACGCGCCGCTGCAGGCGATGGTCACCACCCTCGACGCCAGCGAGTACCTGGGCCGCCTCGCCATCGGGCGCGTCGTCAACGGCACGATGCGCCGTGGCGACACCGTGGCGCTGCTCGAGGAAGAGTGCAACGAGGGGCAGCCGCCGCTCAAGCGCCGGCTCAGCCAGTTGATGGCGTTCGAAGGCGTCAGCCGCAACGAGGTCCAAGAGCTGTCCGCCGGCGACCTGTTCGTCGTCGCCGGGTTCCCCGAGGTCGAGATCGGCGACACCATCGCGTCGGTCGAGAACCCCGTGGCGCTGCCCCGGCTCTCCGTCGACGAGCCGGTGCTGCGGATGACGTTCGGCGTCAACACCTCGCCGTTCGCCGGCAAGGACGGCAAGTACCTGACCAGCCGTCACCTCGTCGAGCGCCTCGAGAAGGAGCTGCTCGGCAACGTCTCGATCAAGCTGTTCGAGACCGGCTCACCCGACATCATCGAAGTCGCCGGCCGTGGCGAGCTGCAGCTCGCCGTGCTGATCGAAGCGATGCGCCGCGAGGGCTACGAGCTGCAGGTCAGCCGCCCCGAGGTGATCACCAAGGAAGTCAACGGCAAGCGCTTCGAGCCCCAGGAGCGGGGTGTGTGCGACGTCCCCGACGAGCACGTCGGCACCGTCACCCAGGAGCTCGCCCCGCGCAAGGGTCGGATCACCGACCTGCGCACCGGTGACGCCGGCCGCACGATCATCACCTTCGAGTGCCCGTCGCGTGGCCTGATCGGCTTCCGCTCGCTGCTGATGACCGCCACCCGCGGCACGGCGCTGCTGCACCAGCACCACCTCGACTGGATGCCATGGGCGGGCGAGATGCCCGACAACCGCGGCGGCGCGATGGTGGCCGACCGGATCGGTCAATCCACGGGCTACGCGCTCGACAAGCTCCAGCTCAGCGGACAGTTCTTCATCGCTCCGGGTGAGCAGGTGTACGAGGGCATGGTCGTCGGCGAGTGCGCCCGCGAGGACGAGATGGTGGTCAACGCCGTGCGTCCCAAGGAGAAGAACAACATCCGCACGCACAGCCACGACGACGCCGTCAAGCTGCCCGCGCCGAAGATCCACAGCCTCGAGACCGCGATCGAGTGGATCCAGGACGACGAGCTCGTCGAGGTCACCCCGAAGAACATCCGCATCCGCAAGAAGTTCCTCGCCCTCGAAGACCGCCGCAAGGCCAACAAGAAGGTCAAGGTCTGACCGACCACGGCTGACGCCGGCCATCAGCCGGCGCCGGCCTCATCAGGACATTCCGACTCACTGGGGACAATTCCGGTGAACGCATCAGTGGGATCGTCCCCGGTGACGCGCTCACGGGGCGGTGTCACACCGATCGGGTACAACGGCTGCATGCCCACCAGCGCCTCCGTGCGTGCCCTGGGTGAGTTCGCAGCCTCTCGCCATGGCACGTTCACGTTGAGCCAGGCTGCCGCACATGGGATCTCGCGCAACGACCTCGTCCGCATGGAACGCGACGGGGTGGTGCAACGCATCCAACCCTCGATCTGGCGGTTCACGGCCAGCCCGGCGACGTGGCGGCAGCTGACCTACGCGGCGACCCTCTCGGCTCACGTGGTCGCCTCGTGCTTCAGCGCCGCGGCGCTCCACGGGCTCGACGGGCTGTCGATGCCGCCGGAGCGACCGGAGATCCTCGGGCATCACGCCTCGCGCATCCGCACCGACCGAGCCGTCGTCCGGCGCACCCGCTCCTTGCCGCGAGCGGACGTGACGACCGTCGACGGGATCCCGTGCACCACGTTGGCGCGCACCGCGTGCGACCTGGCCGCGCTGGTCGACGAGTCGACACTCGTGCGCATCATCGACGACATCCAGCGCCGCGGTGCGAGCATGGACTGGTTGATGCAGCGTGCTACCAGGCTTCGCGTCACCGGCCGCTCCGGGCCGCCGGAGGTGCTCGACATCGTGCGCCGCCGCGTCGGCGGCTACCGCGTGCCGGACTCGTGGTTCGAGCGCTTGCTCGGCCGATGCCTTCGCTCGCCGATGTTGGAGGGAATCGTCCGCCAGCACGTTCTTCAGACGCCGGAGGGTGAGTTCGTGGCCCGTTTCGACCTCGCCGTCTCGTGGGCCCGCCTCGGCATCGAAGGCCACAGCCGAAGCTTCCACCTCGGAGAGCTCATCGAGCGTTACGACGAGGACCGCGACATCCGTGCGGCTCAGCAGGGGTGGGAGATCGCGTACCTCGGCTTCGCGGCGACGAAGTCGCC
>JAOBWO010000098.1 GCA_025463415.1 Acidimicrobiales bacterium | reverse complement strand
ATCGGGTCGATCCACTTCGATCACCGTCACGCCGGCAGCGGCCAGATGACGGGTGAGACCAGCGCCCCAACTACCGGTCGACTCGATCCCGACCTTGTCGACGATTCCATGGTCGTTCATCCACACCAGCAGCTCGGCGTAGCCACTTGTGGTCGTCGGGAACGACGCCGTGTCCAAAGTTCGGCCGGTGTCGGTGTCGCACACTGCGGCGACGTGCACGTCGTGGTGGGTGTCGACGCCGCCCGTGACGCGGCGATCCACAGATGTCATCATGATGGTCGGTCCTTCCAATTTCTCTCATCGCAAACGGGTAGCGGTTGGGAGGGCCAGGCTCAGCTCGGACAAGACAGCCAGGGGTCTGCGTCAACAGGTTCCTATGAGGTCACTTGCCGGGCGAGGCCGTCCGGATGGTGGTTCCGCATGAAGGGCCGACAATTCAGAGAAAAGACACGTCGGTCAGTCGCACCCAGGGTCAGACCCGACAGCGGGACCACCATCCGGATCTTGCACCAGACGACCGCCTCACGACGGTCATCACATGATGGCTGTCGCACCCTTCGTTCATCATGTCGGGATGGAGACTGTGGCGGTTGTCGATCTGGACGATGAGGTGTCATTGGAATGGCTCGGGACGGAGATCTGTCGTCGTTCGGCGAACATGACGGCGGCGGAGGCGGGGTGGTTGGCGTTGGTCGCCGACTTCGACCGCCGTCGCGGGTGGCTCGGATCGGGGAGCCGATCGTGTGCGGCGTGGCTGTCTTGGCAGACCGGTGTCGATCTGTGCACCGCGCACGAGAAGGTGCGGGTCGCGCATGCGTTGGACCGGCTCCCGCAGTTCGCCGTCGCCATGCAGTCGGGCCAGCTGTCATACGCCAAGGTGCGTTCGATCACCAGGATCGCGTCGGAGCCGAACGCAGATTGGTTGCTGCAGTTCGCTCTGGGGTCGACTTCGAACCACGTCGAACGGATGGTGTCGGCGTACCGCAGGAGTGAGGTCACTGCCGAAGATGCCGAGCAGCGGGCGTTCGAGGACCGGTCGATGCGGCTCCGGTTGGATGGCGACTCGGTGGTCACCACGTTGCGGTTGCCGGTCGAGGCGGGGTCGGTCTTCATCGAGTGCGTGGACCGCTTCGTGGAAGACTTCGTGTCGGGTGAGTCCATGGTCCAGCGGCGAGCAGACGCGGCATTCGACATGGCCATCCATGCAGTCGCGACGATCGCGGATCCGGCCGTCATCGACGACGCGCACCTCGTCACGCTGCACCTGACCCCGGACGTGTTCGACGACCCGGACGACACCGGTGCCCGCGACGGCCACGTTGCCGGCGACGGCGACGCTGCCGGCGTCGGCGAGGAGGGCCGCGGGTGTTGTGCGTTCGCGCCGGGCGACGGCCTGGGCACGGCCCCCGCCGGCGTGCCTCGTGAGTCGGCCCGGCGGATCCTGTGTGACGCGGTCCTGCAAGGGTTCCGCCACACCGACGGCGGTGACGACGGCGCCCTCGGGCAGGGTCGGCGAACGGTGTCGCGCCGCTTGAAGCGGTTGCTGAGGTTGCGCGATCACGGTTGCCGGTTCCCCGGTTGTCAGCACACCGCGTGGCTGGACGCTCATCACATCGTGCACTGGCTCCAGCCTGGGCCGACGATCCAGTCGAACCTGATCTGCCTCTGCCGCATGCATCACCGGCTGATGCATGAGGGCGGCTGGTCCATCACCGGTGACCCTCGAGGCGACCTCTGGTTCCTCCGCCCCGACGGCAGCATGCAACCCGCCGAACCGATTCGGGTGGACGACGTCGACGGCGATCTTCCGGATGCGGTGCCCACACCCGAAGGCGACTTCGACCTTGAAGCCGCGCTCCGCGACCTCGACGCCCGCCGCAACTGACTCCCTGGGGAGTCGTACTTCGGACCGGCGTGACTCCCTGGGGAGTCGCCGACTGCAGCGGTCACGCCGTCGGGCGTGACGTGCCGATGAGTTCAGCGATCCGTCGGCGTCGATTCTGCATGGAAGCACGCAACCTCGCCGACCTCTACGGAACCCCACTCGTCGAATGGAGCACGGTGCGCGACGGGCTCGCCAGAGGCCTCGATCAGGCGCCCGGCGCCGGCGGGCCGGATCGGCACACGTGTTGGCTGGCGACCATCGACGCCGATGGCAGCCCTCACGTGACGGGCATCGGCGCGCTCTGGTCCGATGAAGCCTTCTGGTTCGAGACCGGACGCACGTCGCGCAAGGGCCGCAACATCGAGCGTGATCCGCGATGCACGCTGAGCATGGCAACGTCGGATTTCGATCTCGTTGTCGAAGGTCGCGCCGAGCTCGTCACCGATCCCGACACCGTGGCCGTACGAGCCGCTGAGTGGGCCGAAGGCGGGTGGCCGGCACAGGTCGACGACACCGGCACTGCCCTGACGGCACCGTTCAGCGCGCCGTCCGCCGGTCCGCCGCCGTGGCACGTGTACCGGATCGCGATGACGACCGCCACCGCGCTCCAAACGGTCGAGCCCGGTGGTGCAACCCGCTGGCGGTTCTGAGCTTCCACCGGCGACATGCGAGCAAAGGAGACGCTCCCGAGTAATGCGCGTCAGTGACCATCCGATGAACAGACCGGGTGAGGGTGCCGCATTCGGTGTTCGTGATGGAACTCTGGAGTGGTTGCGCGGCCGGTGGGCCACCAGCGGGACGGCGAGGCGACTCCCAGCCGCGCAACGCGACCGCAGCTTAGGCGCCCGCGCGGCCCGGCCTTCGGGCACAGTGGTTCGATGCCGGCCGCGGCCCTCGAGGCAAGCCGGGAGTCGTTCGGCGTCGCAGGGCGACAACTACGAGGCCTCGATTTGCGATGCTGTTGGCATGTCATCTTCCAACGTGGCCCCACCCCGGCGGATCATCCGGCTCGTGGGCGTGTACGACGCCGAGAGTTCGTTGCGTGGTGAACTCGCCTACTGGATTGGTGCCCGTCTGGGACGGAGGCATTGTGCGCTGTGCGAGATCACCCACGGGTCCGTGCGCGAGCGTCCCGAGTGGAAAGCGTGTCGCGATGGACTCCCCGTGCCATTCGACAACCATCACCGCGATGACCAGCCCACTGCCGTGCGGATCGCTACGGGCGGCATCACACCTGTGGTCGTGGCCGAGACCGATTCGGCCCCGGTGATCGTGCTGTCGCCGGCCGATCTCGAGGCGTGTGCCGGTTCGATCGATCGATTGGTCGAGGCGATCGAACGCGCTGCTGCACGCCTCGACCTGACGTGGACCACACCCTGAAGTTCTTGACGCGACTCGCAATCACGCGTCCGAACAGCCCGGGACCGTGAGTCCGGCAGGCTCAGCTCACGACCACAGGGGATGATGCTTCCCCGTCGTACAGGAGTGGCACTCGCCTGAACCCCATCATCCAGTAGCCAGCGCTGTGCCCCGCGCTCGCAGCGACGTCGATGAGCCTGATCGAGTCCGCGCCGTCGCGGCCCACGATCGTGGCTACTTGACCCGCCGTCACTTCCGGCACCGAGGACGTGTCGACCACGGTGTACTCGGCGGTGACGGACAGCACGGGGCAACGGGCACCGTGCAGCAGCACCGACGCGCCGACGGAGAACCCGTACCCGTTGTCGATGCCGAGCAGCAACACAGCCGTGCGGGTCACCTCGTCGGCCGAACCGGGCCCGAGGTCGTCTCCCGGCTCTCGTCTCCCGACATGGATCACTTGCGCTCTGATCGCGCGCAACGCCTGCTGGAAGCCGTAGTCGTGGGCCTGCACCCCGTGGATCGGGGAGATGCCATAGGTGAGGTGCCCGGGAGCGATGGTGTTCAGGTCGTCAGGGATCGAGTCGATCACGGCCGAGCTGGCGCTTGCCTGGGCGTAGCGGATGCGGATGCCGTGCGTCAGCTCGATCTGGCGGACGAGCTCACCGAACGCAGAGATCCGCCGCCCTGCCCACACGGCACCGGTCTCGTCGCTGAACGGTACGTGTGTGTAGATGCCCTCGAGGAAGACCCGTCGCTCGGCGACCACAGCGGCGACGAACGCCGCCGCTTCGTCGAAGCGGACCCCGAGACGGCCGAAACCGGCGTCGACCTCCACATGCACCGCGACAGGATCGTCGCCGGCTGCAGCCGCTGCGGCCTCGAGCCCGGCGCGATCGGCGATGGTCGGCGTGAGGCCGTAGGCGCGGAGTCGTGACGTGGCGCCGGGCAGTTGTGAGGCGTACATCAGGATCGGCAGCCGGACCCCCGCCGTTCGAAGCGCGATCGCCTCGTCGACGTTCGCCGTCGCAACGGCATCCACCCCTATGTGTTCGAGGTGCCGTGCGACGGCGACAGCACCATGGCCGTACGCGTTGGCTTTGACTGGGACGATGAGCCGCACGGGACGACCTGCACGCTCGCGGATCCGCTCGATGTTGTGCGTGATGGCGCCGAGCTCAATTTCGGCCCACACCGGCCGCGCTCCGTCGACGTCGCCGGTCACATCCGCGATGCGCCGGCCAGGAGGCAGTCGTCGCCGAGCGCAACCAGCGCCGGCACGGTGCTGTCGTCGGGGACGATGTCGCGTGAGCGAGCCGACGGCGCTGTCGCTTTGTTCGACACTGCGTTGTAGGTGAGTGAGATCAGTCTGCGCCTCCACGGCGACAGGTTCGATCCAGAGCCATGGAGCACGTTGGGATGCATGAACATCACGGACCCCGCAAGACCAGTCGGCGCGACGATGCCGCCGCGTTGCACCTCGGCCTCGATCACGCCCGTTCCTGAGTAGCGGATCGTGTAGGAGGTGCCTTGGGTGGACTCGTCAGGCCAGTCGGACTCCATCCGGTGCGACCCCGGCACCACCATGAGCGCCCGTTGAACTGCGTCACCTCGTCAAGGAAGATCAACACGTTCACCATCCGGCTCTCGGCGATGTGATCGTCGACGCGATAGGTGGGATAGTCCTGATGCCAGTACCAGACATCTCCGTTGAAAGGCGATTTGTTGTTGACCACAAGCTGGAACACGTAAACGGGTTCGCCCAGCAGCTCCTCGACCATCCCCAGCACCCGCGGATGGCGCACCACACGCCCGAGCACATCGTTGTAGAGGTGCGGGTTGAACACGCTACGCAGCGTGCGCTCGTCCTTCTCCAGCACCAATCCCGACCGATGCCCGCCCGAGACGATGGTGTCGAGCTGGGCGTTGATCGTGGCCACTTCCTCTGCCGAGAGCAGCTCGGGTCGGATGATGTAGCCCACGTCCTGGAACTCGGCGACAGACGACACGGCATCCACTCCTCTGACTCGGTGCGCCGACATTAGACCAAACGTGACGAGCCCGGGTCGTGGAGAGCCCCTGATGTGCCCTGCGCGCTGACGCAGATGAGCGGTTCCGACTCGGGAAACGTCCATCGGGCTCGGAGCGGGTACCGTGCAGGTACTGCGGGCGGTGATATCCACGGCGAGAGGATGCATCATGCAGTCACGATCCCATATCCGTTTGTCGCGGCGGCGACTATCGGCAGTTCTGCTGGGGGGCAGCCTCATGGTTGCGTCCACGGCACACGTGGCGTCAGCAGCAGGTGCTGCGTCTCGACCCGTCGCAGCGAGCAGTGCGCGCATGCAGCCGTTCCTGGTCGACCAACTTGCCGACCTGGGCATCGGCCGGACGACCGTGATGGTGCACGGCGTAGACATTGCGACGGCACGTGCCGCTGTGGCGACGGCGGACATGCGCCTGGTCACCACCTTCGACCGGATCGGTGTGGCCGTCGCGCGTGGCACCCGGTCGCAGATCCTCGAGGTCGACGCCGCGCCCGGCGTGACGTACCTCGAAGGCGATGCGCCGATCGCGTTCACGATGGAGACGAGCAACACCGCGACGCGTGGCGCCGAAGCCGTCGCGACGCTCACCGGTGCCGATGGCAAGGCTCTCGACGGCTCCGGCGTGTCGGTGGCCGTCATCGATTCCGGCGTCGACCCGACTCATCCCTTCCTGCGGAACACCGACGGCTCCGCGGCCGTCGTCGCGAGCTTGAAGAGTGTCTGCCTCGACGAGACCACCACGACGACCAGCTGCGTGATTGCAGTGCCGACGGTGATCGACACGGACACCCTGTCCGTCGGCGGTCACGGCACGCACGTCAACGGCATCGTCGCCGGCCGACCCACGACGCTGACCGACGGAACACAGCTCCAGGGCGCCGCGCCCGGTGCGAGCCTCGTCTCGATCTCGACGGGTGCAACACTGCTGATCGTCGGCGCCGACTCGGCCCTGAACTGGGTCCTCGAGAACCACGACGCTCCCTGTGGGCCCGGCGTCAGCGCAGCGGCGTGCCCTCCGATCAAGGTGACCAACAACTCCTATGGGCCGACCGGCGGCGGTGCATTCGATCCGCAATCGGCGACGGTGCAGCTGCAGCGTGCGCTCGCGGCCGATGGTGTCGTGACAGTTTGGGCAGCGGGCAACGACGCCGGTGACGGTTCTGCGAGTCTGACGAACCCGCCGTCGCAGGATCCGACGGGAGGCGTGCTGTCCGTTGCGTCCTACTTCGATCAGAACACCGGCACCCGCAACGGCACGGTCAGCGGCTTCTCGTCCCGTGGCGCGGCGGCGGACTCGACGACGTGGCCGGACCTGTCGGCGCCCGGCGAGGACATCGAGTCTTCGTGTCGCCCGTACCTCGTGATCTGCTCGACGGGTCTCGCCCCGAACAACGGCCCGGGGCCCCTCGACATCGGGACCTTCAACACCATCAGTGGCACGTCCATGGCCGCCCCGCGCATCGCTGGCATTGTGGCCCAGCTGTTCCAAGCCGACCCGACGGCAACGCCCGCCGAGATCGAGGCGGCACTCAAGTCGTCCGCCTTCCCCTACACAGATGGTGCGGCGTACACCTCAGTCAACGGCTATCGCACCTCGTACGACAAGGGGACCGGACTCGTCGACGTAGTAGCTGCGGTCGCGGCGCTCACCTCCTGACCCGCGCCGGCTCGGACCATTGGTCCGAGCCGGCCGGTGGGCGTTCGGCCCGAGGATTTCGCCACCGTGGGCTCGCAGCGTCGCGACGTCACCTCGCGTCCGTGCGGGGGCATCAGTTTGAAGATTGCTGCGGCAGGGCACGAGGGCTTCATGGCTGGCGTCGCAGTGATCACCGAAGCCTGTATCGGCACGAAGGACCGCGCGTGCGTCGACGTCTGCCCCGTCCAGTGCATCTACGAGTACGACCCGACGACGTCCCGGCTCAACTCCGAGCAGATGGCCGGCAGCGGCGTCGTCGAGAACAGCCATCAACCCCATCCCGACTCCATTGCGATCTTCGGCGACACGATCCTGTACGTCAACCTCGACGAGTGCACCTCGTGCACCGCGTGCTACCAGCCTGATGTCTGCCCGGTCGGCGCGATCTACGCAGAGGATCACCTCCCCAATGGCGAGGCGAACGGCCCGAAGTACAACTCCACAGACCCGAACACGGGGCACGACCACCGCTTCTTCCTCCAGCTCAGCCGCGACGTCTTCGCCGACTGAGCAGGGCTCTCAATCCAGGGTTCGGCGAGTCGCGGCCGCGGCCGCCGGTGGTGTCGGTGGGCGCGCTGACTTGTTGATCGTGGCAATGCTGATCGTGCCGGAAGCGACGGTGGTGGCGACGTCACTGAGGCGCTGGTTCGTATGTCGTGCGTATGCGCGGAGGCGACTGAACGCTGTGTCCATGTCGATGTTCAGTCGCTCGGCCATCATCCCCTTGGCTTGCTCGATGGCCAACCGACTCGTCAGGGCGTGCTGGAGTGTCCCTTCGCGCAGAGCGGCGTCGCGAGTGGCCTGGTCCTGGATGATCACGATCGTGGCGACGTCTGCAAGGGCTTGAGCGAGGGCGATGTCGCTCGGGGTCAGCACGACTGATTCGGTCATGAACAAGTTGAGGCAGCCGAGGATGTTGTTCTGGAGCCGGAGCGGCACCGCGTAGACGGAGGGGTACCCGGCGGCGACGCTCTCGCGCGCAAAATCCGGCCACGGCGAAGCCATGTCGAGCCAGGCGTTCATGACTGCCACGCCAGTCGTGAAGCAGTCGAAACACGGGCCTTGCCTGTTCTGGATCTGGAACAGCTCGAGCACGCCGACCTGTTCGCTCGACGCCGCAGCGACAGTCAGGCTGCCCGACGCGTCCGCGAGGAGGATGCCCGCCGCGGACGCGTTCAAGAGTTCGACGCTTCGCTCGGCGACGCCGGTCAGGACGTCGATCACGTCGAAGTTGGTGACCAGCGCTTCGACGATCTCGACGAACGCAGCCGCTGTCGAGGTTCTGTCGGCGTCTTGGCGTCGTTGATCGTTGTCGGTCATTGTTCCGCTTGTTCTTGGTCGAGATGTGGGAGTCGGTCGTCGTCGAGGCGGAGGCGGCGTGCGACGATGTCAGCTGCGACCGAGCTCACCGGCTGACCGCGCGCGAACGCATGGGCACGAATTCTTACGAGCGCGTCCGCGGCGGGGCTGTCGAGTCGAGCTGCGACCATTCCCGAAGCCTGATGCACTTCCGCTCGGAATGCGAACGCGTTCTCGATCCCGTCAGCGAGCGGGGCGTCCGACGTCGGGGTGTCCATCGCTGCGATCGTCGCTGCGAGCACGTCAGCGAGACCAAGGCACAGTTCGTGCCGTTCCCCGGTCAAATCCTCGGCGCGGTTGTTGTACAGCGTCAAGACGCCGAGCTTCGCGTTGTCGCACGTCAGCGGATAGGCGTACACGGCCCGGATACCCGTGCGAACCGCCAATTCGGCGAACGGCAACCACCGAGTCGGTGCATCCACGTCGAATCCCACGACGCGAACTGGCCGCCCGGAGCGATACGCGTCATGGCACGGACCCTCCCCCAGCGTGAACTGCAGATCTTCGAGCGCCGCAGCGCCTTGTCCGGACACGCACAACGGGCCGACCTGATCGCCGTCCATCAGGGTGATGCCGGCGCCCGTCACACCGACAACATCGATGCAGACCCGGCAGAGCCGTCCGGCATCGCAACCACCGGCTTGGCTTGCGAAGGATGCAGCGAGATCTCTCCACTGCGCGGCGTTCAACTGAAACCAACGTGCTGGGGACGGAGAGAAGGAGCGTTGTCGCTGCGAAGCGAGTTCCGCATCGCGGGCACCTGCGAAGCCCGAAATGGAAGCGACCGACGGTAGGTCACGAATGGCCGCAGCGCGTTGGGCCGGGCAGACCGGAACGTGAGGAACAAGCGGCGACCGATCGCTGTCGAGCCATTCGGTGTCGGCGACTGAGCGAGTCTCGAGACGGTCGTCCGGATTGTCGAGCGACGCACCCGATGAACTGAAAAGCCGCGTGCATCTTGAACCATCGGTCGACCGGTCTCGTGCCGAGAGACCGTTGACGTGCTCATCCTGCGAGATCCATCACTCGGATCAGTTCGATCAGCTGTGCCGGCTGGCCAACCGCGTTTCGAACTGACGCAGACCGAAAGTCGAGTCGCGCTTGGACGATTCCGCTGTAGCCACGGCAGTCCATCACGTCGAGCCCGGTTGCGGTGCCACACACCGAAACATCATCCATGGTTCACTCCTGCAGAGAAGTGCGCGACCGAGGATCTGGAGTGACGCAACGAAGCTCGAGACTGGCTTCGCCTGAACCATACCGGCGCAATCGGGGTACCCGCCGCCAGGTCGTCGATCTGTGTCGGGAGAAACGTTCAGCGTCGGGACGGTCGATTGGAATCGGTCGAGTGCAGAGAGCAGTGCGCGCTGTCCCGACACTGTTGTGTCTCCGACGGCGAACATGATGTTGCGCAGCCCGAGCGTGTTCGGTCACGATGACAGAGTCGCGTTCTCGACAGCCGACGCCGGCCTCACGCCACGCGTCGTTCTGACCGGCGTCTCCTCGAGCGGTACACCGTCGTTCTGCTGCGCGATCGCCACGTGGAAACCGAGCCGAGCCGGCCCATCCGGACCGGCTCTGACCTGGCTTCTTGTGTCGGGCTGACAGGATTTGAACCTGCGACCCCTTGTCCCCCAGACAAGTGCGCTACCAAGCTGCGCTACAGCCCGCTGATGCGGAGGATACGTGCTGACCTGGAGCTTTCCGGGTCCGGTCGGTCCGTCGGACACTTCGCGCTGACCACGACGAGGCACCTCCTGGGGGATGGCGACTCTGGTCAGATCGAGGCGGATGTCAGGAACCGATCGGCCGCTGAGCGTAACCGCACCACGTGGACGTCGACAACGCTGCAACGACGCGGACGCGGACGCCGTCAGATCCCGAGCGCTTCCCGGGTGCGGTCCAGTTCGACCGGGTCCGCGGTGGTCGGGACGAGGAAGAGCTCGTCGCAGCCGGCGGCTTCGGCGGCCGCGACGGCCTCGCGCAGCGCCTCCGCGGTGTGCACCGGCGCTGCCTCGGCCATTTGTCGGGCAAAACCGGCGTCGAAGATCTTCATGTAGTCGAACACGTAGTCGCCGAGTCGGCGCTGCGAGTCCGGACCGAGGGCGTACCAGATGCTGGCCGAGAAGTGAGGAGCCTCGGTCCGGCCGGCGGTCTTCCATGCCGCCTCGACGATCTCCCGACGCTGGGTGAGGGCCTGCGCGTCAACGCTCGTGATCGAGGTCGGGTCGTCGACGCCCGCCGCCCACACGGCGGCGCGAGCCATCGCCTTCGGGCCGATCACTCCGGCGATCAGTGGCGGGCCACCGGGCTGCACTGGTGGCGGCCCGACCGGATCGGCTCCTTCGAACGGCGGCTCCTGCGCCCAGATCCGGCGCATCGTCGCGACCTGCTCGTCCATCCGGCTCCAGCGGTGCGAGAAGTCGCCGCCCACCGCCCGGTAGTCGTGCTCCCGGCCGCCGACACCGATGCCGACGGTCAACCGCCCGGCCGCGAGTTGATCGACGGAGGCGAGGTCCTTGGCGACCTGCACCGCATCGTGCGCAGGCAGGACGACCACGGTGGTCCACAGCCTCACCCGCTCGGTCAGCGCAGCCGCTGCAGCGAGCTCGACCGTCCAGGAGTGACTGGTGAAGGTGATCCGTTCCGGTACCGCGAGGCTGGAGAACGGGCCTTCGTCGACGCCGCGGCACCATCCGAGGGTCTCGCCGCGTCCGTGGGCGAGCATCGTCGGAAGGGTCATCGCGATCTGCATCCGGGCATCCTTGCACTCGGCGCGTTGGGCGATCCAGACGTCATAGCCGCGGCGAAGTCCGACCGAGATCAACCGACCGGCTTGGCGAGCACGAGCACCTGGATCGCCCGGCCGACGCTGCCGAGCTCGTCGAACAGCACCGAATCGCTGAGCCCCACGCCGTTCGGCTGCCAGATCCCGGTCGCAGCCATGCCCATCCATTCGCCGACGGGGTCCCGGTGGAGCGCGATCATCAGGTCCGCGTTGACGAAGCTGGTCTCCATCGGGTCGCCCTGGCGTCCGAACGCGTTCCCGCAATCGGCGATCGGGCAGATCCGTTGGAACGGCGACATCTCCTCGTCGGGCAGCAATGGCACCGTCTTCATCCAGAGCGTGGTCGGTCCGATCTCCCGCGTCTCACCTGGCGGGTAGCGCAGCTCGTTCGCGTTCCGGAACCCGGGCAACCCGTGCGCGGTGTTCGCGAACGGGAAGGGCCCGGGCTCACTTGCCGCGAGCGACGGGCTGACGAACGTGTCGCCACGAGTGGAATCGAGGACATCACGAACCGACACGTGCAGACCACGAGCCTGCGCGCGAACCCCACCGTCGAGGTCACGCAACGTCATCACCGTGGCGGAGGTGGTGCGTCCCGCGCGCACCACCTCGGTGTCGATCGTGAACCCGGCCATCGGCACCGGGCGCCCGAGGTCGACCGCCAGGCGGGCCAACCGTTGGCCCGGAACCGCTCGCTCGGATGCTCGCGCCAGGGTGGCCGTCGGCGGGCCTGCGTGGCAGGCAGCGGGGTCCCACGGACCACGAGCGTTGTCCTCGGCGGCGAAGATCTCCCGCCCATCGGGGTCGATCCGGATCGTGAAGAAGGTGCCGTCCATTCCCGTGATCATGCCAGCGCGGACGCATCCTCCGCTCGGGAGGTCCGCAACGGTCGTGCGTAGTGTGACCCGCGTGGAGACCCAGCACCTGTCGTTCTGCCGGATCTGCGCGGCGGCATGCGGGATCGTCGTGACGGTCGACGAGGAGCGGGTGGTGCGGGTGCGCGGCGACGCCGAGCACCCGTACTCCAGTGGCTACGTGTGCTCGAAGGGCCGAGGCCTGCCGGCCTGGCACCACGGCGACGGTCGGCTCGATCGCCCTCGGCTCGACGGCGTCGACGCGGCGTGGCCCGTGGTGCTCGACGACCTCGCCGCTCGGCTGCGCTCGACCATCGACGATCGCGGCGCCGATTCCATCGCGCTGTACCTCGCCACCGGCCTGGCCTACGACGCCGGCGGACAGGTGGCCGCAGGGATGTGGATGCGGACCATCGGCAGCAGCTCGTTCTACAGCGCTGCCACGGTCGACAACGCTCCCGTGCTCGCCGCGGCAGAACTGCTGACCGGCAACCCGATGATGAACCCGGTGTGGAACCCGGACGTGCCGGGACTGCTGATCCTGATCGGCACCAACCCCGTCGTGTCGCACGGCTACGGCACCACGCTGCCCGACCCGGTACGACGGCTCCGCGACTACCGCCGCGCCGGTGGGCGGGTCTGGGCGATCGACCCGCGCCGCACCGAGAGTGCCGCGCTGGCCGACGAGCACCTCGCGATCCGCCCCGGTGCGGATGTGGTGCTCCTCGCGGCGGTCGTCAACGAGCTGCTCCGCGACGGCGCGGATCCCACCGAGCTGTGCCGCCCGGAGCACCTCGATGCGCTGCGGTCAGCGGTGCAGGCGTTCAGCCTCGAGCGTGCCGCATCGGTGGCCGACGTGCCGGTCGGGCGGCTCGAAGCGCTCGTCGCGGACATCCGCGCTCACCCGGGCCACCTCGCGATGTTCTGTGGCACGGGCACCACGATGTCCGGCGATGGCGTGCTCACCGAGTGGCTTCGCTGGGTGATCCTCGTGCTGACAGGCTCGCTGGACCGTGAGGGCGGGATGCGGTTCAATCGCGGCATCGTCAACCAGCAACGGCCGCCGCGGGCCGATCCCGAGCCAGCAATGCCTGGACCGAAGAGCCGGCCGGACCTCCCCCGTGTCGCCGGCCAGGTGCCGGCCGTCGCCCTCGTCGACGAGATCGAGGCAGGCCACGTGACGACCCTCTTCGTCGCCGGCGGCAACCTGCTGACGGCACTGCCCGAACCCGACCGGGTGCGCGCTGCGCTCGGTCGACTCGAGACACTCGTCGTCGTCGACGTCGCGGAGAACGAGCTGACGAGCCTCGCCACACACGTGCTGCCGGCCACGGGTCAGCTGGAGCGCGCCGACCTCTCCCTGGCCGAGCACGTGTCCATCCGCTCCGGCATCCAGTTCACGCCCCCCGTCGTCGCCCCGGTTGCGGAGCGCCGCCCGGTCTGGTGGATGCTCGCCCACCTGTCGAACCGTCTGGGCCTCGACCTGCTGGGGATCCGCGATCCGGACGCGCTCACCGACACCGAGCTGCTCGGCGGCTTCGTGGCGCATTCGGCCGCCGGCACAGAGGGCGTGATCGCAGCCGGACCCCGCGGCGTCGACGTACCGATCGAGTTCGGCTGGGTCCGGGCGACGATGCTGCCCGGCGGGTGCTGGCAGATCGCGCCGGCCGTCATGCTGGCCCGCCTCGCCGCGCACGTTCAACCCTCCCCCGCCGCTGCAGGCAGCGTGCAGCTTCGCCTGACGCCGCGACGGGAGATGGCCTGGAGCAACTCGGTGCGCTTTGCCGGCACCGGCTCCGACCCCGAGGTGCGTGTCCATCCCGCCGACGGCGGCGCGCTGGGTCTGGTCGACGGTGGCTCGTCCACCGTCATCAGCGATCACGGCGAGGTCGACGCGATCACCGTGTTCGACGAGAACATCCGTCGCGGCGTGGCGTCCCTGACCCATGGCCGCGGAGCGCAGACTGCCGGACGACTGACGAGCAGCCACATCGACGTCGATCCGTTGACCACCATGCCGCTGGCATCCGGCCTGCCGGTGACGGTTTCCCCTCGCTGACGCGCAACAGCTCCGGGCACGACGCTGGGCCCGGAGCTGTTGGTGATCGTGTTGCCGATCCGTTCATGGATCGCAGCGGAACGGTCAGGGCTGGCTGACCGTGAGGATGTTCCCCTGAGCGTCGGCGTCGAGGTAGCCGCTGCCCGTGGTGCCGTCGACGAAGACGCGGATCTGGACATCTGCCGAGAAGGGCAGGTTGCGGGCGATGTGGACGTGCGTCACCTGGGCACCGTCGATCGGGATCTGCGCCAGCGCAGCACCGACCAGTCCCGGGATCGCCGACCAGTTGACGTCGGTGTCGCTGAACAGGTTGGTCTCGAGATCACCGTCGCCGGTCAGCGAGACCGCGCTCGGGGCACCCTGCACCTGGCCGTCGCGCCAGTTGTACTCGTCGACGTTGGCCGGCGTGGCCGGGTCCTGCACGTCGGTGACCGAGTACGTGGTGTACAGCTCGACGTCGAGGATGCGCAGCGGCGCGGCGCCACGGGCGGCAGCGATCGCGGCCACCATGTCGCCGGTCTGCGTGCCCTCGAAGAGGTTCACCGCACTCGGCGGCGCGGGCAACGTCGTCGCCGGCGGCACCGTTGCGCCCGGATCACCGGGCACCGTCGCCCCTGGGGACAGACCGGGGATGTTGACCCCCGGCGGCAGCGTCACGCCGGGCGGCAGGGTGATGCCGGGTGGCAGCGTCACACCGGGCGGCAGGGTGATCTCGGGGATCGTGATGCCGGGGGGAAGCGTCACGCCGGATGGCAGGGTGGCGTCCGTGGGGATCGTGAGGTCCGGCGCGGTGATGTCGGGGGCCGTGAAGGTGGGGATCGTCCTCAGCGTGTCGAGGGCCTTGTCCTCCGCACTGCGGGTGACGAGCCAGCCGGCAACGCTGAGCCCGACGACGACGATCAGCGTGATGATGACGAGCGCGGTGCGCCCACCGTTGCCGCCCTTCTGCGGTACGGGGGCCCAGCCGCCGCCACCGAAGGCAGTGTTGGGTCCACCGGGAGGCGGGCTGTAGCCGCCCTGGAACGGCCCGGCGCCCTGGAAGGGTGCGCCACCCTGGAACGGTGCGCCGCCCTGGAACGGTGCGCCAAAGGGCTGCGGTTGCCCAGGCTGCTGCGGCGGGAATCCCGGCTGCTGCGGCGGGTAACCGGGGGCGGTGGGATATTGCGCCGGGCCGGGAAAGTTCGGCTGGCCGGGGAAGCCTGGCTGGTCACTCATTGCTGCTCCTGAGGTTCATTGCATCTGTGCGGTGCAGCTCATGATGAGGCACACCCTCAGGAAGCAGATGAGCAACGCTTACTCATTTCGCAGCGGGCGCTCTACTCATCGAGCTCAGATCACAGGAAGAGATCGACGATCCGCCAGATGAAGTAGAGCACGAGGAGCACCATCAGCAGCTTGAAGTGCCACGGCGCGCCCTCGTCTGCGGCATCGGCATCGGCGCCGGCAGCGAGCTTCTTCAGGTCGAGGTTCTTGCCGGTGACCAACGGAGGCACGGTCGGAGCCTCCAGCACACGGCCGCACGACGGGCACGCACCCGCCTCGGACAGCGCCGACGGAGCGTGGTACTTGGCGCAGTCCTCACACCACGGCATCTGGACACCGGTGCATCGAACTACTCCGTGCGGCGCCGAACGCGCAGCTTGATCGGTGTCGAGCCGAACTCGAACGCCTCGCGGATGCTGCGCTCGAGGTAGCGCAGGTACGTCTGAGGAAGCTCACGGTTGACGAACAGCGTGAACGTCGGCGGCTCCGTCGCCCCTTGCAGCGCGTACAGCACGCGGATCCCGCCCGGGGCGGGCTGCTTCTGCTGCGCCGCCGCGATCACCTTGTTGACGTCGCGGGTGGGGACCCGGCGGTGGTACTGCTCGATCGCGTCGTGCAGGATCGGCGCCAGCTTGTGCACGCCCATGCCACTGAGCGCGGAGATCTTCAGGATCGGGGCGTCACCGATGAAGCCGAGCTTGCGCTTGACGTCGGCGAGGATGTCGAGGCGGTGATCGGGGTCGTCGATCAGCTCCCACTTGTTGAGCAGCAGCACGATCGGGCATCCAGCGGCGTCGACCCGCTCGGCCAGGCGCTGGTCCTGTCCGGTGACGCCCTCGGTCGCGTCGATGATGAACAGCGCGATGTCCGAGTCGTCGATCGCGCGGAGCGAGCGGACGAACGAGTAGTACTCGGCGGAGTCGTCGATCTTGCTCTTGCGCCGCATGCCGGCAGTGTCGACGAACACCATCGGACCGTCCGGCGTCTCGACCAGGGTGTCGATCGCGTCCCGGGTGGTGCCTGGCATGTCGTGCACGACCGAGCGGTCGGAGCCGACGAGGCGGTTGAACAGCGTGCTCTTGCCCACGTTGGGCCGGCCGACGAGTGCCACGCGCGGCGGTGCGATCTCCGGTGGGACCCAGTCCGGATCCTCTTCCTCGACGGCTGCCACGCCGGCCGCGCTGACATCAGGGATGCGCGCGATCACTTCGTCGAGCAGGTCGCCGGCGCGCCGACCGTGCAGGGCGCTGACCGGCAGCGGGTCGCCAAGCCCGAGGGCCATGAACTCCCAGCGGTCGCGCTCGCGGCGGTCGTTGTCGACCTTGTTCGTGACCAGCAGCACCGGCGGCTTGATCTTGCGCAACCACATCGCGATCGACTCGTCGTCGTCGGTGAGCCCGACGGAGCCGTCGACGACGAACATGACGAGATCGGCCTTCTTGACCGCTGCTTCGACCTGTCGGCTGACCTTGGCCTCGAGATCGCTGCCGGTGGGCAACCAGCCGCCGGTGTCGACCATCAGGAACGGACGACCGAGCCACTCGGCCTCGATCTCCTTGCGGTCACGGGTGACCCCCGGGCGGTCCTCGACGATGGCCACCTGCTCACCGACGATCCGGTTGAACAGGGTGCTCTTGCCGACGTTGGGTCGGCCGACGATCACGACGGTCGGCAGGCTGGTGTTGGTCTCGGTGTTCGTCTTCGTCTCGGTCATCGCCGCATCTCCAGGAGCTTCTTCGGCCCGGTGCCGGTGATCCCCAGGGCCTGGCGCAGGGCGATGCCGTTGGTGGGCACGACCTCCACCGATCGGGGCAGCGAATCGATCGTGGTGCCGTCGAGGAAGCGACCCTCGCTGAGGCACACATCGGGGAGCAGGTAGCGGTGGCCGTGTGGCTGGTCGTGCAGCACCCGGGCAACGTCCTCACCGACCATCAGGCCGGTGACGGCGGTGTTGCCGCCGAAGAAGTCGTTGCGCACCGGGATGACACGGACGTCGTCGCGGTGCAGGTCGTCCACGAGCGGACCGAGCACCTGCGCACCGAATTCGCCGGTGAGGATGCCGATCGGCGCCGTCGCGCGAGGCCGCAGCTGCACGGTTCCGGCGGCGGCCCCGCTTCCGACAGAGTCGCCGCAGCCGCGCATCCCCGTGTCGCCGGCGGGGTTCCGGGGGGCGCGATAGCCCGCTGCCGGCGCGCCGTCGACCCAGGCGAAGAAGCCGCTCTGCGGACCGACCGGGGCATCGACTTCGCCGGTGAACTCCATCGTGAACGTGCGCGCCATGCCGATGCCGTCCTCGTGCATGTCGAACCCGGCGTAGGTGTCCGCGGCGGGGAACGGGCGGCCCGTCATCAGGTAGTACTCGTCGGCCGCGAGCACCATCCGGTGGCCGACGACGGTGAGGAAGATGTCCTGCCAGTCGTGCACCGTGTCGAGAACCGTGTTGGCCTCGTCCGGGGTGTGCGTGCGCATCGCGGGCTCGGCGTTGAACTTGCTGAGACCGAGCGGCACCACGGCCACCGAGGCGAGCTCGGGGTACTGGTCGAGCACACCGGCCAGCGTGTCGGCCAGGATCGCGCCGTCGTTGACACCGGGACAGACCACGATCTGACCGTGCACCGTGATGCCGTGGTCGAGCAGGGCCCGCAACCAGCGCAGGCTCATCCCACCGCGCGGGTTGCGCAGCATGCGGCTGCGGACGTCGGGGTCGGTGGCGTGGATGCTGACGTGCAGTGGCGACAGCCGCTCGGTGACCACGCGCTCCAGGTCGGCCTCGGTGAACCGGGTCAGCGTCGTGAAGTTCCCGTACAGGAAGCTGAGGCGGTAGTCGTCGTCCTTCAGGTACAGGCTCTTGCGCAGGCCCTTGGGGAGTTGGTAGATGAAGCAGAACTCGCAGTGGTTGTCGCAGGTGCGGACACGGTCGAAGACCGCGCTCTCCACCTCGGCACCGAGCGGCTCGCCATCGGCCTTGGAGACCTCGATCGCGAGCTCGACGTTGCCGCGCCGAACGTCGAGGTCGATCACCGCTTCGTCGACCAGGAACCGCCACTCGATGATGTCGCGCGGCACCTGGCCGTTGAGGCGCAACACCTCGTCACCGGCCATCAGACCGGCCTGCTCCGCGGGCGAACCGGGAGCGACGAGGGTGACGGTGGGCGGCGACATAGCTCGTCAAGGGTACCGGGAGCAAGTTCCGACCGGCCGGTAGCGTGGCGTCGTGGATGTCGACCGGGTGCTGCTCGCCGAACCGCGCGGGTTCTGCGCCGGCGTGGAGATGGCCATCAAGGCGCTCGCGTTCATGGTCCGCAGCTTCCCCGCACCGGTGTACTGCTACCACGAGATCGTCCACAACAAGCTGATCGTCGAGCAGTTCGAGGCCCAGGGCGTGGTGTTCGTCGACGACATCGCCGAGGTGCCCGAGGGTCGGCCGATCATGCTCTCCGCGCACGGATCGGCCCCCGAGGTCGTCAGCGCCGCCAGGGCCCGTGGCAGCTACGTCGTCGATTCGGTGTGCCCACTCGTCACCAAGGTCCACCACGAGGTCAAGGTGCGCGCCAACAAGGGCTACCGCATCGTCTACGTCGGACACGAAGGCCACGAGGAAGCGGTGGGCACGATGGCCGTCGCACCGACATCCATCAGCCGGGTCGAGTCGGTGGCCGAGGTCGACGCCCTTCCCCAGTTCGCCGAACCCGTCGCGCTGCTGGCCCAGACCACGCTGTCGCACCGAGACTGGGAGGGCGTCGCCGTCGCCGTGCGCGGCCGCTATCCCGACGTCTGGTCGCCCGGCCGCAGCGACCTGTGCTTCGCCACCACCAACCGCCAGTCGGCGCTGATGAGCATCGCACCGAGGGTCGATGCGTTGATCGTGATCGGCTCGGCGAACTCCTCGAACACGCGGGCCCTGGAGAAGTTGGCCATCGAGGCCGGTTGCCCCCGGGTGTTCCGGATCAACGACGTCGAGGAGCTCCCCAACGACCTGCACGGCATCGTCGGCGTCACCGCCGGAGCGTCGGCTCCGGAGGACCTCGTCCAGGCCGTGGTGCGCCACCTCAACCCACACGATGGCGTCGAGACCGTGCGCGCCACGGAGGAGGACGAGTACTTCCCTCCACCGCGCAACATCCGTGATCTCCAGGCGGCGATCAGCCGGGCCGCCGCGGTGCTGCTCGGCGCGTCGTCCGACGCCGCTGCCATCGACGATCGGGCCGTGCCCGCCAGCGAGGTGTTGGCTGCGCTCAGCCACTGAGTGGCAGGCTGCCGAGGTGCTGTCCCCCACCGCTGCCACGATCCGCCTCACGCTCCACGTCCTCGCCGCGACGATCTGGGTCGGCGGGCAGTTCACCCTCGCCGGCCTGCTGCCCGTGCTGCGCGCACACGAGGGCGCTGCCAAGCAGGCCGCCCGGGCGTTCAACCGCATCGCCTGGCCCGCCTTCGGTGTGCTGGTCCTCACCGGGATGTGGAACCTCGCCGACGTGAACGTCGCCGATGCCCCCACCAGCTACCAGGTGACCGTCTTCGTCAAGATCCTCGTGGCCATCATCGCCGGAGCCGCAGCCGCCGCCCACACGGCCGCCAGGACCAAGGTCACGCTCGCGGTGGGCGGCGCGCTCGGAGCCGTCGCCTCCGTAGCCGCCGTGTTCCTGGGCGTCCTCCTCCACACCGGCAGCTGAGAGATCAGTTGCGAGGAACCTCGCTCCAGGGGCGGTCGCGGTCGACGCGGACGTCACCGGGCAGGCCGAGGATGCGCTCGCCGAGGATGTTCTTCATCACTTCGGTGGTGCCACCCTCGATCGAGTTGGCGCGCATCCGGAGGAACGCCTTCTGCATCGTGTCGAAGTCCAGGGCACGGGCCGGACGGGTCATCGCGTAGCTGCCGTAGAGCATCCCCTCCGCACCCATCAGATCGACGATCAGGTTGTACACGGCCTTGTTCAACTCCGCCGACGCGCCCTTGCCGATCGAACCTTCCGGTCCCGGGTCGCCCATCTTGCGGCTCTGGTTGGCGCGGATGTTGGTGAGGCGCAGGATCTCGGCCCGGCTCCAGAGCTTCATCACCTCGTCGAGCGCGGCCGGATCCTTGCGGTCCTCGGGCAGCTCTTGCCAGGTTCTGACGAGGTCGCGGATCACCCCGGAGCCCTTGGCCGGAATCGCGCCGCCGATCGACACCCGCTCGTTCATCAACGTCGTCAGCGAGACCCGCCAGCCGTCGCCCGGCTTGCCGAGCATCTCCTCGTCGGGGATGCGCGTGTCGGTGAAGAACACCTCGTTGAACTCCGCCTCACCGGTCATCTGGCGCAGCGGCTTCACCTCGACGGTCGGGGCATGCATGTCGACGACGAACGCGGTCAGCCCGGCGTGCTTCATCGCGTCGGGGGCGGTGCGCACGACGAGGAGACCCCACCGCGACACGTGAGCCAGCGTCGTCCAGACCTTCTGCCCGTTGCACACCCACTCGTCGCCGTCGCGCACGCCCTTCGAGGACAGTCCGGCGAAGTCGGACCCGGCCCCGGGCTCGCTGAACAGCTGGCACCAGATCTCCTCGCACGTGAACAGCGGGCGCAGGTAGCGGCTCTTCTGGGCCTCGGTGCCCCACACCGCGACGGTGGGGCCGCACATGCCGTAGCCGATCGGGTTGCGCGCCCCACATGCCGGCGCGCCGGCGGCGAAGACGCGTTCGTTGATCCGCTTCTGCAGCTTCGCGTTGAGGCCGAGCCCGCCATGACCGACCGGGAAGTGCACCCACGCCAGACCGGCGTCGAACTGAGCGCCGAGGAACTCGACGGGGCTGGTGGCTGCCGGGGGGAACTCGGCGAGCAGGGTGGTGACGAGATCGTCGACCTGTTGCTCCTCGGCGGTGAGCACGGACTCGGGCTTCTCGACAACGGACATGGCGCGGAGATTACTCCTCGGGCTGGTCGTCATCGATGTCGTCGAAGCCGGCAGCGGCGAGCCGGGCCAGCAGTGCGTCGCGGATGCTGGTGCCCGGCGCCCGGGCCTTGTCGCCGGTGATCCGCCAGCCGAGCCGGCTGCTGTAGAGCAGCGGCGGCTCCTTGAGCCGACCCGGGCCGACTTCGACGACGCGCGCGAAGAACAGGTCGTGGTCGAACATCGGCTTCACCTCGAAGGTCTCGCAGCGCAGCCACGCGACGCAGTTGCGCGCCACCGGCAACCCACCGGGGAGGAAGTCGAGGTACTCGTCGACGATGTAGCGGAACTTGCGGCCGGGATAGGAGAAGTACTGGCCGACGTCGACCTGGTCCCCCGCCAGAACCGAGACCGAGAACTCGCCGGACGCGGTGATCAACGGATGCGTGTCGTGCTTCGGCGACACGCTGGCCATCACGATCGGTTCCTCGAAACTGACCTGGCAGACCCAGTGGCTGCAGTACGCGCGAGCGACGCCGTCGTGCGCCGCACCAACGAGCTGCACCCCCTTGATCATCTGCCCGAGGCTGCGCTTGATGGTCTGGTCGATCATCTCCCGACGGTACTCACGTGGATGCGTACCCGTACCGCCGGATCAGTTGAACGGGGCGACCGCCCTGGCCGCCAGGCGGGGGTCGAAGGTGGGGCCCTGCGGGAACCAGCTCAGCACCTCGAGCACCCAGGGGAGCTGGTGCCGTTCGCTGAACTGCTTGGTGCATGCGACCCGGATGTTGTTGACGATCCGGAAGAGGATGTCGAGGTTGCGTGACGGCAGCAGGAACGCGTCGTCCCACGCGGCGGCTCCCCCACTGAAGCGTTGAAACAGCTCGCGAGCGCCGTCGGGACCGAAGACGCGCACGCCGTTGAACGGATCGGCGTAACGACCCGCGACCATCCCGTCGCCGATCAGGAAGTGCCCCGGCATGCCGATGCCGAGGACCGGAATGTCCTTGCGGCGACCGATCTCCATCGCCAGCACGGACAACGAGATCGGGATGCCGAGGCCGGTCCGGCGGACATCGGACAGCAGCGAGTTGCTGATCGAGTAGTACGCATCCGTGTTCCCGCGCAGCGGCTGCGGACCGGAGAACAGGCCGGCGACGAGGCCGTCGAAGCTCGCCGCGTCGAGCGTCTCGGCGACGATGTCGAGCGCCCGCATCTCGACCGGCACCTCCACATCACGGCCGGCCAGGCAGCACAGCAGCAGGCACGCCTCGTCCAGGGCGGGCTCGCCGGAGTCGATCAGGGACCGCAGCCGCATCTTGATCGAGCGGGAATCCACAAACGAAACGGTACCCGGGCTACCGTCGGATCATGTTCCCCGGTGCTTTCGTCGCAGCCCACCCCGACAAACCTGCCGTCATCATGGCGGCGACCGGCACCGTGCAGACCTTCGCCGAGCTCGACGCCGCAGCGAACCGGTTGAGCCAGTTGCTCTCCGCAGCGGGGCTCCGCCCGGGCGACCACATCGCGTTGTGCATGGAGAACCATCCGCGGTACCTGGAGGTGCTCTGGGGTTGCCACTACGCCGGCCTCGTCTACACCGCGTGCTCGAGCCGACTGACCAGCACCGAGCTGTCCTACATCCTCAACGACTGCGCGGCACGGGTGTTCATCACCAGCACGTACAAGGCCGACCAGGCCGCGGAGATCATCGGCACCACGCCCAACATCGAGCTGCGACTGATGCTCGACGGCACGATCGACGGCTACGAGAGCTACGAGCACGCGACCGCGCAGCAGCCTGCGACACCGCTGGAGACCCGCATCGCCGGCGTCGACATGCTGTACTCCTCGGGCACCACGGGCCTCCCGAAGGGCGTCACCAGCACCTTCCAGCCGCGCAGCCTGATCGACACCCCGGTGTCCGTGGTCGGCGCACTGAGCATGCTGTTCGGCGCGACGGAGGACTCGATCTACCTCTCCCCGGCGCCGATGTACCACGCCGCGCCGCTGCGGTTCTCCATGTCGATGCATGCGCTCGGCGGCACCGTCGTGGTGATGGAGCACTTCGATCCGGAGGCCTACCTCAGCCTCATCGAGCGTCACCACATCACCATCAGCCAGGTCGTGCCGACGATGTTCGTCCGCCTGATGAAGTTGCCGGAGGACGTGCGTGCTCGCTACGACGTCAGCTCGATGCAGACGATCATGCACGCCGCGGCACCGTGCCCGATCCCGGTCAAGCGGGCGATCATCGACTGGTTCGGGCCGATTGTCCACGAGTACTACGCGGGCACCGAGGGGAACGGGTTCGTGTACTGCAACAGTGAGATGTGGCTGGCGCACCAGGGCACCGTCGGCGTCGCGATCGGGTGCACGATCCACATCGTCGGCGACGACGGCGAGGAGGTGCCGGCGTACGAGAGCGGGACGATCTACTTCGAGGGCGGCGCCACGTTCGAGTACCACAACGACCCGGACAAGACGGCCGGTTCACGCCATCCGAAGGGCTGGAGCACGTTGGGCGACGTCGGCTACCTCGACGACGACAAGTTCCTCTACCTCACCGACCGCAAGGCGTACATGATCATCTCCGGCGGGGTGAACATCTACCCGCAGGAGGCCGAGAACGTGCTCGTCACGCATCCAGCGGTGATCGACGTCGCCGTGTTCGGTGTGCCCAACGAGGACTTTGGCGAGGAGGTCAAGGCCGTGGTGCAGCCGGCCGAGATGCCGGCCGACGACAACGCCGCGCGATCGCTGTCCGCTGAGCTGATCACCTACTGCCGCTCGCAGCTGGCGGACGTGAAGTGCCCCCGCTCGATCGACTTCCGCCCCGAGCTGCCGCGCCACCCGACCGGCAAGCTGTACAAGCGACTGCTCAAGGACGAGTACTGGAAGAACGCGGGCCGCAGCATCTGATGGCAGGCTCACGATCTCGTTCGCTCGCCGCGTTCGGCCTCGTCGGCTTTGTCGTCGTCGCCGCCGGGTGCTCGGGCACCAGCACCGCGCGCACCGTCTACACCGATCCCGGTGGAGCGTGGCAGGTCGAGTTCCCGGGCAAGGTCACCGTCGAACACACCGCGGCCGACGTCGTCGTGTACTCCGCCCGGTACGGGCGCGACTACTACGGCGTCGTCGACGCGACGGTCGCCGCCGGCCGCACGGCCGACCTCGACGACGACGCCAACAACGCGATCAACAGCTCGCGCGATGCCCTCGGCGCAGTGGCGACCGACCGGGTGATCACGCCGACCACAGTGGGCGGTGACGACGCCAGATCGTTCACGGCGTCACTCGTGAACGGCAAGGACTCCTCGACGATCACAGGCGTCGTCGTCTCCCACAACGGGCACGTGGTGTCGGCGATCATCACCGACGGGCTGTCCAACTCGGCGGCCGATGTGAAGCAGTTCATCGCCTCGTTCGTGCTGCACTGATCAGCCGGTGATGACCACCATCCGGATCTCGGTCATCTCCTTGACGCTGAACGCAGGACCCTCGCGGGTGTTGCCGCTGTCGCGCAGGCCCCCGTACGGCTGCTGATCGGCGCGCCACGTGGGCACCTCGTTCACCAGCACACCGCCGTAGTCGAGGGCGCGCACCGCCTTCATCGCCTTCGCCAGGTCGCGGGTGAAGATGGCGGCCTGCAACCCATACGCGGAATCGTTGGCCTTCGCGATCGCGTCGTCGAGGTCGTCGTAGGCGGCGATCGCCACCACCGGGCCGAACACCTCGCCGGCACACACCTTCATGTCGTGGGTGACGTTGGCGAGCACGGTCGGCTGGAGCACGCCGTCGTCGCCGATCTCGCCACCGTTGACGACCTTGGCACCGCCTTCGACCGCTTCGTCGATCCAGCTCTTGACGCGGTCGCGCTCGCTGCGCGAGATCAGCGCCGAGACATCGGTGGCCTCGTCGAGCGGATCACCGACGACGATCGTGGCCACCTTCTGGGCGAGCAGGTCGGTGAAGTCATCGGCGATCGCCGAGTGCACGAAGATCCGCTGCGTGCTGATGCAGCTCTGCCCGGCGTGGCTGAACCCTGCGGTCTTGATCTTCTCGGCAGCCGTCTGCCAGTCGCCGTCGGGCTCGATGATGACCGGCGCGTTGTTGCCGAGCTCCAGCCCGACCCGCTTGCGCGGCGCCCGTGCACGAATGCCCCAGCCGACGCCGGGAGAGCCGGTGAACGTGATCAGCGCGATGTCGTCGTGATCGACGATCGCGTTGCCCACTGTGCCTCCGCCGCCGGTGACGACGTGGAGGTACTCCGGCGGTAGGCCGCACTCGTCGATCAACATCTCGGCGAGCACGATCGAGCTGAACGGTGTCTGGGACGCGGGCTTGAGCACCACCGGGCACCCGGCAGCGATGGCCGGCGCGAGCTTGTGCACGACGAGGTTGAGCGGGAAGTTGAAGGGTGAGATCGCGCCGACGATGCCGATCGGCAGCCGCAGGGTGAAGCCGAGCTTGCCCTCGCCCGAGGGGATGGCGTCGAGCGGGATCATCTCACCGGACAGCTTGCGCGCCTCGGCCGCGGCGAACTGGAACGTTCCCACGGCGCGCTCGGCCTCGACGCGCGCCGTGCGGATCGGCTTGGCGGCCTCGCGGCAGACGATCTCGGCGAACTCGTCGCGCCGCGCGGTCAAACGCGCCGCAGCGAGATCGAGGATCTGCGCCCGCTGCCACTGGGGCATCGGCCCGGCGAGGAACGCCTTCTTCGCAACCGCCACGGCTCGATCGACGTCGGCGGCAGTGCACGCCGGGATCCGCCCGATCAACGCATCGTCGTACGGCGAGCGGACCTCGATGGAGTCGCTGCTGCCATCGGATGATCCGGTGAACCTCTCACCGGCGAGCGGGATGGCACGAACATCGGTGGGGTGCGGATCGGCGGGCATGTCGCCGACGTTACTGCGATCCGCGATACTCGACGCCGTGGCGCACCCCTACCTCGACTGGCCGCATCCGATCCCGTTCGCGCATCGCGGCGGCGCCAGCGATGCGCCGGAGAACACGATGCCGGCGTTCGAGTATGCGGTCGGACTCGGCTATCGGTACGTCGAGACCGACGTCCAGGTCACGTCCGACGGCGTGCTCCTGGCGTTCCACGACTTCAACCTGAAGCGGACGTGCGGCATCGACCGGCGGGTCGGCGACATGACGTGGGCGGAGGTCCGGCTCGCGCGGGTCAACGGACTCGCTCCGATCCCGAGGCTCGAGGAGCTGCTCGGCGCCTGGCCCGACCTGCGCGTCAACATCGACTGCAAGGCCGACTCCGCCGTCGATGCACTGGTCTCGGCGCTGCGTCGCACCAACGCGCTGCCAAGGGTGTGCGTCGGTGCGTTCAGTGATCGCCGGATCCGACGGCTGCGCGCCGTCCTCGGCACCGACCTGTGCTCGGCGATGGGACCCGGCGGCGTCGCGCAACTGCGCTATGGCCGGCCGATCGCGACCATCGCACGCACCGCCCAGGTCCCCGTTCGTCAGGGAACGCTGGTGGTGACGACACCCAAGTTCGTCGAGCGCGCCCACCAGCTCGGCATCGCGGTGCACGTGTGGACCATCGACCAACCAGCGGAGATCGAACGCCTGCTCGACATGGGCGTCGACGGGATCATGACCGATCGTCCGACCGTGCTGCGCGAGGTCCTCGAGCGCCGAGGCCAGTGGGCCTGAGCCACCGTCGGGATGTGGTCAGCCGGCGCTGTACTCCGCGCGGAGGTCCTTCTTGAGGACCTTTCCCGTCGCGTTCCGTGGCAGCTCGGCGGTGCGGACGAAGATCGCCGACGGGATCTTGAACGTGGCGAGGCGACCTGCGAGGAAGGCACGCAGCTCCTCAGCCGTCAACGCCATCCCGGGCTGGAGGTTGACGACCGCGGCGACCTCCTCGCCGAGCCGAGCGTCCGGCAGCCCGAACACGGCGACGTCGGCGACGGCTGCGTGCTCGAAGATGGCAGCCTCGACCTCCGCGCAGTAAACGTTCTCTCCACCACGCAGGACCATGTCCTTGATCCGGTCGACGACGTACACGTAGCCGTCGGGCGCGACGCGGCCGGCGTCGCCGGTGTGGAACCACCCGTCGGTGAACGCCTCTGCGGTCTCGTTCGGCTTGTTCCAGTAGCCGCGCACGTTGTTCGGACCGCGCACCCACAGTTCACCGACGCCACCGGCGGCGACGTCGTTGCCGTCCTCGTCGACGATGCGCACGTCGGTACCGGGCATCGGAAGGCCGACACTGTCCTTGTGGGCGAAGTAGCCCGGTCCGGAGTTGGCGATCACTGCCGACGTCGTCTCGGTGAGGCCGTAGCCATTCGCCGGCGACACCTTGCCGGCGAACTCCGTCTCGATCTTGGCGATGCTGTCGGGAGGTACGGGCGACCCGCCCTGCGAGATGCCGGAGAGCGTGCTCAGGTCGCGCGTCGCAGCATCGGGGTGCTCGAGCATCGTGCGCACCACGGTCGGCACACCGGCGACGATCGTGGCGTGCTCGCGCTCCACGATCGCCAACGCGTCGGCTGCATCGAACTTGTACTGCGAGATGATGCAACCGCCCGTCAGCGTGAGCAGCGTGACGCCGGTGACCCCTGCGATGTGGAAGAACGGGAACGTCCAGAGCGCCACCGCGCGGCCGGCCGGCGGCGTGCCTTCGGCGGCCGGCCCAGCCATCACCGACATCAGCACCCCGTTGAGCAGCGTGTTGAAGATGTTCGTGATGTGGTTCCGGTTGCTGCCGACGGCCCCCTTCGGCGAGCCGGTGGTGCCGGATGTGTAGAGGATCGTCGCGTCGTCGTCCGCGGCGATCTCGACGGCGGGCAGCGTGCCCGGATCTTCGAGGGCCAGGATGTCTGCCCAGGACGCGTGTCCGGCATCGAGGGCGCCGCCACGCACGACGACCACCGCGGAGATCGGCAGCCGGCCGAGCACTTCGCCACGAACGCGGTCGTAACGCTCTCCGTCGGCGATCAACGCAACGGCGCCGGAGTCGGCGAGGCCGTACTCGGTCTCTGCTGCTGTCCACCACGCGTTCATGCTGACGACGATCGCGCCGAGGGACTGGACCGCCCAGAACGAGAGGACCCACTCGGGGTAGTTGCGCATCGCGATCGCGACCCGGTCACCCGTGCCGATGCCCGCCGACGACAGATGGGCAGCGAGCTTGCGAACCTGGACGTGGGCCTCGGCGAAGGTGATCCGTTCGTCCTGGTAGACGAGGAACGTCGCGTCGCCGTGCGCTGCCGATGCCGCCCAGACATCGCGGAGGCTCGTCGGCACCTTGGTGAACACCCGCAGCGTCTGACCACCGATGTCGGCCGTGCCGATCTCGAACGGGCCACCGGGACCGGTGAGGAGGGCGAGTGATTCAGCGCGCGTCGGCATGCGCGGACGGTACCCGCACGACGAGCGTCAGCAACGACCCGACGATCGCGATCGCGCCCCCGATCGCCGTCACCACTGGCGCCGCACCGACGGAGATCTGGTGGGTGTCGGGGATCGCTCCGGCGACCGTGGCCCCGAGACCGCCGGCGTACACCCCTCCGAGCACGCCGAACCCGGCTCCGGCCCACCGCTGGCCACACCACACGGCGACGACAGCGACGGTCAGCACCAACGGCATCAAGGGCCACGCACGCACCACGAGCCGGATCGGACCGTCAGGAGCGAAACCGAGCCGATCGACCAGGCCGAGGATCTCGTAGCTCGAACGCCCGACGGCACCGGACTTCAGCCACGGCAGGAACGACCCCAGCACAGCCAGCGCGGCACCCGCCGTCATCGCCGCAGGGCCGAGCGCGGCACGGTGTTGCCGCCATCGCACTGCGACAGCGTAGGTTGCATCGATGGCCGGCAACACCGCACCGTTCTCGTCGACACGAGCCCCGGGCGCGATGGTGGCCTCGGCCGATCAGCTCGCCACGCAGGCCGGCATGTCCGCCCTCGCCCGCGGCGGGAACGCAGTCGACGCAGCGATCGCCACCAACGCAGCGATCGCCGTCACCTGCGCGCACCTGTGTGGCCTCGGAGGCGACCTGTACGCGCTCGTCCACGACGGCCACGGCGTACACGCGCTGAACTCCACCGGCAAGGCGGGTGCCGGCAGCGTTGCGGCCCAGATGCGGGCCGAGGGTCTGACGGAGATGCCGTTCCGCCACGACGTCCGGATCGTCACCGTTCCAGGGTGCGTGGACGGTTGGGCGGCGTTGCACGAGCGGTTCGGTCGACTGCCCCTCGCGGATCTCCTGGCGCCGGCGATCCAGCTCGCCGAGCACGGCTTCCCTGCATCGCCGCTGCTGGTCGGATCAGTCGCCGCCCTGGACGATCGTGCTCGCGAGGCGTTGCACGAGCTCGTCAGCCAGGCCAAGCGCCCCGGCGCGATCGTGCGCCGTCCGGGTGTCGGGCGCGCCCTGCGCGCGATCGCCGAGCACGGACGCGACGGCTTCTACCTCGGCGAGTTCGGCAACGGCCTCCGCACGCTCGGCAACGGTCTGTACAGCGAGGACGACCTCCGCGTGCCATCCGTCGAATGGGTCACCCCGCTGTCGCAGGCCGCGTTCCACAAAGTGCTGCACACGATGCCGCCGAACTCGCAGGGATACCTCACCCTGGGCGCCGCGGCGTTGATCGACCACCTGGGGCCGCCGAGCGACCCCGACGACGCGCAATGGGCCCATCTGCTGATCGAAGCCGCGACAGTGGCCGGACACGACCGCCCGAAGGTCCTGCACGACCGCGCCGACGGCGAGGCTCTGCTGAAGCGGATCGTCGGCGACGTCGCCGCGGTGAACACCGTCAGCGCTTCGCGCACTCGAATGCCGACCCTCGACGGCGACACCACCTACCTGTGCACGGTCGACGACGAGCGGATGGGCGTGTCGCTGATCCAGTCGAACGCGTCGGGCTTCGGGTCCTGGCTGGTCGAGCCGAACACCCAGATCAACCTGCACAACCGTGGCCTCGGCTTCTCGCTCGAGGAGGGACATCCGGCGGAGCTCACGCCCGGTCGGCGTCCACCACACACGCTCTCACCAGCGATGGCCACCAATCGCGACGGTTCCCTCGCGGCGGTCTTCGGCACGATGGGCGGCGACGGGCAGCCGCAGATCCTCCTCCAGGTCGCGACGCGGCTGTTCCATCACGGGATGAGCCCAGCGGAAGCGGTCAACGCCGGGCGATGGCTGCTGCGCGGGCCGGTGACGGGGTTCGACACGTGGACGGGACGGGGCGGGCCGCACGTCATCGTCGAAGGCCACGCGTCGCCCAACTGGCTGGAGGGGCTGGAGCAGCGCGGCCACGAGGTGCAGGTCCTGCCCCCCTACGACAGTGCGTTTGGCCACGCCCACGCGATCGTCGTCGAGCCCGACGGCATGCTGGCCGGCGCGTCCGATCCGCGCGCCCGGATCGGATCTGTTGCCGGCTTGTGAACTTGGCGACAGCCGTTGGGCGAGCCGTGAAAGCCGACAGGTGAGCACAGTACGATCGGCGCATGCGCGTCGATTCCAACTTCTTCTGCACGGTTCCGATGCCGGATGCCGGCGATCCGACCGTGGCAGCGACCTCGCGCCGGTACGGCAACGACGCAGTCATCGCCTGCTACGAGAACCTGATCGACTGGGCCAAGACCGCTGACTCGCTGGGCTTCGACACGATGTGGCTCACCGAGCACCACTTCCAGCACGAGGGCTACGAGGTCCTGCCCAACCTGATCCAGTTCGGGCTCCACCTGTCCCACGTCACCTCGCAGTTGCGCTTCGGGCAGATGTTCAACGTCGTGCCGCAGTGGCACCCGTTGCGCCTCGCCGAGGACTTCGCCCTGGCCGACATCCTCACCGGCGGGCGGATGGAGTTCGGCGTCGGCCGTGGCACCGTGCCGAGAGAGGCGTGGGCGCTCGGCACCGTCGTCGCCAGCGGCGACAACGCGATGAGCGCCGAGCACGACCGCGTCAACCGTGAGATCTTCGAGGAGTCGATGGAGATCATCAAGACGGCCTGGTACAACGAGACCTTCTCGTACCGGGGCAAGCAGTTCATCCTCCCGCCCGACGACGTGCCGGACCGCGGCAGCTACGTCGACCACCTCACGCTGATCCCCAAGCCGCGGCGCGTCGTCGACATCTACCAGCCGGTCACCTCGCCGGAGACCATCGAGTACGTTCCCCGCGCCGGCCACAAGGCCGTGTACTGGCTGCAGAACGCGGACAGCCAGAAGCAGAAGTGGGATCGCTACGCGGCGATCCGCGACGAGATGGGCCAGCCCGTCGCCCCTGGCGAGGACCGCTGCATCGTGCTCAACCTCCACGTCGGCACGACCCGCGAGCAGGCGATGATCAAGGGCAAGCCGGGCCACGACGAGTTCAACAAGTTCCTGTCGCCGTACGGCCGCTTCTCCAGCTACCGCAACCCGGACGGATCAAAGGTCGCGTTCGACCACTGCCCCACGGTGGAGGAGAGCAACGCTCAGAAGATCCAGATCGTGGGCTCCATCGACGATGCCGTCGACGCGATCGGCTACTGGCGCGACCTGCTCGACCTGAAGCACATCTGCTTCTTCTTCGACTACCCGGGTCTGACCCGCGAGGAGATGAACGAGCAGATGCACCTCGTCGCCGAGGAGGTCTTCCCGCGCCTCGGGGAGACGATCGATCAGCGTCCGCTGACCGGCTCGCCGCTCCTCTGAGCGGGTCCGGCATGCTTCTCCACGCGGCACACCTGGCCGACGGGCGACTGGTCGACCTGCGCATCGCCGACGGCGTGATCACCGACATCGGCACCGATCTGGCCGCACCCGGCGACGACATGGTCGACCTCGGCGGCCGACTCCTGCTGAGTGCGTTCGCCGAGCCGCACGCGCACCTGGACAAGGCGTTCCTGGCCGAACGGATCATCAACGTCACCGGCGACCTGATGGGCGCGATCCTGGCGATGCAGGCCCACCGCCACCTGATCTCGCTCGACGACACGATCGAACGCGCCGAGCGTGCCGTGCGATTGATGGTCGCCAACGGCACGACGCTGATCCGCTCCCATGCCGACACCACGTTGGAGAACGGGCTGATGTCGGTCGAGGCCCTGGCCGAGGTCCGCCGCCGCACCGCCGACATCTGCGACCTCGAGATCGTCGCATTGGTCGGCTGGCCGATCACCGGAGCAGCGGGCGCGGATTCCCGGGCCCTGCTGCGTGATGCGTTGGATGCCGGCGCCGATGTCGTCGGAGGCTGCCCCCACCTCGAGGACGACCCGTGTGCGGCGACCTATGAGCTGCTCGACATCGCTGCCGAGCGCGGTCGCAACGTCGACCTGCACACGGACGAGACGCTGGACCCGACCAAGCTCGCGCTGGAGCACCTCGCCCAGCGCATCCTCGAGACGGGCTTCCCCCACCGCGTCACGGCGAGCCACTGCATCAGCCTCGTCGTCCAGCCCGTGGAGCGTCAGCACGAGGTCGCCGCGCTGGTGGCCGAAGCCGGCGTCAGCGTCGTCGCGCTCCCCCACACCAACCTCTTCCTCCAAGGCCGTGACCATCAGCAGGCGATGCCCCGCGCGCTCACCGCTGTCAAGGCGTTGCGCGATGCCGGCGTCAACGTGTGCGCCGGCGCGGACAACCTGCAGGACCCGTTCAACCCGATGGGCCGTGCCGATCCGCTGGAGACCGGCTCGCTGATGGTGATGGCCGCGCACCTGCTGCCGCACGCCGCGCTCGACGCAGTCAGCGGCGCCGTTCACCGAGCGATCTCCGGTTCCCACGCGGGCATCGCTGTTGGTGCTCCGGCCGAGCTCGTCGCGATCAGCGCGACCGGCGTTCGGGATGCGCTCGCCTTCGGACCGAGCGACAGAATGGTCTTCCACCAGGGGCGATTGGTCGCCGCCGGACCCTTCCGGACATAGGTCACAACACGAAACCAACTGTTAACGGTTCTCTCGAAGGGCGTTACACAACGGTGCTCTAGGATGTGCCGCACATGGGGAGCAGCACGAGCACATCGCCTCCGGCAGGCCGACGGCTCGACGGGCGTCGAGCGATCGTGACCGGCGCCGCGCGTGGCATCGGGGCCGAGATCGCCCGCACGTTCGCCGCGGAGGGGGCCTCGCTGGTGCTCCTCGACATCGCCGCGGACGAGGTACACGAGCTCGCCAAGACGCTCGAGTGCGAATCGGCTGTGGTCGACCTCGCCGATGCCGCGGCCACCGCCGAGGTGACCCGCGAAGCGATCGATCTGCTGGGCGGTGTCGACCTGCTGGTCAACAACGCAGGGGTGCTGAAGATGGCCCCGATCCTCGACATGACCATCGAGAACTGGGACCTCACCTTCGACATCAACGTCCGGTCGATGTTCGTCACCACCCAGGTCGTCGGGCGGGCGATGCGCGACCAGGTCGCTGCCGGGCACATGGTTGGCCGCTCCGGCGGGCGGATCATCAACATGGCCAGCATGGGCGGCAAGCTCGGGTCGCCGAACCAGGCTCACTACGCCGCGTCGAAGTCCGCCGTGATCGCGTTCACGCGGGTCTCGGCGATGGAGCTGGGCTGCTACAGCATCAACGTCAACTGCATCTGCCCCGGCTACGTGCTCACCGAGATGGGCGCTGCCACCCGCACCCCCGAGATGGTGGCCGCGTGGTCGTCGAAGTCACCGCTGGGCCGGCTCGCCGAACCGAGTGATGTCGCCAAGATGGCCATGTTCCTCGCCTCCGACGATGCGTCGTACTGCACGGGGCAGGCGATGAACGTCTCCGGTGGAATGGTGATGCATTGACCGTGCAGGACGACCCGATGACAGCGACCTCCACTCCTCTGCAGCGCTCGGGCGCGCCGGCGCTGCGCTTCTCGAACGTGTCGATGGTGTTCCCCGACGGGACCCACGCCTTGGCGGAGACGTCGTTCGACGTGTTCCCCGGCGAGTTCGTCACCGTGGTCGGCCCGTCCGGCTGCGGCAAGAGCACCCTGCTGCGCATCGCGTCCGGCCTCAACCCGGCCACCAGTGGCAGCGTCACCGTCGATCGCTCCAGCCTCGGCTACGTCTTCCAGGACGCGACCTTGCTGCAGTGGCGCAACGTGCTGCGCAACGTGGAGCTGATGGCCGAGCTGGAGGGCATCCCGAAGGCCGAGCGCCGTAAGCGTGCCCAGGCAGCGATCGACCTCGTCGGACTCACAGGCGCTGAAGGGAAGTTCCCCAAGCAGCTGTCCGGCGGGATGAAGATGCGCGCATCGCTGGCCCGTTCACTCGTGCTGGATCCCAGCGTGTTCCTGTTCGACGAGCCATTCGGCGCGGTCGACGAGATCACCCGCGAGCGCCTCAACGACGAGGTCATCAGCCTGTTCCAGCGCAACGGCTTCGCCGGGCTGTTCATCACTCACTCGATCAGCGAGGCCGTGTTCCTCTCGACACGCGTGCTCGTGATGAGTGCCCGCCCGGGGCACATCGTCGCCGACTTCAACGTGCCGTTCGACTACCCGCGCTCCCCAGAGCTGCGCTTCGATCCGGCCTTCGCCGAGCTCAGCGGACGCATCTCCCACGAGCTCCGTGGAGCGCACTCATGAGCATGGCAGCCGGTAGCGGCGGGCTGGGCATGACGCCACCCGGGACGGCGCTGGAGATGGTCGGGCCCTCGCCGCGGGCGAAGCGCAAGTTCGAGCTCAGCCGGTTCATCGGACCACCCATCGTGCTGCTGGTCTTCGTCGCGATCTGGCAGTACATGCACGTCAGCGGCATGCGCAAGTTCTTCGACAAGCCGGGCTTCTTGCTGCCGTCTCCGTTCACGGTGGTGAACGAGTCCTTCGGCCACGCGCTGGCGCGCGACAAGCTGCTCAACGGCGTGAAGTGGACGGCCGTGGTGTCACTGATCGGTCTCTCCTTCACGATCGTCGTCGGGATGCTCCTGGCCGTGATCATGGCCCAGGCACGATGGGCCGAGCGAGCGTTCTACCCCTACCTCGTCGCCCTCCAGGCCGTCCCGATCCTGGCGATCGTGCCGATCATCCTGTCCGTGTTCGGAACTGGCCTCCTGCCTCGCCTGTTCGTCTGCGCGATGATCGCCTTCTTCCCGATCGTGACCAACACCCTCTTCGGCCTCCAGTCGGCTGATGTCGGCCAGCACGACCTGTTCACGCTGCGCGGGGCGAACCGCTGGACCCGCCTGTGGAAGCTGCAGGTGCCTGCAGCGCTGCCCGCCGTGTTCACCGGCTTCCGCATCTCCGCCGGGCTGTCCGTCATCGGTGCCATCGTCGGCGAGCAGTTCTTCCGTGGCGGCAGCAAGCCCGGCATCGGCATCGTCATGGAGAGCTACCGCCAGAAGGCGATCTATCCGCAGGTGTACGGGGGCATCATCCTCGGCTCGGCGCTCGGCATCGCCTTCTTCCTCATCTTCGGTTGGCTCGGCCGCCGCGTCGTCGGCAACTGGTACGAAGCCAGCGGCCGGTCCTGAACCCCTCCATCGACGACACAGATCGACGACACAGATCCACCCACCGAAGCCCGGGCAAACGGGCTTCCCGACTCAGCGTGAACCACCAAACCAAGGGAGAGAAATCAATGCAACACCGACGGAGTAAGGCGCTGGCCTCCAGCGTCCTCGTAGCCGGCCTCGTGCTCGCAGCCTGTGGCAGCGACAAGAAGACGGCAACCACCACGGCACCGGTGGCCACCACCGCCGCCAGCACGGCCGACACCACCACGGCCTCGACCGGCGACACCACCGCTGCCTCGACCGACACCACCACTGGCGGGTCCACCGACACCACCACTGGTGGCTCGACCGACACGACGACGGGCGGCTCGACCGACACCACCACTGGTGGCTCGACCGACACGACGACGGGCGGCTCGACGGCAACCGGCACCGGGCCGCTGGCCGACCTCTGCCCGGCAGACGTCAAGATCCAGACGGACTGGAACCCGGAGGCCGAGCACGGTTTCCTCTACAACATGATCGGCGCCGACTACACCATCGACAAGGACACGTTCACCGTCACGGGTGAGCTCACCTCGAACGGTGTCGACCAGGGCGTCAAGGTCTCGGTCCTCTCGGGCGGCCCGGCGATCGGCTTCGCGTCGGTCACCTCGCAGCTCTACGCCGACGACAGCATCATGCTCGGCTACGTCTACACCGACGAGGCGATCCAGAACTCGGACAAGTTCCCGACCGTCGCGGTCGAGTCCGGCTTCGACAAGAACCCGCAGATGATCATGTGGGATCCCGCCACCTACCCCGACGTGAAGACCATCGCCGACCTCGGCACCGCCGGCGTCAAGATCCGCTACTTCGGTGGCGCGGCGTACATGGACTACTTCACCTCGACCGGTGTGCTGAAGACCGATCAGGTCGACGGCTCGTACGACGGCACGCCGGCACTGTTCCTGGCCGACGAGGGCAAGTCCGCTCAGCAGGGCTTCGGCTCCGCTGAGCCGTACCTGTACGAGAACGAGATCGCCGGTTGGAAGAAGCCGGTCGCGTACCAGTACATCAACGACGCCGGCTGGAACAACTACGCCGAGTCGATCGCGACCAAGCCGGCCAACATCACCAAGTACGCCGACTGCCTGAAGGCCCTCGTGCCGATCATCCAGCAGTCGTCGGTGGACTACCTGACCGACCCGACCGCCGCCAACAAGGTCATCCTCGACGCCGTCGCCAAGTTCGACAACGGCTGGGTGTACTCGCAGGGCACCGCGGACTACGCCGTCAAGACGATGAAGGACGACAAGCTGGTCGCCAACGGTCCCGACGGCGTCATGGGCAAGTTCGACCTCGCTCGCGTCAACGACCTGATCAAGAAGGCCACCCCGGTGTACACCGCTCAGGACAGCCCGCCGAAGACGGGTCTGACGGCCGATGACATCGTGACGAACGAGTTCCTCGATCCTTCGATCGGTCTCAAGTAACACTCGAAGCGCACTGCACATGAAAGCGAGGGTGCCGGCTCCGGCCGGCACCCTCGTCCTGTTTTGGATGATCGTGCACAGGGTTGCCTGACCGGCCAAGATGGACACGTGGCCAACCCGCATCGCATCGGCAAGTACCTCGCCGAGAAGGCGCTCGGGGCGGGCAGCTTCGCGACGGTCTGGCTGGCCTTCGACGAACTGCTCGAGGTCCAGGTCGCGATCAAGGTGCTGGCCGACAACTGGGCTCGCAACGTCGACATCCGCCGCCGCTTCATCGAAGAGGCCCGGCTCTTGCGCCGGATCGACCACGACCGCGTCGTGCGGGTCTTCGATGTCGACGAGCTCCCCGACGGACGTCCGTACTTCGTGATGGCGGTCGCCGACCGCGGCACGCTGCACGAGAAGATCGAGGAGCTGCCCAAGGGCCAGCCGATGGATACCGAGACAGCGCTCCTCCTCGCGCTGGAGATCTGCGAGGCGCTCTCGATCGTCCACGACTTCGGTGTGGTCCACCGCGACATCAAGCCGAGCAACATCTTGTTCCGCTCGATCCGCAACCACGAACGGGTCTCCGCCGCGCGCGCCGGACGCATCGTCGGCGACGACGCCGTGATGATCGGCGACTTCGGGCTGGCCAAGGACCTCGCCGTCGCCAGCGGGTTCACCCTCGCCGCCGGCACGCCCGCGTACATGGCGCCGGAACAGGCCCATGCGACATCGGTGATCGACCGCCGCGTCGACGTCTTCGCCACCACGGCGGTGATCTACGAGCTGCTCGCCGGACATCCGGCGTTCGCATCGGAGACGCTCTCCGGAGTGCGTCGCAGCCGCGCCGAGTCGCTGGCCCAGCCACTGTTCGAGGTGCGACCAGATCTCCCGCGAGCGCTGAGCGACGTGCTCGCGAAGGGGATGGCTCGACTCCCCGACGACCGGTTCGACTCGTGCTTCGCCCTCGCCGACGCGCTCACCGCGTTCCTCCATGGTGCCGCGCCCGCACCCCCGCCGGCACCCGTCGCGCCCTCCGCGCCGCGCACGATGATCGCACCGACTCCCGGCACGATGCTGCCGCCGCCGCTCACCGAGGCACCAGCGGTGCAGCTGCCCCTGACGGGGGCCGCCGGGCGGGTCAACGATCTCATCACCGGATCGCGGCTGCTGATCAACGACGAGCCCGTGGCCGTCGAGGTCACCGCCCGACTGGTTCGTCCGTTCACCACGACAGTGGTCGGGCCTCCCACCCCGGAGACGCTGCTCCTGGTCGCCGGGCTGCGCAGCCGGGCCGACATGGCCGCAGAGCATGCGACGGATGTGGCGGGTGCTCACGTCGCGGCCAGCGATCTGATCGTGCTCGTGCTCAGCGCCGCCGACCCGGACCCGCTCAGCCAGGTCACGGCTTTGCTGGCGACGCTGAAGGCCGCCGACTGTGGCCCGTACGCGGTCGAGGGGTTGGTGGTGCCGGTGCCGGGGCACGACCCGCAGCGCGTGCTCGACGTGGTGGTCAACAGCACGCCCGGCATCACCCTGTTCCCGAACCTGCGCGCCGCCGACCCGGATCGGATCTCCGAGCTGCAGGCCCTCGCCGCCAACCTGGCCGACGTGCGCGGCGTCGCCTTCCGTGCCACATCCGGTCTGCGCATCGTCCAGCAGGCGATGAAGGTCGCGCCCAGCAGCCCTGGTCGCACCGAGCTGCTCGACCGGATCGAATCGTTGCAACAGGAACTACCGCTGCTGGTCGAACTGGACCTGCTCCGCGAGATCGTCTCCGGCCGCGCAGCGCTCCCCCGCTGGTTGCGCGGCGAGCTGTGCCGCCTGCTGATCCACCCCGAGCCCGCACGACGACTGGGTCTGCGCGCGGACGCAGATGCCGCGGAACTGCAGGCTGCGGTGCAGTCGACGAGCACCGAGTGGCGGGTGCTGGAGAACACGGGGCGGATCCCGTTCAGCGCGCGCAAGGCGATGCTGGTGGCCCAGCAGGCGCTCGACCGCCTGCACGCCGAGCTCGCCTACTACGGCTGAACCGGGTCGACCCGCCGGCATCACTGCTGCGTGTCGTAACGGTTTTGGATTCCGCGCCGACCAAAATATGCCACAGTGGTGAAGGACAACGCGAGGAAGGAAGTTCAGTGTCGAACGACATGATCAGCACCCCGGCCAGCGTGCTCGGGGATGCAATGGAGGCTGCTCCGGCCGCTCCGACACCCGGCGATCTCAACGATGAACTGATCGGCACCGACATCTGGACCGACG
>JAOBWO010000064.1 GCA_025463415.1 Acidimicrobiales bacterium | reverse complement strand
CACAGGTAAGGGTGCAACGGTGCGGTAAGAGCGCACCAGCGTGTCGGGCGACCGGCACGGCTCGGTAAACCCCACTCGGAGCAAGGCCGAGCAGAGAGGATGGGCGGCTCGCCCGTCGCACCACCCGGTGCGATGCCTCTCGGGTAGGCCGCACAGATGGATGGCCACCGCGCATGCAAGTGCGTACAGAATCCCGCTTACAAGCCGACTCGCTACCACCACCACTCCACGGAGGCACGAAATGTCATCTCTGCGATGACATTTCGTGACATCGTCGGCCGCCGGCTGCCCGACACCAACTGCCGCCACCAACGGAGGATCCCTGAATTTCGTGGGTCCGTTGACTATCCTCTCCGTGGCGTCAGTACTCGGGTTCTCGTAATCCTTGCACTGCAAGGGGCGGTCGGGAGCGTCCTGCGCCAACGAAGCGGTAAGAACAAGCGATCTCGTTCGTAACGGTTGTGCGTGCTCGGCCCACTGGTCAGAGGCGGGCGGCCTGCATCGATCCTGACTGCGGCCCGCTTGCCAATCCAACATGTCCTTGAGTTCGGCGGAAATCAGCCGAAGTCATCTGACGCAAGCAACCAAACATGGAGAAACACACGTGAACAAGCCCCGCAACATCCTCGCCGCACTCGCCGCGGGCACATTCGTGCTTGCAGCCTGCTCGGCGGGTTCCACCGACTACAAGGCAGCCGCTGAGAAGGCCATCACCGGGACGAGCGGTCTCGGCACCGGCTCGAAGGCCGAGTGCGTCAAGCCCACGTCGACCGACGTCGGCACGACGTTCGACTGCACCGGCACCGGCGCCGACGGTTCCGCGCACATCTACGTGGCGACCATCGACAAGAAGAACCACGTCCAGGTCCAGGAGACCGACGGCACCGGCACGGGTACCGCCGACACGTCGACCGTCGACACCTCGACCGCCGACACCGCAGTGACGGACACCACCGTCGGTAGCTGATCTTCGGATCACACCGACTCGAAACCCACGAATCCAGTCGACGCCCCCGCTCCGGCGGGGGCGTCGTCGCGCCCGGAGGCGGGTCGCTCAGCGATACAGGGTCTCGTTGAACGTCTTCAGAACGGGCCCCGACGGACCGGGGGTGATGCGACTCACGGAGGCTTGGTCGAGGTGGCACCGCCAGCTCATCGAGACGTCACCGCCGAGCGCCCAGGCGATCGCGGCCTTGATCGGTGACACGTGGCTGACGACGACGACGGTGCCGGTACGAGCCATCTCGAGTGCCTCCGCTGCGGCGCTTCGCACCCGCGCGTCCAGCGCGTGCATGGTCTCGCCGCCGGCGGGCGCGAACGTGGGATCGGACCTCCACGTCGCCCACACCTCGCGCGGCACCTCGGCCAACGTCTTGCCGTCCAGCTCGCCGTAGTCCAGCTCGATCCATCGGTCGTCGATGGTGACCGCGCCGTCGAACATCGCCGCCGTCTGACGGGCGCGCAGCAGCGAGCTGCAGATGATGTGGTCGACGGGACCGATCGCGGCCGCGACTTGCTCGGCCTGCCGTTGCCCGACCTCGTCGAGCGGGTTGTCGATCCGGCCCTGCAGCTGTCCGGCGGCATTGCCACCGGTACGCCCGTGACGAAGCAGAATCAGCACGTTGTCAGTGAAGCACAGGGTCAGCGTCGGCGCTGCACGGTCGGCGTCGGTTGCACGACCGGGTCGAGCCGCCCGGTGCGCCAGAAGGCCTGCCGACGCGAAGGCGAACGAAGACCGAACGAGCGCCACACCCACACCAGCATCGCCGCACCGAAGAGCTCGAACGGGACGTCGATCAGTCCCCGACTGACAGTGGGCAAGGGCACGTCGCGGAAGTGCACCCCGCCGAGTGGCCACCAGAACAGCTTGGCCTTGGTGAACGCACCGTCATAGACGAGGTGGAGCATCATCCCGATCGGGATCGCGAGAGCGCGCTTGCGCCAGCGCTTCCGACCCGCACTGGCGACGACCACGCCGATCAGCACGACGATGCTGGTGCTGATGCTGTGCATCGCCCGCGCGCCGCCGAACCACACATCGATCGCATCCGGCAGCAACGCACCGACGCAGAGCAGGCGGTAGTCGAAGGCCGGATCACGGAACACGAACCACACCGACACGATCGCCGTGCCGCAGAACCAGAGCAGCACGCTCAGCGAACCAGCAGTCGACCGCAGTTCGAGCACTCGACCCACTCGTCGACGGGGAGGCGCTTGATGTTGTCCACCTCACCGCGGGACAGGTCGAGGTGGCAACCCTCACATCGCAGGCCGTTGAGCTTGGCCACCGCGACGCCGTTGTGGGCGGTGCGCATCGAGTCGTAACGGGCCAACGTCGGTGCGTCGAACTCGGCACGGAGCGCGTCGCGTGCGAGCAGGCTGGCGGCGATGTCAGCCTCACTGGCCGACCTCGCGACGGCCGCATGATCGGCAGCAACCCTGGCTGCTTCGCGCAGACCGGCCTCCCGTTCGCCGTGCGCCGCGAGCGACTCCTCGGCCCGGCTGAGGCCGTCCATCGCCTCCAACTCGGCATCGTCGAGCTCGGACCGTTGCACGTTGAGCAGCGCGATCTCGTGCATGAGGGCTTCCGCTTCACGCGGGGCGATGACGGTCTTGAGTTGTTGCTCCAGTCGAGCACGCTTCTTGGCGATCACCTCGTTCGCCTGCTCCGACGCGGTGATGTCGGCTTCGAGGCCGGCCATGCGCGCCCGCAGCGCAGCTGCTTCGCGCTCCCACCCGGCCACCTCGCCGTCGGCGGCGGCAGACGCGACGACCTCGGGCAGCTTCGGCATCCGCGTGCGCAGCTGATCGATGTGGGTGTCGGTGAGTTGCAGTTCGAGCAGACGATCCGGTGTCATCTAGTGCCCATTGAGGTTCGCCGCTGTTGGTCCATTCGCACAGTCATACACCAGCGTGCCGGCAATCGGAACGGTCGGCACCGGTGCGTGCGGATCGAGGACGTCCGGCGCGATCGTCGTTCCGGGGTCGACCGGTTGGATCACGACCGGCGCAGCGGTGACCGGCGGCGCGACCGGGGCATTCGGATCCGGCGAGCCGTCCGCCAGCGTGACGGTGGGTACCTCAGCAGCCGGGGTCGCGTTCGGGTCCACCGGTGCACCACTGACCACCCGGCCGAGGCATTCGTCGCCGGGAAGGAAGAGCCGGGCGGCGGGCCGCGCATCGGGCGGGGGCGGTGCCCAGTCGAGCTGGGGCTGATCGCCCAACGCAGCGTCGGTGTACAGCTTCCAGATCTTGTCCGGGTACGTGCCGCCCTGCACCTTGCTGACGCCGTCCTTCACGAACTCAGGCACGTTGTTCATCTTGATGTAGCCGTTCGGGTTGCCCACCCACACTGCCGTGGTCAGTTGCGGCGTCAAGCCGACGAACCAGGCGTTGGTGTTGTCCTGCTGGGTCCCGGTCTTGCCGGCCGCCGGCCGCTTGTCGGCCAGCGGGTAGTGCCGCCCCGTACCGCTGGCGATCACGCCCTTGAGGACGTTGATCTCGGTCAGCGCCACCCCCGGATCGAGCACCTGGACCCCGGGATCGTCGTGCACGTACATCGACGATCCGTCGGCGCGGTCGATGCGCTCGACGTAGTAGGGATCGTGGTGCAGACCCACGTTGGCGATCGTCTGGCCGCCCGACGCCATGTCCATCGGGCTCATCTCGTTGGCGCCCGTGGCGAAGCTGGCGTACGGGTGGATGATGTCCGCGCCGCGCTGCTCCTTGGTCTGCCCGGTGTAGAGGTAGTCCGAGTGCGCCATGCGGTAGGTCGTGTCGACGACGCGGTGGAGCCCCACGATCTGCGCGAGCCGGCTGTAGGCGCAGTTGATCGACAACGCTGTCATCGTCGACAGCGGAGCAACACCCTGGCTTTCACCGTTGGCGATCACGAACGGGTTCTTCGGGTCGTCAGGGTTGGGCAGCGTGCAGGGAACGAGGCCGTCGATGGTGTCGTCCGGCTGAACGCCCGCCTCCAACGCCGCGGCCAGCACGAAGATCTTGATGCTCGATCCGGTCTGGCGCGGCACGAGCGCCATGTTGACCTCGCTGACGTTGCGCTTGAACCCCTTGCCGCCGACCATCACCCGGATCGCACCACTCGAGGTGTCGAGCGAGACGATCGCGGCGTCGAAGCCCTGCGCTGTGTCGGGGAGCGCGTTGCGGGAGAACTCGGCTGTCGCCTGCAGCTTGGGATCGAGCGTCGTGTAGATCCGCAGACCACCGCGCAGCAGCGTGCTGCGCCGCTCCTGCTCGTCCGTGCCGAGGATGTTCGACTTGTTGAGGAGGTAGTCCTGCAACGCCTCGGTGAAGTAGGTCGGCGTCGTGTCGCGGCCGGGCAGGTTCTGGGCCACCTCCGGGATCGGCCACGTGGTGAGGTAGTTGACCCGCTGCGCATCGGTGATCAGATGCTCGGCGACGAGACGATCGAGCACCTGCGCAAACCGGGCCCGCGCTCGCTCCGGTTGGCGGAACGGGTCGTAGCCCGACGGCGACCGGATCAACCCGGCCAGGAACGCGCCCTGCACCAGCGAGAGCTGATCGAGTGTCTCGCCGAAGTACGTCTCGGCAGCGGCAGCCAGTCCGTAGGCGTTGTTGCCGAAGAAGATCGTGTTCAGGTATCGCTCCAGGATCTGGTCCTTGGTCATCACCTTCTCGAGCATCAGCGCGTAGTGCACCTGGAGCAGCTTGTAGCGACCATCGCGGGGCAGGCCGGCGAGGAACTCGTTCTTGACGACCTGCTGGGTGATCGTCGACGCACCCTGGCGGGTCGCGCCGGACGAGAAGTTCGAGAGCGTGGCACGGATCAAGCTGCGCACGTTCACACCATCGTGGGTGTAGAACTCCTTGTCCTCCACCGCCAGCACGTCCTTGATGACATCGGGGGGCACCTGCGAGAGCGCGAACGGCTGGATGTTCTCCTGCTGGAAGATCGCGATCTCGCCGCCGGCATTGTCGTACACGTAGCTGCGCTGAGCCAGCGGCTCGAACGTCGGCAGCGTCGTCGGCAGCTCCTCGTGGGAATTGGCGATGCCCCACAGGCGCGGCGCAATGGCCAGGGTGATGCCCGTGACGAACAGTGCCGACGCCAGCACCGTGCCGACCAGACGAAAGATCCACGAGACGCGACGCACAGCACCCTCAACCTAGTTGCCCCTGATCCGGACTGGGTGGCAGGCCACTCGCGTCGTCCCACTACTCTGCGGCCGTGACTGATCTTCGCCCGTTCCGATTCGGTGTCCAAGCGTCCAAGGCAGCCAACCGTGCGGACTGGGTGGATCTCGCTCAGCGGGTGGAGGCCAACGGGTACGACGTCCTGACCATGCCCGACCACTTCGAGGATCAGCTCGCCCCCGTGCCGGCGTTGATGACGGCGGCCGACGCGACGACGACGTTGCGCATCGGCGCGCTCGTCTGGGACAACGACTACAAGCATCCCGTCGTGCTTGCGAAGGAGTTGGCGACGATGGACGTGCTCTCCGACGGCCGTGTCGAGATCGGCCTCGGTGCCGGCTGGATGATCAGCGACTACGAGCAATCCGGCATCCCCTACCACTCGCCGAAGGTGCGCATCGACCGCTTCGCCGAAGGCCTCGCGATCATCAAGGGTCTGATGGGCGCCGAGCCGTTCTCGTTCACCGGCGAGCACTACACGATCACCGGGCACAACGGTCTGCCCAAGCCGGTGCAGAGCCCGTGCCCGCCGATCCTCATCGGCGGCGGCGGCAAGCGTGTGCTCCGCCTGGCTGCGCGTGAGGCCGACATCATCGGCATCAACGGAACGATGACCGCAGGAGTCGTCGGACCCGACGCGATCTCGACGATGACAGCGGAAGCCGTCGACGAGAAGGTCGGCATCGTCCGCGACGCGGCAGGCGCTCGGTTGAGCGACATCGAGATGAACGTGCGGGTGTTCATCGTCAAGGTCACCGATTCCAGCGCAGCGCGCACCGAGTTCATCACGTCGTTCTCGGGCGCGATCGGCGTGCCCACCACGTTCATGGAGGAATCGCCGTTCGCGCTCGTCGGTGAGCCGCAGCAGATGATCGACGATCTCCTCGCCCGTCGCGAACGCTGGGGCTTCAGCTACGTCATCGTCGGCGCCGACGACGTCGAGTCCTTCGCTCCCGTGGTGGCCGCGCTGGCCGGCAAGTAGGGGGCACCGGCCATGGCCGCACGACGTGCCGGAGTCGGGCTCTGGGGCGCAGGGATGATCTCGTCCGCCCACGGTGCCGCCGCCAAGTTCCACGGCATGCCGATCGTCGGTGTTGCATCGCGCACCGCCGAGCGTGCCGGCAGTCAGGCCGAGCGCCTGGGAACTCGTGCCCTGGCGTACGCCGATCTCCCTGGAGACGCCGAGATCGTCGTCGTGTCCACTCCCCCGCAGTTGCACGCCGCCGACACGCTGCACCTCCTGGCGGCTGGTGCGGCCGTGATCGTCGAGAAACCACTGTGCACCACCCTGGCCGATGCCGACGCGATGGTGGCGGCCGCCGCGGCCAACGGTCAGCGCGTGCTGTACGCGGAGAACCTCGCCTACGCACCCATGGTCAGCCGCCTGATCGCGATGGCTGCGGACCTCGGCCCGATCACGCACATGGAGATCCGCACGATGCAGGACCTGCCGACGTGGGGCGAGTTCACCAGCGACGCGTGGGGCGGCGGCGCGTTGTTCGACCTCGGGGTGCACCCACTGGCGCTCGCCGTGCTGGCGGCCGCAGCCAACGGCTCCGGGCCGGTCATCGCGGTCGCAGCGTCACTGCGCGGGGGCGCCGGGCACAACAGCGATGAGCACGCCGAGGTGCAGCTGACCTTCGCCGCCGGGCTGGTGGCCACGGTGGTCTCGAGCTGGCAGGCCGGCCCGGGACAGGTGTGGGACGTGCAGTTGAGCAGCGCGACCGGAGTCCTGCGCGCCGACTTCTGGCCGACCCCGACGCTCGAGCACAACGGTGAACCAGTCGAGCTCCCGTTCAGCACGGTGCCGATCCCGTTCATCCAGGACCTCGGGTACTACGACCAGCTCCGCACGTTTGCCGACGACATCGAAGCCGGCCGGACACCGTTGATGGATGTCGCGTTCGGCCGCACCATCCTCGACATCGTGTGCGCGGCGTACTGGTCAGCCGGTCACGGCGGCGCACCCGAGGCCGTGCCGTTCAGCGGGCCGCGTGACCGAACGCCGCTGCAGCTCTGGCACGGTCAGTAGCGGGCGAGGGAGAACACGTCGCGCACGCGCGCCTCGAAGTGCTCGAGCGGGTACGTCTCGGCTTCGGGGTCGAAGGCGATCTGATCCCACTCGTCGGTGAACTGCGCCGTCAGCGCGTAGGCAGGGTGATCGACGAAGGCGTCGCGCTTGTTCGGATCGGCACCGAAGTGGGCGTAGTAGTGCTTGCCCTGGAAGTCCTGGTGCACCTGCAGCATCCATGCCACGTCGGGACGCACGTACGGCCGCAGGATCTCGGCGGCGATCGGACCGTGGTTGGGCACGCTGATGGCCTTGCCGATGTCGTGGCACAGCGAGGCGACGACGACCTCGTCGTCGGCGCCGGCCTTCTCCGCCAGGGTTGCGGTCTGCAGGCAGTGGGTGAGCTGATCGGTCGCGAAGCCGTCGGTGATGTCGCCCAGCGAGCGCAGCATCGCCAGGATCGAGTCTGCGACGCGCGGCTGGTGCTCGGCTGTCTGGCGACCGATCTCGGCCCATTCGGCGGCCGTCGACTGGTCCATGCGGGTGAAGGTCGCGTGCGTGGTGGACGTTGCGTTCGACATGTGATCAGTCTTGCACGGTCGTCAGGACGAGATCGACCAGGAAGTCAGCCGTGACGGTGCACCCCGAGGTGCACGCAATCCGCCTGATCGTGGAGATGTGCATACGCTGGCCCGGTGGACATCGCCGCGGAGAAGTACGTCTCGCTCGTCACCTACCGGCGCTCGGGCGATGCAGTGGCCAGTCCGATGTGGCTCGCTCCTGTGCCAGGCGGTCGCTGCGGGTTCAGCACGGACGGCTCGTCCGGCAAGGTCAAGCGGATCCGCAACAACGGCACCGTGACGATGCAGGCATGCTCGATGCGCGGCGCCGTCGCGGCCGGCGCCCCGGTCGTGACGGGCACGGCAGTGATCGTCGAAGGAGCCGAGCTCGATTCGATCGAGCGAGCGATCGTCGCCAAGTACGGATGGCAGGCGCGGATCGTCGCCGTTCCGTCAGCTGTGAAGCGACTCCTCCGCCGCCCAGACCACAGTGTCGGCATCGTCGTCACACTGGACGCGTGAACGCGTCGTCGTCAGGCCGTCAGCCGCCGTGGCTAACGATCGCGACGGTTCGGGTCGTCGAGTAGAAGTCGATCCCGGCGGTGCCCTGCTCGCGCTGGCCGTAGGAGGAGTCCTTGTCGCCACCGAACGGTGCGTAGAAGTCCACACCGCTGGTCGGTGCGTTGATCCGCACCAGCCCCGTCTCCAGCCGGTCGGCGCACGCGAGCACGTCGTCGAGGTCGTGTCCGTGCACCGAGCTGACCAGTCCGTAACGGACCGAGTTGGCCAGCGCGATCGCGGCATCCACGTTCGGCACGCGCTGAACGATCGCGAGCGGGCCGAAGACCTCCTCACACGCGAGGTGGTGGTCCTCCGGCAGACCATCGATCAGCGTCGGCAGCACGTACCAGCCCGGGCCCGGCATGTCGTGCTCGACCGTGCCGCCGGCCAGGACGCGTCCCCCGGACGCGACACCGCCCTCGATCGCGTCGCGGATCCGGCGGAGCGAAGCGGCGTTGATCACCGGGCCGACCGCGTGTCCGCTTTCGCTCGGATCCCGCGGCACCATCGCGCGCACGCTCTCGGCCAACGCGTCGACGACGTCCGATCCGTCGCCGACCACGATGATCCGGCGGGTGGCCGTGCACTTCTGGCCGGCGAAGCCCATCGCCGCGCCGGCCACCATCGCAGCGACTCGGGCCGGGTCGGCATCGGGCAGCACGATCGCCGCGTTCTGCCCACCCATCTCCGCCTGCACGGGCACGCCGTGGGTCGCCGCGTCGACGACCACGTGGCGGCCGACCGTGGACGAACCGGTGAACGACACCACGTCTGCCTCCGCAACCACAGCGGCGCCCGTCTCGGCCTCACCGTGGACCACAGCGAACAGACCGGCGGGAAGCCACGGGCTGAGCAGTTCGACCAGCAGATCCGCGCTCGCCATCGCGTCCGGCGACGGCTTCAACAGCACGGCATTGCCCGCAGCCAGGGCCGGAGCCGCCTTCCACATCGGGATGGCCAGCGGGAAGTTCCATGGCGTGATCAGCCCGGCCACGCCGTGCGGATGCCTCCTCGAGTACGAGAGCCCGCCCAGCGACGGGGGGAACGTGGCGCCGTCGGCCGCGAACGACGCCTGCGCGTAGTAGCGAAGGATCGCTGCGGTCCGACCGACTTCTCCGGCTGCTTCGGCGCGGGGCTTGCCGACCTCCCGGATGACGAGGTCCGTCGCCCGGCCAGACATCTCGTCCAGCGCCGCAGCTGCCCCGTTGAGAGCCGCGGCGCGCTTGACCGGGCCCTGCCGCCCACCACTCTCGCTGCGCGGATCGAGCGGTCGCTGCGGCGGTGTGCACCGCCGCCGACGATGTCGATGAGTGCTCGACCACGAGGTCAGCGGGATCGTGCGGCGAGGTGGATCGCAGCAGTGCGCGCGCGTCGTTGGAGACGGTCGGATCGGTGGCCATGGCGGGCCCGAATCTACACTCGCCTCCGTGCCGTCCTCCCCGACTCCCGTGGCGGGCCCCGGGTCGGCTGTCCCCGCACCGTTGGCGACCGGATCGGTCTCACTGCGCCTGTACCCGCACGATCTCGATGCGGCCAATCAGATCGCGACCATCCGTCGACAGGCGGTGCTGGCGATCGAGTCCGGCTACGACGGCGTGATGGTGAGCGAGCATCACGCCGACTTCCCCGGCTACTTCCCGCACCCGATCCAGCTGTCCCAGACGCTGCTCTCCGCGATGCCGTCGGGTTGGGCAGCTGCGTCGCCCTTGCTGTTGCCGATGCAGCCGTACGCGCTGCTCGCCGAACAAGTCGCGTGGCTGGCCGCAACGTATCCCGGACGCGTCGGCGCCGGGTTCGCGGCCGGTGCGCTGCCCATCGACTTCGAGCTGGCCGAGGTGCCGTTCGGCGAGATCATCGACCGCTTCAAGACATCGCTGCCGCGCATCGTCGCGGCGTTGCGAGGTCGCGACGAGACGCCGTTGGGCAAGGACCGCGCCCTGCAGCGCTGCGTCGAACATCCGGTGCCGATGGTCGTGGCGGCGCAGAGCGCGCCCGCGGTCCGGCGCGCCGCGGGTCTGGGCATCGGCGTGCTGTACGACTCGCTGCAGTCGAACGCGGTGTCGCGGCGCCTGTCGGACATCTTCGAGGAAGCGGGTGGCGCGGGCCCGAAGGTGCTGATCCGTCGAGTGTGGATCGGCGAGCCGCCTCGCGAGGCCATGGCCGCGCAGATGGACCGCTACCGCGCCGCGGCCAGTGAGAAAGCGATCGAGGCGTGGGGACAGGCCGATCAGCTGATCAGCGGAGCCGATGCGGCCGAGGCCGCTGACCGGCTGATCGCCACGCTGCGCGAGAGCAACTGCGACACGGTCAACGTCCGCGTCCACCTCCGCGGGCTCAGCGCCGAGACCATCGACGAGCAGATCGCGATGCACCGCGCCGAGTTCGTGCCGCGCGTGCGCGCCGCCCTCGCTGCGCTGACCTGAGCAGTCGCTGAGCCCGCGGCTGGACGGGACGGTCAGCGCAGGAACAGTCGGTACACCGGGTTCGCGGACTCGTCCTCGTACGGGTAGGCGACGGAGTCGAGGAACGCCTGGAACGCGTCGCTGTCGCCGTCGGGCACCTGGATTCCGACCAGCACCCGGCCATAGTCGGCGCCCTGGTTGCGGTAGTGGAACAGGCTGATGTTCCAGTCCGCGCGCATCGCCGACAGGAACCTGCCCAACGCACCGGGGCGTTCTGGGAACAGGAAGCGGTAGAGGCGCTCGTCCGCTGCCAGGTCGGTGCGGCCGCCGACCATGTGGCGGACGTGCTCCTTGGCGAGGTCGTCGCCGCTGAGGTCGAGGGTCGCGAACCCGGCGTCGACGAAGCTCGAGGCGACCGCTACTGCCTCCGCCGGCTCGTCGAGGGCGAGGCCGACGAAGACGTGTGCCTCGTCCGCGGCGGAGATGCGGTAGTTGAACTCGGTGACCGAACGCGGGCCGATCAGCTCGGCGAAACGGCGGAAGCTGCCCCGCGCCTCGGGGATCGTGACCGCGAACAGGCTTTCGCGCTCCTCGGCTCGTTCGGCGACGAACCGCAGCCGGTCGAAGTTCATGTTCGCCCCGCAGGCGATGGCGACGAGGGTCTGCCCGACGGGACGGTGGAGGGCGACGTAGGCCTTGATGCCGGCCACACCCAATGCGCCGGCGGGTTCGAGGATGCTGCGCGTCTCCTGGAACACGTCCTTGATGGCTGCACAGATCGCATCGGTGTCGACGGTGATGAACTCGTCGACGAGCTCGCGGGCCAGGCGGAAGGTCTCCTCACCGACCATCTTGACGGCCGTGCCGTCGCTGAACAGGCCGACGTCGTCGAGCTCCACCCGCCGTCCGGCACGCACCGAGCGCAGCATCGCATCCGAGTCCGACGACTGCACGCCGATGACCTTGATCTCCGGACGAACGGCCTTCACGTAGGCAGCGATGCCGGAGACGAGGCCGCCGCCGCCGATCGCGACGAAGATCGCATCGATCCTGCCGGGGTGCTGACGGAGGATCTCCATCGCGATCGTGCCCTGCCCTGCGATGACATCCGGATCGTCGAACGGATGCACGTAGGTGGAGCCCTGCTCGATCTGCAACTCGGTGGCCCGTGCCGCTGCGTCGGAGTAGCTGTCGCCGTGCAGGACGATGGTGGCGCCCAGAACCCGTACCGCTGCCACCTTCACGGCAGGGGTGGTCACCGGCATCACCACCGTCGCCGCACAACCGAGACGGTTCGCGCTCATCGCCACGCCCTGCGCGTGGTTTCCGGCCGACGCACAGATCACCCCCAGGGCCAACTGCTCGGCGGACAGGTTGACCATCTTGTTGTACGCGCCCCGCAACTTGAAGCTGAACACCGGCTGCGTGTCCTCGCGCTTCAGCAGCACGACGTTGCCGAGGCGGGCGGACAGAGCCGCCGCAGCCTCCAACGGAGTCTCCTCGGCCACCTCGTAGACACGTGCCGTCAGGATCTTCTGCAAGTACTCGCCGAGCTCGAGCGGTGGGGCCACGAATCGATCATTGCGCATCACCACTCCCCGCGCGACCATCAACACCACCGGAACGAAATGAGTTGACTAGATTGCGGCGCATGTGCTCCGGGGGCGAAGTTCACATGACGACCGGGAGCGTCTGAACATGGCCGAGATCGTCGAGCCCCCACACGTCGCCGAACCATCGAGCCAGGGCTGGTCACGGCTGCGCACGGCGTTCGTGGCCGACTTCCGCTCCGCGTCGCCGCGTCGCCGATTCGGGCTCGTGGCCATCTTCGGCTGGCTGATCTACGAGTGGGGCGCAGGGAACGAGACCGTCAACTCGATCCTCATCGCCAGGGTCATCAACCACTCCCACGGGGCGATCTCCATTCCCGTGACGGCCCTGATCGGGTTCGGCTTCACGACGATCCAACAACTGGCGTCGGGCTTCACGTCGTTGAGCGGGTTCTCCATCTTCGAGCGCACTGCCGAGGCTGCATGGCAGCGCCTGCGCGGCCAGAACGAGACCGCGCCCGGAGAGTGGTCGCGCCTGTCGTTGCTCAAGCGAGGAGCGCTCGTCTTCGGCCTCGGCACCACCGCGGTGGCGCTCGTCCAGATCACCGCGACCGGTCAGACCGGCGTTCGTCGGCACGCCAAAGCCGTCGTCCAGAGCGCGATGCTCTGCGGCGCGATCGTCGGGAGCATCGGTGCGCTCGCAGCCTCGATCGCGCTGCTCGGACGCCACTTCCACGCGCTGCGCAAGCCGACCGAGTGGATCATCCGCATCCTCGGCAACCCGTTGTTCTGGGTGGGCCTGTTGCTGATCGGTGTGCTGGTCAACGCGGTCCGTCGCCGGCTCGCCAGGCAGGATCCCGACTGACCCGCGATCGTTGCTCAAGTCTTGTCAAAACCTTGTCGATAGTTGTTGGTGCTCCACAGTTGGCCAGAGGCGCCCGCCCCCCAGTCGCCAAAAGCTGACTCGCGCACACCATTCCGGCGGAAGCGATCTGCGGGCACCGTCGAGCCGGTGAGGTTCGACATCGAGCCGCGGACCACCTGGATCGTGCTGTCGATCTTCATCGTGGTCATCGCGGCCCACGGCTTCGGTGTGCTCGGCGATGCGGCCTATCCGGCCGTGACGATCGGCGGCGTCATCGTCGCTGCCTACGGACTCCGTGCCCACGCACCGGCGTTGCGCTGGCCGTGGTGGACCATGATGGCGACGGGCATCCTGTGGACCGCTGCCGGCGTCGCCCGCCAAGCCACACACGCCACCGGCGACTTCACGATCCATCGGTCGCTGCTGCCCGACCTCCTCGCCGTTCCCGGCTACCTCTGCTTCGGCACAGCCCTCTACGGGCTCCTCCGCTCTCGGCGGGGCGCGGGCGAGCGCGGCGCGCTGCTCGACGGCGTGATGCTCGGCATCGGCGCCTTGCTGCTCGTCAACGAACTGCTCATCGAGCCGACCCTGGACATCCAGGGCACGTGGCTGATGGCCCGCATCGCCGTGGCTGCCTACCCGGCGATCTCGATGTGCCTGCTCGTCATCGCCGCCCGGCTGGCCTTCGCCGGCGGTGATCGTTCACCGGCGTTCCGACTCCTCTTGCTCGGCACCACGTCACTCCTCATCGGCGACGTCGTGTTCGCGCTCGGCGAGGTCGGCACGCTCCACCTCTCCAACTCGATGCTCGAGGTGCCGTACCTCCTCGTCCCGGCCTGCATCGGCACTGCGGTGACCCATCGCTCGATCCGGTCGCTGGGCCGCACCGCCCGCAAGGGATCCTCCCTCGGCCGCGGCCGCCTGGCTGCCGTCGCCGGCGCCCTGCTCGTGCCGATCGTGCTCATCGCTCGTCAGGGCTTCAGCCCGGGACGCCTCGTCACGCTCGGCCTGTGCATGGTCCTGGCCGTCGCTGCCGTCACCCGGCTGGCCGGCGCGATGAAGCAGCAGGCCGCTTCGGAAGCCCGTCTCGCCCATCAGGCCACCCATGACGAGCTGACCGGTCTCCCCAGCCGCGTGCTCATCGTCGAGCACACCGAGAAGATGATGGGCGCGTCCGTCATGACGGGCGAGCCTGTCTCGCTGATGTTCATCGACCTGGACCAGTTCAAGTTGGTCAACGACTCGATGGGGCACAGCGTCGGCGATCAGCTGCTCGTGCTCGCCGCGCAACGGATCACCAGCTGCGTCCGCCCGAACGACGTCGTCGGCCGCATCTCGGGTGACGAGTTCATCCTCGTCGCAGTCGGGCTCGACCCCGGCCAGTCGTTCGCACTCGCGGAACGGATCCGCCGGGTGCTCGGTGACGGGTTCTACCTCGACGCCGGCGAGGTGTTCATCTCGGTCTCGATCGGCATCACCTTCGCGCACGGCGGCCTCGATGCGACTTCTGCGTCGACGCTGATCCAGGAAGCGGACACTGCGATGTACCGCTCGAAGGAAGCCGGTCGCAACACGGTGACGATGTTCGACACGTCGATGCGCGAGCGCGTCGCGCGCCGGATGGGTCTCGAGCGTCGCCTGCGTCACGCCCTCACCGAGGGCCACTTCGCGGCGTACTACCAGCCGCTCGTGGCACTGCCGAGCGGTCGTGTGCACAGCTTCGAGGCCCTCGCCCGCTGGACCGACGACGGTCAGATGATCTCGCCGGCCGAGTTCATCCCGATCGCCGAGGAGTCCGGTCTGATCGTGCCTCTCGGCAAGTTCATGCTCGACGACGCCTGCAAGCAGCTGGCCTGGTGGCGGGCGTCGATCCCTGGCGGCGAGCAGCTGACCATGTCGGTCAACCTGTCGCCGCGACAGGTCCGCCAGAGCGACATCGTCGACACCGTCGCCGACGCGCTGGACCGGTACCGCCTGCCCGGGGACGCACTCTGGTTGGAGATCTCCGAGAGCCTGATGATGGAGGACTCGATCAGCACCGCAGCGGTGATGACCGGCCTGCGTGCGCTCGGTGTCCGCCTCTCCGTCGACGACTTCGGCACCGGCTATTCGTCGTTGTCTTACCTGAAGCGCTTCCCCGTCTCACGCGTCAAGATCGACCGTGCCTTCGTGATGGGCCTCGGCGAGCACGCATCGGATTCGTCGCTCGTGACCGCGATCATCGCGATGGCGTCGGCGCTGGACCTCGATGCAGTCGCCGAAGGTGTGGAGACCGCGGAGCAGGCCGAGCGCCTGTTCGACCTCGGTTGCCGCACCGCGCAGGGCTACCTCTTCAGCAAGGCGGTCCCGGCCGCCGAGGTGCCCGAGACGCTCGAACGCCTCGGCATCGCCGGCACGCGACGCGCGGCACTGCCCCGGCGCTGTGCGAAGGTCTCGAACTGACCGTCAGGACGGCAGCGGTTCCGGCGGCGGCGTGCGCTGTGCTTTGGCGATCGGGTTCGGCAGCTCAGCTGCGTACCAGGTCTGGCGATCGATCACCTTCAGCGTCGACTGCGGGAAGTTGTCGGCGATGCGCTGGGACAAGGTCGCGGCGTCGAAGGTGATCCGGTTGAAGTCGCACACGTCGTAGACGAGGACACCACCGGCTTCGGCCGGGATCTGCCACAGCTCGATGGACAAGCGGCTGAACAGGGTCAACCCACGCACACCCGGCGCGACCATCACGAGGATGCCGAAGTAGATCGAGTTCCTGGCCGCGTGCTCGGGATAGGCGGCGCGCAGGAACTCCGGCGAGATCTGAGGGACGTCCTCGAGGCTGTTCGTCACCATCGCGAGTCCGACGGGGACGCCGTCCTGCCAACCGACGATCTTGGTGATCCTCGGGTTGGCGAACTCGGCCATCACGATGTCTTGTGGGTAGCAGTGCTGCAGGATCGCGAGCGGGCCGAGCGGCTTGAAGTTGGCGTAGTAGGCCTCCCACAGCGCCTCGGCCGTGGCGCCCGTGACGGTGGTCTCGTGGGTGATGAGCACCGGCGCCGCAGCACGGTGGTTGTCGATGATCGAACCGGCTGCGGACTCCGGCGGAGCGAGCAGACGGCTCGGCTCGGCATCGGCCGGAGCCAGCGGGGGCGGGGGTGCCATCGGTGTCCGAGACGGACGACGATGCACCGCCGGCGGCGTCTGTGGATGCTGGGTGCCCCGAGGTACATCTGGCATAGTGCGGTGAAAAATAACACCGTGCGCGCGAAGAGTCAGTGATGCTCAGGTGCATCTTTCCAAGAATTCAGTGGCCAGAATTGACGATATCTTGACACGATTAGCGTTATCCCTGGTCAGTCCGGTCGACGGAGCGAGTCCCAGGTGCGGCCGACGAGGCAGATGGCAACCATGATCACGCCGAGCCAGCCGACATGGCAGAGGCCGGAGCCGTCCGGGGCCACGAGGCCGATGCCGAGCAGCAGCCAGAACGCCATCCAGAGTCCCGCTGAGTGTTCATGGTGCACGCTGAGACATCGGCACCGGCTGGCACCGAGTTGAGGCCGGGCGCGTATGGTCCGATCGTGACTGCGCAACCGCTCGACGGCATCCGTGTCCTCGACCTCACCACGTTCCTGTCCGGCCCGTACGCCGCGATGGTGCTCGGACAGCTCGGCGCGGACGTCGTCAAGGTCGAGCCACCCGCCGGCGATCCGACGCGAGCCGGGCGAGCCGTGCCCGACTCGGACTTCTGGTTCGCGCTGCACCGCGATCGCCGCAGCGTCGTGCTCGATCTGAAGCAGCCGGCGGACCACGCCCGGCTGCTGGCGATGTTGCCCGGGTTCGACGTCGCACTCGACAACGCGCGCAGCGGCGTGATGGCCCGCCTCGGGCTCGGACCCGACGTGCTGCGCGGGGTGCACCCGGGGATCATCACCTGCTCGATCACGGGCTACGGAGCCGACGGTTCCACCGCACCGGCGATCGACGGCGTCATCCAGGCGGCCACCGGTGCGTTCGATCTGCCGACGGCGTTCGGCCAGCCTTCTGGTCCGGTCCCCGCGCAGATCGCCGACCTGGCCGGCGGCACCGCGGCCTCGCAAGCGATCTTGGCTGCGCTGTACCGCCGTGAGCGCACCGGGCGCGGAGGCCACATCAGCATTGCGTTGACGGACGCACTGCTGCCGTGGCTGTCGATCGTCGATCGCAGTGGATCGATGCGGTCACCCGGCACGATCGTCGCCACGGGCTCTGACGGCCGACGCTTCCTGATCCAGACGCCGATGCACTTCC
>JAOBWO010000014.1 GCA_025463415.1 Acidimicrobiales bacterium | reverse complement strand
CGAGCATCGCGCGATAGCTGGGGAGAAAGCCGTACATCTGGAACAAGGCGGCTGCCCGGGCGAGCGCCGAGGGCCGATCCCCGGTGACGCACACAGGCAGCGCCGAAATGATGCGCGGCGTCGGTCGACCGGCAGCCTCAGCTGCCGCCGTCAAGGTGGGCGCGATGTGCGTGCGCAATGTCTCCGGGCCGGTGCACCACGTGACGGTGCCGTCGGCCAACGCCGCCGTGACCCGGAGCATCTGCTCACCGAGGGCCGCGACGAACACGCCGGGACGAGTGGTGCCGGGCGCCGAGACGCCTGCGTGCACCTGGAACTCTTCACCGTCGAACGACACCGGCTTGCCCTCGACCATCGGCATCAGCACGCTCAGGTACTCACGCAGATGACGGACCGGCTTGGCGTAGGACAGGCCCCACATGTTCTCGACGACGATCTGGTGGCTGAGGCCGATCCCGAGCGCAAGGCGACCGCCTGCCGCTGCGTTGACCGTGAGCGCCTGCTGGGCGAGCATCATCGGGTGCCGCGGGTAGGTGGGAACCACCCCGGTGCCGAGCTCGATGCGAGGCACCTCACGCCCGATGACCGCGAGGACCGTGAGCGCGTCGTGGCCGAAGATCTGCGAGACCCAGAAGCTGTGGAAGCCCTGAGCTTCGACGGCTGTGGCCTCGGCCACGAGTTGATCGACGGTGCCGTCGTTGGTCGAGCCGCTGAAGATTCCGATGCGCATCGCGCAACCGTAGCTGTCGGTCACGGATCAGCGATCCGGGCGGGCGGAGAAGTCAGGCCGGCTGTCGACCCCACGGCGGGGAGCGACAAGGGCGAGGACGCCCATCAGGGCGAAAGCGATCACTGCAAACATTTCATCACCTCCTGTGATTAAGCTCACCATTAGTATCGTCCAACACTATCAATAATGGAAATGCATATTCATGACTGATTCGATCACAAACCAGGATCTACCCCTCGGCGTCGAAGTGCGGCACCTCGCCGCGCTGGAGGCGATCGCTCGCACCAGCTCGTTCTCCCAGGCGGCGACGCTGCTCGGCTACGCGCAGAGCGCCGTGTCCCAGCAGATCGCCACGCTGGAGCGCGCCGTCGGCCACAAGCTCATCGAGCGCCCCGGCGGCCCCCGCCCGGTGTCGCTGACCAGCGCGGGCGAGGTGCTGCTCCGCCACGCGACCCACATCACCGCTCGCCTGGGCGCTGCCAAGGCCGACCTCGATGCGTTGGCCGCGGGCGACGCCGGTGCGTTGCGCGTCGGCACGTTCCAGTCGGCCAGCGCTCGACTGCTGCCCCCCACCCTCACGCGCTTTCGTGACGAGTGGCCGCGCATCACCGTCGAGCTCCGCAACGAACGGCGCAGCTCCGTGCTCGAAGAGCTCGTCCGCGCCGGCCAGCTCGACCTGGCGTTCAGTGACACCGGGCTCCTGGCCGCGCCCCTGAAGGGCGCCGACCTGATCACCGATCCCTACGTCGTGATGCTCCCACCCGGCCATCCGCTGGCTGCGGCGGACAGCGTCGATCTCGGCAGCCTCGACGGGGTGCGGATGATCTCCGGCTCACCCGACGACACATGTGAGTCGCGCGTCATGGACGCGATCGAACGCACCGGCGTCCGGCCGCAGACGATCTTTCGCAGCGACGACAACCTCACCACCCAACGTCTCGTCGCCTCCGGCCTCGGCATCGCCATCGTGCCGCTGCTCGCCGTCGAGCTGTTCGTCCCCGACGCAGCCGTCACGGTGCTCCCCCTCGCCGCCGGCCAGCAGCTGGGCCGCACGATCGGCATCGTCTGGCACCAGGACCGCTACCGCACGCGCGCTGCGGAGGCGTTCGTCGAGACCGCCGTCGGCGTCGCCGGCAGCATCGGCATGCCCACCATTCCCGTCGTCACCTCACGCCCGACCCCACTGTTCGTCTGATCACATCAGGGTCGTCGCGACCCGATGTTGCGCTGACGAACTGCACGCGGGCCACGTACCCAGCGGGTCGCGACGGCTCTCGCAGCTCTCGCGCCGCACGCTCCGGCGTCACTGCTGCAGTGCGGGCATGGCGAGTCGCCCCGCGACCGGATCCATCTGCGGCCGACTCCTTTTCGAATCTCCACGTGATGAAACCCCGGGGCGACTGATCCCGGCGCGGTCGTCCGCCAGATCTCACGTCGAGCGTGAGGTACTGCGGACGCCGAGGGCGAACGCACGGGAGTTTCATCACGTGGAGATTCACAAGGGGACGGCACCCGAGGGCGCCGTGGGCACGGACCCGATCCAACGAGAAAGCCGACCCGTTCGGACCGGACCCGGCGCGAGCCAACCGCGATTCCGAACAGCGACGACCGACTAGGACCGGCCGCTGCTGCGGCTGCGCGAGCTAGGCGAGGCTGACGAGGTCGAGCCAGTCCTGGTTGAAGAAGTCGACTTCGCCGTCGGGCATCAGCAGCACCTTGGTGGGCTTGATCTGCTCGACGAACTCGGTGTCGTGGCTGACGAAGATGATCGTGCCCTTCCAGTCGCTGAGCGCGTCGGCGACGGCCTGGCGGCTGGGCGGGTCGAGGTTGTTGGTCGGCTCGTCGAGCAGCAGCAGGTTGTTGCGCCCGACCATCAGCGACGCCAACGACAGCTTGGTCTTCTCGCCACCGCTGAGCGTGCCGCTCTCCTGGAACACCTTCTCGCCCATCAACCCGAACATCCCGAGCATGCCGCGCAGCTGGGTCTCGGTGAGCTGGATGTTGGAGGGCACCGCGCTGCGGATGTTGTCGAGCAGCGACTTGTCGACGCGCAGGTTGTCGTGTTCTTGCGCGTAGTAGCCGACCGCCACGTTGTGGCCGAAGCGGAACTCACCAAGCGTTGGATCGGTCTCGCCGGCGAGGATGCGCAGGAGGCTGGTCTTGCCCGCACCGTTGAGGCCGAGGACGAGCAGGCGCTCGCCCTTGCCGATGTCGAAGGTGACGTCCTCGAACACCGGCTTGCCCGAGCCGTAGCCCTTGCACAGGTTGGTGGCTGTCACCACCGTCGCTCCAGTGGGCGGGGGCTCGGGGAAGCGGACCTTGATCACCTTGTCGCCCTTGCCGACGTGCACGCGGTCGGACTCGAGCCGGGCGATCTGCTTCTCCTTGCTGTGCGCCATCGCGGCCTTGGTGGCTTTGGCGCCGAAGCGATCGACCACCGTCTGCAGCCGCTGGATCTCCTTGGTCTGCAGCATCGCCTTGCGAGCCAGGCGCTCCTCGTCGGCGGCGCGGGCGTTCTTGTACTGCGTGTACGTGCCCTTGTACTCGACGAGGTGGCCCGTCGCGTCCTCCGCCGGGCGATCGAGGTGCAGCACCCGGGTGATCGCTTCATCGAGCAGGTCGAGGTCGTGGCTGATGACCAGCATCGCACCGCGGTACTTGCGCATGTAGTCGAGCAGCCACATCTTCGCATCGATGTCGAGGTGGTTCGTGGGCTCGTCGAGCAGAAGCGCGTCGCTACCGGCGAAGAGGATGCGGGACAGCTCGACGCGACGCTTCTCGCCGCCGGACAGCACGCTGAGGGGCAGGTCCATCCGGTCGGCCTTGAGACCGAGACCGGCGGCGATCGAGCGAGCTTCGCTGTCGGCGGCGTAGCCACCGGACATCGCGAACTCCTCCTGGGCGCGGCTGAAGCGGGCCACGTTGCGGTCGCTCGTCTCCTCCTCCATCGCGATGCGCAACTTCTCGATGCGGATCAATGCATCGTCGATACCACGGCCGGACAGCACGTGCGTGATCGCCGTGCGACCGTCGAGCATGCTGGCGATCTTGGGGTCCTGGGGCAGGTAGCCGAAGCCGCCCTTGCGGAGGATCTTGCCGGCGATCGGCTCGCTCTCACCGCCGAGCACCTTGAAGAACGTGGTCTTGCCGGCGCCGTTGCGCCCGACGAGGCCGACCTTCTCGCGGGGCATGATGGTGAACGAGGCGTCCTCGACAACGAGGCGACCCCCGATCTCCACCGACACACCCTGCACTTGAAGCATCCATCCAGGGTGGCAGCACGAGTCCACAACCACAACTGCGTGTGCCAACCAACCGAGCGCGGCCGGCACGCGTAGGCTCTCGGCCGTGGACGCACGGGTCGATGCAGGGGCGGTCGCAGCACGGCCCGCTCGTGCGACGAACCGGCCCGCGCTGTTGGCCGGGCCGGTCGCGTGCGGGTGCGCGCTGGTCGGCGCCGCGGTGTACGTCGCCGTCGCCGATCCCACCGCATCGGGAACGCACCTGCCGGGCTGCCCGCTGTACGAGCTCACCGGCATCTACTGCCCCGGCTGTGGCTTGACCCGAGCCACGCACTCGCTGCTGCGTGGGAACCTGCGCGCCGCGCTCGGCTACAACCTGCTCCTGCCGCTGTTCCTCGCCGCGATCGCGCTGGCGTGGTTCGGTTGGCTGCGCGCGGCGATGGGCCGGGCACCCGCGCGCTGGACGGGCAAGCTGTCCGCGCGCACCGGCGCGATCGCGATCATCGTCCTGGTCGTGTTCGGCGTGGTCCGCAACCTGTCGCCGTTCCACGCGCTCGCCCCGTAGGCGGGCGACTACCGCGACTACTGCTGCGGCGGCACGATCGGGGGCAGGGTGACAATCGGTGCCGCCGTCGTGGCAGGGGCGGCCGTGGTGACCGGTGCCGCGGTGGTGACCGGCGGTGCAGCCGTCGTCGCGGGCGTGGTCGCCGTGCTCGACGATGTGGGAGCGGTGGTCTTCGTCGTCGTCGCCGTGGAGGTGTTGCTCGTCCCCGTGCTCGACGACGTTGCCGCGGTCGTGGCTGTTGTCCCACCGGTGGGCTTGATCGTCGTGGTCGGCGGCTTCGGCACGGTGGTCTTGGTGCCCGTCTGGTTGCCGGGAGGGCCGTCGGGGCTGCCGGCGGAGTCGTCGGTGAACGACGTCTTCAGGCAGGCACCGGGCTGAGCCGGCGCAGTGCCCATCGTCGCTCCGAGGTAGAAGGCGAGGACGTTGCGGCCCTTCTCGGTGAGGTGCAGGTTGTCCTGTCCGGTGAGCTCGGGGTCCTGCGAGATCGTCGTCCAATCGAGGACCGTGACGCTGGCGAACATCGCCGCCTCCTCGTGGATCGCGTCGTTGACCTCCTGCTGTTGGCTCCGGAACATGGACGTCGTGATCACCAGCGTCGGACGGGGCACGAGGCGCAACAGCAACGCGTGCAGGTACGACTGATAGACGTCCTTCTTGTACCCGTAGTTGTTGCCGAGGAAGATCACTGCGGCGTCCCAGCCGGCGCTGAGCCGCTTGTCGAAGACCACCTTGCCGAAGTCGACGAACTTGCCCGTCTCTGCGTCGACCTCGACCTGCCAGCCGAGCGGCACCAACACGTTGCACGCCTCGCCGCCGTATCGCTTCGAGATCGATGCGGTGACGGAGTCGCCGACCACGAGCAGTCGGTTTCCCGAGGCGAGCTCGCCGAGCGTCTTCGTCGCTGGGATGGTGGTGGTGGAGCTCGACGACGTGCTGCTCTCCGGCGACGCCGTCGGTGCGACGCTGCCCGTCTCCGTGGTCGGTAAGGCCGTGCTGTCGGCGGCGACCGACGGCGCCGGCGTCAGTGCCGGCAGCTCGCCGACCCCGCCGACGGTGCCTGCAGGGGCGGTGTCCGCTGAGTTCGGCTGGGCGACTGCCGTGCACCCGACCAGGGCGACGATGGCGAGGAGGCCGGCCACTCCGGTGCGCGCGAAAAGGAACCTACGAGCGGCCGTCATCGGACCATTGGAGCGAATCGAGCGCCCGGATGCAAGTCAGCGCGTGTCAGCTGCGAGCTTGCAAGGCGTCGCGGATCTCGGCCAGCAGCTGCAACTCGGTGGGCGCCGGGGCCTCGAGCGGGGTCCCCTCGGCAGCCACTGCAGCCGCCTGCCGGCGCTTCAGCCCGTTGTAGGCCTTGATGATCGCGAACAGGACGAGGCCGGTCAGCACCAGCGAGATGAGCGCGTTGATGAACGTGCCGATCTGCAGGGTCGCGTCCTTGTGGCCGATGATCTTGCCCGCGTCGTCCTTGATGTCGGACACGTTGTGGCGGAGCGTGATCTTGACGTCGTTGAAGTCCGGCTGTCCGAAGACAGCCGCGACGATCTGCATCATGATGCCCTCGGTGAAGGTCTTGATGACCACACCGACCGCGCCGGCGAGGATCACGCCGACCGCCAGTTCGATCATGTTCCCCGAGGCAATGAACTCCCGGAACTCCTGGATGAGACCACGTGCCTTGGCGCTCGACTCGGCCATCTCTGCTCCCTTGACTGGTTCGGACCCCGTGGGAGATCGTCAGTCGACGGCCGTCACGACGGCACGTCCGGCCGCCACGACCTCGACCTTGGCATCATTGAAGCACGCGCCGCCGGCCAGGTCGTTCACCGTTCGCCCGATGAGCGCGTTCGACGTGGAGCCGTTGCCGAAGTGACGTCTCCAGAGCCCTTTCGGGATCGACACGACGCCGGGGCGAACCACACCATCGACCCGGGCGATGAGCTCGAGCTCGCCCAATTCGTTGAAGACGCGGACGTGGTCGCCGTCGGCGATGCCACGCTCGAACGCGTCGGCCGCGTTCAGCGAGATGGCGATCTCCGGCGGATCGAACTCCGCGAACATCGAGTTGATCGTGCGGTTCGTCGACGGCGTCAGCAGGGTCAACCCGTCACGCTCGACCGATGTCGGCCGTGGGAGTGGCAGCTCGCTGTGCACATCGTGCAGGCGGGCGCGGGTGCCGCCGTCGGCGAACGACGGATGCGTGTCGACGAACTGGACGGTGCCGCCCGTGGCCCTGATCGCGGGCATCGACGCGTTCGCGGCTTCCGGATCGGTTCGGGCGAGCGCGGCGAGGCGGGCAGGATCCGGATCGAACTCGTCGGCGGAGAACCCGAGCCCGACTGCCAGCGCCGCGGCGACTTCGTCGTTCGATCTGCTCTCGCCGACACGATCGATCACGGCCTCGACCCGGAGCAGGCTGAACGAGCCGTACGAGCCGGCGAGGTCGTCAACCTCGAAGTGGGTCGTCGCGGGAAGGATGACGTCGGCGAGCATCGCGGTGTCGGTCAGGACCTGGTCGTGGACGACCGTGAACAGGTCGGGGTTCGCGAGCGCGTCGAGCCAGGCGTGCTGATCCATCGCGGTCGCCGCCGGGTTCGCTCCCTGGACGAAGAGCACCTCGGTCCGTGGCCAGCCATCGAGACGGCCGCGGAGCGCGAGCCCCACGTCGTTCATGCTCATCTCGCGGCGTGGCACCCGTTCGACGTCCGCCGGCCAGAGCCGCTGGAGATCGACGGGTGCCGTGCCGGACGTGGATGCGATGATCCCGCTGCCTCGTCGGCCGAAGTGGCCTGCGATCGCCCAGAGTGACGCGACAGCGATGCATCCGGACCCGCCGTTGCGGTTCCGTTCGAGTCCCCACCCGAGGCGCAGCATCGCCGGCGATCGCCGCGCGATCAACGCGCCCAGCGCGACGATCTGGGAGGCGTCGATGCCACACTCGTCGGCTGCACGTTCGACCGTCCACGCCGATGCGGCAGCGATGAGCTCGTCGGCGCCGTCGACGTGAGCAGCGATGAAGTCGACGGCAACGTGGCCGTTGTCGACGAGCCAGGTCGTGAGCGCAGACGCCAGCGCTGCATCGGTGCCGGGGCGGATCGCGAGATGGAGGTCCGCACGCGCCGCCACTGCCGTGCGGCGCGGATCGATCACGACCAGGGCCGCGCCGTTCTGCTTGACCGCCTTGGTGATCAGCGGCGTCAGGTGCGTGTTCGACGCGTTCGGGTTGGCACCCCACACGACGATCAGCTCGGAGTGGTCGAGATCGAACGGGTCGGCGCTGAGCATCGAGCCGTAGACCTGGTCCCAGGCCTTGCTGACGGTCGCCGCACAGATCGTGTGGGTCACCTCGGGACAGCCGACGCGTTCGAACAGCTGCGTCGTCAACCCGCTGCTGGCGAAGATGCCGGCCGACGAGCTGTAGAGGTACGGCACGACCGCGTCGGGCCCGGTCGAATCGATCGACGCGCGGATCCGTGCGGCGATCGAGGCGATCGCCTCGTCCCACGTCGCCGGACGGAAGTCGGCGAATCCACCGGCACCGGCTGCTGCCGACTTGGGCGCAGTGCGGATCAGCGGGGTGAGGATCCGCTCGGGCGCGTACACCCGCTTGGCCTGGTGCTTCACCTTCTGGCAGATGAAGCCCTGCGTGAACGGGTTCGCGTCGGGACCGGTGTCGGCATCGATCTTGACGATCCGCCCGTCATCGACGGTGACCGACAGCGAGCAGCTGTCGGGGCAGTCCAACGGGCACGCAGTGGTGAGGACGCGACGCATCGCGCCAGTCTTGCTGTTCTGCCCCGGTTTGGCGAGCGTCCCCGGTGCCATCGATCGGCCCCACTACCGTCGGCGCGGTGAGCGCCGAGGAACCGCCGCCCGAACCGTCACCCGGGGAGGCACCCGGGCCGGTGGGACCGCGACCCGGGCCAGATGTCGAGGTCCCCGACACGCAGGATCGCGGCGGTGGGCGCTTGAGCGGTCTGCTCAAGGAGACCGAGCACCCGGGCAAAGCCATCGACGACCTCCTCCTCGACCGTCTCGATGCGCTGCAGGTGCTGCGCGCGAACACGTCGGAGGAGAAGGGTCGCATCCTCGAAGCGATCGGCGGTCGCGGCAAGGTCGAGCAGGACATCGTCGACGAGTTGTCCAAGCAGCGGCCGTTGTGGCGCCCGGACCGGTTCGAGGAAGCGCATCGAGTGGCGATGCGCTCGATCGAGGTCCTCGACCGCAACGGCGCTCGTCCGGCGCTGATGCCCCGCCTCGGCCCGCTGAAGCCCATCGCCCAGTGGCTGGTCCAGCTGATCACCCAGTGGATCGTCAAGAACCACCAGAACTCGGTCGTCACCCGGATCCGCAAGCTGTACGAGCGGCGAGAGGCAAACACCGTCTGGGGCAGCCCGGAGCACCACATGCTGCGTCGAGCGCGCATCAATGCGGTGCAGGTCGAGAACGGCTTCAAGGCTTCAGCGCTGGGGCTGCCGACGTTCCTGCTCGGTGGAGCGTTCTTGACCACCTTGCTGTCGGGGCTGCAGACGATCGCCCGCGACGCGCTCAGTTCCAGCGTCGGCACCGTCGTCTTCGGCGCGATCCTTGCCGCCGTGCTCGCGGCGATCGCGTGGGCAGCGCTGTTCGGTGCTGCCGTCTCACGACGTCGCATCCGCCTGTCGACCGACCAGCCGTTGAAGGCGCTGTGGGAGACGATCGGCGCGTGCGGCAACCCGCCGCGAGATGCCAGCTACGACTTCGCGCTGTACGCGATCATCCTCACGATCCTGGCGTGGATCGTGATCCCGTTCGTGATCTGGTTCGTGTTCCACAACCTGGCCAACGACGTGCGCAACGTCCGCGACTCGACGCCGACCCCAACGACCCTCGCGCACAGCGCGCGCTTGCTGTTGTTCGCAGTGAAAGGTGCGGTCTAGGGGGCTGGAACTTGCGCGGATCCCGCTTCGTGGACGAGGTCCTCGAAGCGGTCGATCCGGCGGATGGTCGGGAAGAAGAACCAGAACCCGGCCACCACCAGCATCGTGGCCGCGCCGCCGCCGGCGACCGCCGGGAACAGCCCGAGCTGCTGCGCGGCCATGCCGCTCTCGAACGCACCGAGCTCGTTGGACGCGCCGATGAACACGTTCTCGACGGCCAGCACGCGGCCGCGCTTCTCGTCGGGCGTGACGAGCGGGACGAGCGACGTGCGCACGAAGACGCTGACCATGTCGGCGCCCGTCAACACCAGCAGGGCTGCGAACGCGATGGCGAAGTTGTGGGTGAAGCCGAGGACGACCGTGCCCGCGCCGAACACGCCGACCGCCAGCAGCAGGCTGCGGCCGACATGGCGCCGCAACGGCCGGGCCGACAAGAACACGGCCATTGCCGCGGCGCCGATGCCAGGGGCAGCGCGCAGCCAGCCGTACGCGACGTCACCGACGTGCAGGCGATCCTCGGCGATCGCGGGGAGCAGCGCGACGGCACCGCCGAGCAGGACCGCGAACAGGTCGAGCGAGATGATGCTGAGCAGGATCGGCGTGCGTCGAATGAAGGCGATGCCCTCCATCGCCGACTTGAGCGTCGGCCGCTTGTCCGGATCGGGCGGCGGAGGTTGCCGCCGGAAGCGGACGAACATCAGCCATGCCAGGCCGATCCCGACCAGCGTCGCAGCCACGGTGTACCCGACCCACGGACTGATCACGTACAGCACCCCGGAGACCGCGGCACCGATGATGGTGGCGCCCGTGAACGTGGCGCTGAACAGCGCGATGACGCGGGGCAGCGCACCGGCGGGCGCAACCATCGGCGGCATCGACCGGACAGCCGGTGCGTTGAACGAACGGAACGAGCCGAAGACACCGGCGATCACGAAGAACGGCCACGTCGCGGTCGGCTTCGACGACGAGTACACGGCCAGAGCGACCATGCACAGCAGCTCCCCGCCGATCGCGAACGCGGCGACGATCTTGCGGTTGAACCGGTCGGCGACTGCACCGGTGAGGAACACCAGGAACGGCGCGGGGAGGAACTCGGCGAACCCAAGCCAGGCCAGGTCGCTCTCGCGGCCGGTGATGTCGAACACCTCTTTGCCGACCAACGCGAGCTGCAACGCGACGCCGGTGTAGATCAGCACGTTGGCGACGATGAAGTTGCGCACGTCCCGGTCGGCCAGCACCTCGCGGCCGGTGGGCACGGGGAGGAGACCGGGCTCCGGCGCGGTCGAGGTGTCGCTCACGTGCGGCCACGCTACCGAGCGCTGTGCCAAAGGCCGGGGTCGATTGCGACACGTCGATCTCGGCGCGGTCAGCAGCGTTGATGCACGGGGACCGAACGGTGCTACACACGGCGAGATGAGCTCACTTGCCGACGACACCCGCTGGATGGACGCGACCGACCAGGCCGCCCTGGTGGCGCGCGGCGACGTGTCGCCGCCCGAGTTGCTGGAGGCTGCGATCGAGCGGATCGAGCGGATCGACCCGGCCCTGAACGCGGTCACCATTCGCTGGTTCGATCACGCGCGTGAGGTGGCCGCCGACCCCTCACTGCCGGCAGGACCGTTCCACGGAGTGCCATTCTTGATCAAGGACCTCTGGGCCGCATACGGCGGGCAGCGGATCAGCAACGGCAACGTCGCGCTCCGGCGCGAAGAGGTGATCTCGCCCGCTGACACCACCCTCGTCGCCCGCTACAAGGCCGCCGGCCTCGTGATCGCCGGCCGAACGAACAGCCCGGAACTCGGCAGCGTGCCCACCACCGAGCCGATCGCGTGGGGCGCGACCCACAACCCGTGGAACCTCGATCGCACGCCCGGAGGCTCCAGCGGTGGTGCTGCCGCGGCAGTGGCGAGCGGGCTGGTCCCGTTCGCCCACGCCACTGACGGCGGCGGCTCGATCCGGATCCCGGCCTCGTGCTGCGGGCTGGTGGGGCTCAAGCCCAGCCAGGGCCGGATCACGTTCGGACCGCAGCGCGACGAGAGCGGACTGGGCGTGGAGCACTGCGTCAGCCGAACCGTCCGCGACTCGGCAGCGTTGCTCGACGCCACCCATGGACCCGGGATCGGTGACACGGTCATCGCCCCGGCACCGACACGGCCGTACCTCGAGGAGGTCGGTGCCGACCCGGGCCGGTTGCGGATCGGCCTGCTGGACCACCACCCCCAGGGCGGTCACACCGACGACGAGTGCACGCTCGCGGCGGACAACGCGGCGACGCTGCTGGAGTCACTCGGCCACGATGTCGAGCGGGCGTGGCCTGTCGCGCTGGAGGACGCCATGTTCGGGGCCCAGTTCGGCGCGCTGTGGAGCGCCAACATGGGCATCGCTCTGAAGCGGTTCGAGGACATGATCGGGCGCCCACTGGCCGACGACGAGTTCGAACCGATGAACCGCGCCCAGGCCGACTTCGCATCCCACTTCACGTCGGTGCAGTACGCACTCGCGCTCGCCGCGGTGGCCCAGTACCGCCGCGCGATCCAGGGCTGGTGGGCCGACGGCTGGGACCTGCTGCTCACGCCCACGCTGGCCGAAGTGCCGATCCCGCTGGGCACGATCCGAAACGTGCCCGATCAACCGATGGCGGCAATGACCCGGTCCGGCCAGTTCGTGCCGTTCACGCCTCCGTTCAACACGTCGGGCCAGCCGGCCATCAGCCTGCCGTTGCACTGGACGGCGGAAGGCCTGCCGGTCGGCGTGCAGCTGGTCGCCGCCTACGGCCGAGAGGACGTCCTCTACCGCATCGCTGCACAACTGGAGCAGGCCGCCCCCTGGGCGCACCGCACGCCGAACATCTGATCACTACCGAGCCGTCCAGCCTCCGTCGACGATGAGCGACTGGCCGGTGAGGAAGGTGCTGGCCCGGCTGGCGAGCAGCAGCAGCGCGCCGTCGAGCTCGTGCGCGTAGCCCATCCGTGGGATCGGTGAGTTCTGCTTGACGAAGCGCTGGCTGCCCTCGTCGCTCTCCATCCCTGCGGTCATCTCGCTCTCGAACCAGCCCGGACACAGCGCGTTCACATGCAGGCCCTTGCGCGCCCACTGCACCGCGAGCTCGCGGGTCAGGTTCACCACCGCGCCCTTGGAGGCGCAGTAGTTCGACTGCTTGATCGGTGAACCCGCGACGTGGCCGAGCATCGACGCGATGTTGACGATCGATCCGTAGCCCTGCTCCACCATCGGCACCGCCGCCAGCTTGCTGAGGTGCCAGACGGCCGTGACGTTCACCTCCATGACCTCGCGGAACCGGTCCAGCTCCTCGTCCTCGACACTGGCGACCGTGCTGATGCCGGCGTTGTTGACGAGCACGTGCACGGAACCGCACTGCTCGATCGCTGTCGCGATCAACCGCTCGCGGTCCTCGGGCTGGGCGAGGTCCGCCTGCACCGCCAGCGTGCCGGGAAGGTCGTCGGCGAGCGCTTCGAGCCGTTCCATGCGACGCGCGGCCACCACCACCGTGGCTCCGGCCGCGTGCAGCACGCGAGCGAACCGCTCGCCCAGGCCGGATGACGCGCCGGTGACCACTGCCACCTGGTCGTCGAGGCGGAAGAGGGACAGGGGGGCGAGGTCGGTCGAGGTCATGTGCCGAACGTTAGGGCACCCGCCCGGCCGGCCCCGATCGAGCGCGAGCGTGCGCACCAACATTGCGGTTTGGAGAAGATGTGTTTGGATCCGTACCGAAACGGTCGACAGATACGTCTACACACATATGAACGCGCACATCGTCTCCCCCCTCCGGCGCAGCTCCCTCTCCGTCGTCCCATTCGCCACGGCTGCGGTCGCGATCACGCTGGTCGCCGCGGCCCTTGCGTGGCTGCTCTCCTCCGTCGGTCATCTGTCCCAGAACGCCGTGGTGCTGACCGTGATGGTCATCGCGTTCGCAGCCAGCTGGGCGTTCACCAACCGTCGGCCGGACCGTCACCACCGGGTCACGGTCATCCACGCTCGGATGCGTGCTCGCTGAACTGAACGGTGTCACGACACACGCCGCCACGACACGCCGCAAGAGGCGTGTGACACGATGCACGGATGGAAGCGCCCGAGTCCCCGCTCGTCATGCTCGTCCACGGGGCCTGGCACGGCGCCTGGTGCTGGGCAGCGCTGCAGGTCGAGCTCGACTCTCGAGGCATCCCCTCGCTGGCCATCGATCTCCCCGGCCACGGCGCGTCGACTGCGCCGTTCACCGACCTGAGCGGTGATGCCGCGGCGGTCGCGGCGACGATCGCGAAGTTCGACCGGCCGATCCTGCTCGTCGGCCACTCCTACGGCGGCGCGGTGATCGGTGAGGTCGTTGCCGAGGGGGCCGACGTCTTCCACCACGTCTACGTGTGCGCATACGCGCTCGACGTCGGCGAGTCGGTGATCGGTCTCACCAAGACGATGCCGACCACGCCGGGCGAGCACCAGCCCAACGCGCTCGCGAGAGCGATCGTGATCGGTGACGGTGCGAGCACGATCGACCCCGCCCTCGCCCACGACGCGTTCTACGGCAGTTGCGACCCGATGGCCACACCGGCCAACGTCGCCCGCCTCTGCCCGCAACCGCTGTCCACGATGATCGAACCGGCAACGGTGGCGGGTTGGCGGCACACGCCGTCGACCTATGTGCGTTGCCTCGCCGACCAGGCGATCCCCGTCATCCACCAGGACTTCATGGCGGCGCGCTGCAGCGGGGTCGAGACGCTGGACACCGACCACTCGCCGTTCAGCTCGAGGCCCGTCGAGACGGCGGAGATCATCGCCCGGATCGCACGTCGATGACGGGCGCACGATGAAGGTCCGGATCGGCTATGGGCTCGGAACGGGCACCCACCTCAACGACGGCGGGTTCGCCGACGTGGTCGATGCCCTGGAGCGGCTGCGCTTCGACAGCCTGTGGCTCAGCGAACGCATCGGCGGCGACGCGCCGGACCCGCTGGTGGCGATGTCGTTCGCTGCGGGCCGCACGACTCGCCTGAAGTTCGGGATGAGCGTGATGGTGCTGCCCGGCCGCAACCCGGTGGTGCTGGCCAAGGAGCTGGCAACCCTGGACCGGCTGAGCAACGGGCGGCTGCTGCCCGCGTTCGGCCTCGGCGTGGCGAACCCACAGGAGCAGCAGGCCTTCGGGGTGGAGCGCAAGGACCGGGCCAAGATCTTCGACGAAGCACTCGCCGTGATGCGCTCCTGCTGGACCGAGGAGACCACGACCTTCCACGGTGACCGATTCCACTACGACGCGCTGCGCGTGCTGCCCAAGCCGAAGCAGAACCCGCTCGAGGTCTGGCTGGGCGGCATCGCTCCCTCGGAGTTGAAGCGGGTGGGACGGCTGGCCGACGGTTGGCTCCCCTCGTTCGTCACCCCCGCCGACGTCGCCGCCGCCAGGCCGATCATCGAACAGGTCGCCGCGGAGCACGATCGAGCCGTCCCCGAGGACCACTTCGGCGTGCTCATCCCGTACACGCACGGGCCGCTGCCGGAAGCGCTCGTCGCCGGGCTGGCGGCACGTCGACCGGACATGGAGAACATGGCCGAGCTCGTGCCGCAGGGCTGGGACGCGCTGCTCGAAACGATCGACCGCTTCGTCGATGTCGGCACCACGAAGTTCGTCGTCCTCCCGATCGTCGAGCCGGACGGCCCCGAGGGCTGGACGGCCGAGCTGGAAGCCGCCGCGCAGATCCTCCTCCCCCGCCAGACCTGACCCGACGTGGCCCGCCAGACCTGACGCCACGCCGGCACCCGCGGTTCCCCGCAAGTTCCAGCCCCTGACAGCGCTGTTTTCAACGCGAAGAACTGATCACACGGGGCGGTCGATGAGGTAGGCGAGGTCGCGGCTCACCCCGAGCACCCGTCCACCTGCCGTCACCTCACGGCCGACGGTGGCATCGAACGCGTCACGCCACTCCAGCGCCAGGGCCTTGTTCGTCTTGCGGATCTCGACGATGTTCGGCGGGAGCTCGGCGAAGACCTTCGACCCGGCGGCCTCGGTGACCACTGGTCCGCCGTCTCCGCCGACCGCGAGGATCGGCAGGCGGTCGAGATCGTCGGCCACCAACAGCTCGGTGGGCGGCAGGTCCTCGACACCCCACCGCACCGTGAACCGGTCCGAGCCGAGCCCCGCGCTGAACTCGTCGTCCAGCCGGCCGTAGAAGTCGTTGTGGAACCCCGTGACGCGAGCGCCGAGCTTGGCCAGGTTGAAGCGGGCATTCGCCGCGTGGAGCGGGTCGTAGGTCCACTCGATCGCCGCCAATCCCCGGTCACGAACGAAGTCGCGCTGGTGGTGCTTGATCAGCGCGCCGATGCCCAGTGCGCGGAAGCCGTCGAGGAAGCCGATCACGTGGGAGTGCAGCCGCCACTCGCTGGCCCCGGCGCCGATGTCGACATGCGTCGGCCAGCCGAAGCCACCGCCGATCAGACGGCCGTCGACCCTCGCCCCGGCGACGTAGCAACCCGAGAACGTCATCGCGCGCAGCGTGTCGGGAGACGCGACGGCGCTCGACTCGGCGAAGCCCCACACGTCGGCCAGAACTCTGGCCAGCGCGGCGCAGTCCTCGGGGGACTCGATCAACGCGATCTCTGCGTGTGGCTCGACAGGCGGCGCGGCAGCTGCATCCATGCACCAACAGTAGGAGGGACGTGCAACAGTTGGGGCAATGGACGACACGGCATCCGATCTGCGCTTCACGCCCGAGCTGTTCGAGCTACGGCGGCTGAAGATGCCGCTCGTGCGGCCGTTCCGGACCAGCTTCGGCACCGAGACCGTCCGCGAGGTCATGATCGCCCGAGTGGTCACCGAGCACGGCGAGGGCTGGGCCGAGTGCTCGATCGAGAGCGACCCGCTGTACCTCAGCGAGTTCCTCGACGCCGCCGATCACGTCTTCAGCGACCATCTCGTGCCACGCCTGTTCGCCCACGGCGCGCTACGCGCCGAAGACGTCGCCGACGTGCTGGAGCCGGTGAAGGGCCACCGCATGGCCAAGGCCACGCTGGAGATGGCGCTGCTCGACGTCCAGCTGCGCGCTGCGGGCATCAGCTTCCAGCAGTACATCGGAGGCACCAGCCCATCGGTCGAGGTCGGCGTCTCCGTCGGCATCACCGACACGATCGACGAGCTCGTCAGCAACGTCGCCGGCTACGTCGAGGACGGCTACACCCGGGTCAAGCTGAAGATCGAGCCCGGCTTCGACATCGAGCCGGTGCGCCGGGTCCGCGAGGCCAACCCCGACATCCGCCTGCAGGTCGATGCGAACACGGCCTACTCCGTCGAGGACATCGACCACCTCGCCCAGCTCGACGAGCTGGCCCTGCTGCTGATCGAGCAACCGTTCGGCGAGGACGATCTCATCGGCCACGCAGAGCTGGCCCGGCGGATCACCACCCCGGTGTGCCTCGACGAGGCGATCCGCTCCTTCGACCACACCCGCACCGCGCTAGCGCTGAACGCGGCGCACATCATCAACATCAAGCCGGCCAGGGTCGGCGGCTACCTCGCCGCGGCCAAGATCCACGAACACTGCCTGGCGCTGGGCATCCCGGTCTGGTGCGGCGGCATGCTCGAGACCGGCATCGGGCGGGCGGCCAACCTCGCACTCGCGTCGCTGCCCGGCTTCACCCTGCCCGGCGACATCTCCGCCACCAAGCGGTACTGGACGCGGGACATCACCCGTCCGTTCGAGATGGTCGACGGCCGGATCGAGGTGCCCACCGGCCCGGGCTTCGGCGTCGACGTGGACCTGGAGTTCGTCGAGGAGATCACCTTCGAACGCCGCGAGCTCCGCCCCGTCTGACGCAATACAGGCCATCTTTGACCTCGTCAGCGAGGCTCTGGGGACAATTCCGCTGGACCGTCCAGCCGGATCGTCCCCAGTGAGGTCCGCTCGCGAACGATGTGCCCGAAAACATTGACTTTTCGTTCAGCGGGCGAGGGCGATCGGGGGTCGCTGCCTAGGGTCGTCACATGGCCGATGTGGACGCTGCGACGAGCAGACGGCACCGCCTCACCCTCCGTTCACACGGCAGCGACACCTTCCCGGACACCACGGCCACGACGATCACCATCGTCGGCGCCCTCGACCAGGACGACCTCGGCCGGCTCGGCGCGGTGCTCGTCGATCCGCTCCTGGAGGTCGGCTCCTGGGACGCTCCGGTCGGTGCCGGTCAGCTCGACATCGGCCTGATCCCCGGCGTCACCGACACGGCTGCTGCCCAGGTGGTGCACGCTGCTGATCTGCTCGGCGTCGCCATCACCCATGCCTCCGTGGGGAGGTTGATCGACCTCGATGCTGCTCCGGACGATGCCGAGATCCGAGGCCGGTGGGCGAACGCTGTGATCGAGCGCTGGAGCCTGGGAGCCACGGTCGAGCCAGGTTTCGCAGCCGACAGCATCGTCGAGGCGCACACCGAGCGCATCGAGCTGCCCGACGACGACGTCGCCCTGGCGCAGCTCGGCACGGCGCGCGGGCTGGCCCTCGACCTCGCCGAGCTGCACGTGATCCGCCAGCACTTCGCCGCCATCGGCCGCCTCCCCACCGACGCCGAGCTGGAGACGTTGGCGCAGACGTGGAGCGAGCACTGCGCGCACAAGAGCTTCCGCGCCGACGTGGTGCTGGAGGCCAGCGTGGGGGCCGAGGGCAACGAGGGCGGCGACACCGCGGAGCCGCTGCTGGCCCGCCTGCGCCGATCGACCACCGAGATCGCGGCGCCGTTCGTCGTCTCCGCGTTCGACGGCAACGCCGGCATCGTCCGCTTCGGGCCCGACCGCACGTACGCGCTGAAGTGCGAGACCCACAACCACCCGTCCGCGATCGAGCCGTTCGGCGGTGCCAACACCGGCGTCGGTGGCGTCATCCGAGACATCATCGGCGCACACCACCGGGCGATCGCCTGCACGAACATCCTCTGCTTCGGACCGGCGGACACGCCCGATGCCGAGCTCCCCAAGGGTGTGCTCAGCCCGCGGCGGATCATCGACGGCGTCGTCGCGGGCGTGGCCGATTACGGCAACAAGATCGGTCTGCCCACTGTGGCCGGAGGCGTGCTCTACGACCCGGCGTACGTCTCCAACCCGCTCGTGTTCGCGGGGTGCATCGGCGTGGCGCCGGCCGACCGCCCTGCGCTGACCGGCCCCCATCCGGGCGACCGCGTCGTGGTGTTCGGCGGCCGCACGGGGCGCGACGGCATCCGCGGCGCGACCTTCTCCTCGATGGAGATGGATGCCACCACGGGCGACGTCGCCGGGGCCAGCGTGCAGATCGGCGACCCCATCGTCGAGAAGCTCGTCAGCGACCTCCTGCTCGACGGCTGGGACCTCTACACGGCCATCACCGATTGCGGTGCGGGTGGGCTGTCGTCGGCGATCGGTGAGCTGGCCGACGGCATCGGTGCCGACGTCGAGCTCACCGAGGTACCGCTGAAGTATGCGGGGCTCGCGCCCTGGGAGATCTGGCTCAGCGAGGCACAGGAGCGGATGGTCGTGGCCGTGGCGCCGAGTCAGCTCGACGCGCTGATCGACCTCGCCGCGCTGCACGGCGTCGAGATCAGCGACCTCGGTTCCTTCACCGGTGATCGACGACTGGTCGTTCGGTTCGAGGGCGAGCCGGTCATCGACCTCGACACGACGTTCCTCCACGACGGCCGCCCGCGTCGCCGGCTCGTGGCGACGATGCCGACGCCCGAGCGTGGCCTCGCCGCCGTGCCGCCCTGCGCCGATCCGGACGCGACGCTGCTCGCCCTGCTGGCCCACCCGAACATCGCCAGCAAGGCCGACATCGTCCGCCGTTACGACCACGAGATCCTCGGCGCGACCGTGATCCGTCCGCTCACCGGGGTGCGCAACGATGCCCCGGCCGATGGTGTGGTGCTGGTCGATCCGCGCGACACCGACGGGATCGCGATCGGCATCGGCGTCAACCCGTGGTACGGCCTGCACGACCCCGAGCACATGGCCTGGGCAGTCGTCGACGAGGCGATCCGCAACGTCGTCGTCACCGGCGCAGACCCGAGTGCAATCGCGCTGATGGACAACTTCTCGTGGGGCAACCCGACTCGCGCCACGACGTTCGGCGAACTCGTCGCGGCGGTCGATGGGTGCGTCGCCGCGGCTCATGCGTACGGCGCGCCGTTCGTGTCCGGCAAGGACTCGCTCAACAACGAGTACCTCACCGCCGACGGCACGCGCCGGGCGATCCCGCCGACGCTCGTCATCACGGCCGTCGCGCCCGTGCGCGACGTCGCGCTGACCGTGACTCCGGACCTGAAGCGCCCCGGCAACCCGGTCGTCCTCCTCGGGCGGACGCTGGCGGAGTTCGGCGGCAGCCACCTGATGATGCTCAGCGGCGACCACACGGTCAGCGCCGCCGTGCCCGCTCCCGACGCCGGCGCATCGGCCCGCTACCACGCGCTGCACACGGCGATCCGCAACGGCTGGGTCGACGCCGCGCACGACTGCAGCGAGGGCGGCCTCGCCGTCGCGCTCGCCGAGATGTGCATCGGCGGCCGGATCGGCATGGCGATCGACGGCCTCGCCGATGTCCACCCCGACGCCACCGTCGCACTGTTCAGCGAATCATCCGGCCGCATCGTGTGCGAAGTCGCGATGGAGTCGCTGGACGAGTTCCTCGCGCTGTTCGCCGCCGACGGTGCCGCGACGGTGATCGGTCACGTCGCCGACTCTCCGGTGTTGTGCTTCGCCGAGGTGTTCGAGCGCCACGTGGACGACCTCGTCGCCGCGTTCAACACGTCCGGCGCGAAGGGTCGCTCGTGAGCAAGCCCCTCGCGCTCGTCGTCCGTGCACCGGGCACCAATCGCGACGGCGACGCTGCGTTCGCGCTCGAGCTGGCCGGCGCCGAGGCCCGCCGGGTGCTGATCAACGAGGTCTTCGCCGATCCGAAGCTGCTCCGCGAGGCGAGGATGCTGGTGATCCCTGGCGGGTTCTCCTTCGCCGACGCGCTCGGTGCCGGCCGCCTCTTCGCACTCGAGATCGTCACCCGGCTGCGCGACGAGCTGACCACCTTCGTCGAGGCCGGCAAGCCGGTGATCGGCATCTGCAACGGCTTCCAGGTCCTCGTCCGCACCGGTCTGCTCCCGGGCGACGGGCTCACTGTCGCGCTCGGCGGCAACCGCATCGACGGCAAGCCCGACGGCCAGTTCATCTGTGACTGGGTGCGGTTGCAGCCGGTCTCGCAGAAGTGCATCTGGACCACCACGCTGACGGCCGACGTCGAATGCCCGATCGCCCATGGCGAGGGACGCTTCGTCTGCGACCCCGACACGATGGCCACGCTCGTGGCCGACGACCAGATCGCGTTCCGCTACGCGACCCCCAACCCGAACGGCTCGATGGCTGATGTCGCAGGGATCTGCGACTCCACCGGCCTCGTCCTCGGACTCATGCCCCACCCCGAAGATCACGTCCTGCCCCGCCAGCATCCCCAGTACCTCCGGCACCATCGCGGTGGCCTCGGTCGGGCGATGCTCGAGGCCGGCGTCAACCATGCAAAGGACATCTGATGAGCACATCCCAGCTCGATTCCAACGTCGGCACCGCGTCGCCGGCGCCGTTCACCGACATCGTCCTCGACCTTCCCGATCGCCGGGTGGGCAAGGTGCGCGTATCGTACGAGCTGCCCGATGACGAGCGCCTCTTCGTCACCACGGACCGGCTCTCGGCGTTCGACCGCATCGTCGCCGCCGTGGCGTACAAGGGCCAGGTGCTGAACGAGCTCGCGGCATGGTGGTTCGCGAACACCGCCGACATCGTCGCCAACCACGTGCGCGGGGTTCCGGATCCGAACGTGACGATCGGTGTGTCGGCCAAGCCGCTGCCGGTCGAGGTCATCGTCCGCGGGCACATCACGGGCGTCACCTCGACCTCGCTGTGGAAGCGCTACGCCGACGGCGAGCGCACGATCTACGGCTACGAGTTGCCCGAAGGGCTGCAGCAGCACCAGAAGCTGGACACGCCGATCATCACCCCCACCACCAAGGCCGAGGGCGGCGCCCACGACGAAGCCTTGACCTGCGCGCAGGTCGTCGACGAGGGCTTGGTCGAAGCCGGGCTGTGGCAGCGGGTGCAGAACGCCGCGCTGGCGCTGTTCGCTCGCGGCCAGGAGATCGCCACGAGCGCCGGGCTGATCCTGGCCGACACGAAGTACGAGTTCGGCCTCGATCCGGAGGGAAAGCTGATCATCATCGATGAGATGCACACGCCGGACTCGTCGCGGTTCTGGGTGGCGGCCACCTACGAGGAGCGGATCGCCAACGACCAGGATCCGGAGAGCCTCGACAAGGAGCCGATCCGTCGTGCCCTGATCGAAGCCGGCTACAAGGGTGACGGTCCCTCGCCCGACCTCGGTCCCGAGGTCGTTGCGCAGACCACCGCCCGCTACATCAACGCCTTCGAGCGGTTGACATGTCGCACCTTCGTCCCCGGCACCTACCCGGTCGAACCCCGCCTGATCGAAGCGCTCGGCAAGGTCGGTGTGCTGTGAGCGCACCCTCAGAGACCACCGACGCAACGACCCCCCTCGTCGTGATCCTGATGGGTTCGGCGGCCGACAAGGAGCACTGCGCGAAGATCGCCGGCATCCTCGGCAAGCTCGGCGTGGACCACGTGCAGCGGGTCGGTTCGGCGCACAAGACGCCCGAGCACGTGCTCGAGATCGTCGCCCACTACGAGGGCCTCGATCGGCCGGTCATCTGGGTCACGGTGGCCGGGCGCAGCAACGCCCTGTCGGCCTTCGTCGACGCCAAGGTCCTGTCTCCTGTCGTCTCCTGCCCGCCGCTGAGCATGCCCGAAGACGTGTGGTCGAGCCTGCGCATGCCCAGTGACGTCGCCCCGCTCGTGGTGCTCGAACCGGCCAACGCCGGTCTCGCCGCAGCCAAGATCGCGGCGCTGTACGATCCAGAACTGCGCCAGCGCATCGCCGGCCACAAAGCCGGAGAGGCCGCCAAGGTCACCTCGGCAGATGCGGAGATCCAGGCATGATGCCGCGAGACCAGCAGCAGCCGGGGACACCGGTTTCGATCTCCAGTACGGCCAACCGGTCGGACGCACTCGACATGGAGGACGCGCCGAACGAGGAGTGCGGCGTGCTCGGCATCTCCACCCCCCACGGCGAAGGCGTTGCGCAGATGGCCTTCTTCGGGCTGTTCGCGCTCCAGCACCGCGGTCAGGAGGCAGCCGGCATCGCCGTCAGCGACGGGATGCGGGCACGCATGCACAAGGACGCCGGCCTGGTCAGCACGATCTTCACGCCCGAGATCCTGTCGCCGCTCTCCGGCTACCACTCCATCGGCCACACCCGCTACAGCACCACCGGTGGTTCGACGTCGAAGAACATCCAACCGTTCCTCGTCGAGACGATGCACGGCACCCTCGCCGTCGCGCACAACGGCAACCTCGTCAACGCCGCTGCGTTGCGCGACGAACTGCTCGGTCGCGGCTTCGGCCTCAGTGCCACCAGCGACACCGAGGTGTTCACGTTGATGCTGGCGGCCGCCGGCGGTCGCACCTGGGAGGAGCGCATCGAGCGCACGATGCCCGCCTGGAAGGGCGCGTACTCGATGGTGATCCTGGCCAACGACCGCGTCCTGGCGGTGCGCGACCCGTGGGGGTTCCGCCCGCTGTCGGTCGGCCGTCTGCCGCGCGGCGGATGGGCTGTCGCGTCGGAGACCTGCGCGCTGGAGACCCTGGGTTGCGTCGACATCAGCGAGGTCCAGCCGGGCGAGATCGTCACGCTGATGGGCGCCGAGATCCATCGCCGCCAGGCGATGGCCCCGACCCGGGGCGCGCACTGCTCGTTCGAGTTCGTCTACTTCAGCCGGCCGGACAGCGAGTGGGACGGCCGCAACGTGCACCACGTCCGGCAGCGGCTTGGAGAGGAACTGGCCGACGAGTGGCCCGCCGACGCAGATGTCGTCGTGCCCGTTCCGGACTCCTCGATCCCTGCCGCGATCGGGTACTCCCGCCGCAGCGGCCTGCCCTACAACGACGGGCTGATCAAGAACCGGTACATCGGTCGCACGTTCATCGAGCCCACGCAGGCGATGCGCGAGCGGGGCGTGGCGTTGAAGTTCAACGCGCTCGGCGCCAACCTGGCCGGTAAGCGGGTCGTCC
>JAOBWO010000474.1 GCA_025463415.1 Acidimicrobiales bacterium | reverse complement strand
GCAATTGCTGGCCTTCCGCGACCCTCGTTTGCTTTCCACCCGTCTTCACCACGGCATACATAGGGGGTCGACTCTACAGGACGGCCGCCTACTCGAGCAGATCGATGTCGAACACCAGGCCCCGCCCCTCGCACTGCGGGCAGAGATGGGTGAACGACTCGAGCAGACCCTCGCCGATGCGCTTTCGTGTCATCTCGACCAAGCCGAGCTCGGAGATGTCGAACACCTGGGTGCGCGTCTTGTCGCGGGCCAGGGCGTCCTTGAACGCATCGACCACCTTGCGCCGGTTCTCGCGGATCTCCATGTCGATGAAGTCGATCACGATGATCCCGCCGATGTCACGCAGGCGGAGCTGACGGGCGATCTCGTCCGCAGCTTCGAGGTTGTTGTGGAACACCGTGGCTTCGAGGTTGCTGTTCGAGGTGCCGACGTTCTTGCCGGTGTTGACGTCGATGACCGAGAGCGCCTCGGTGTGCTCGATGATCAGCGAACCACCCGACGGCAGCCAGACCTTGCGATCGAGCGCCTTGTGCAGCTGCTCGTGGAGGTGGAACCGCTCGTAGATCGGCAGGCCCTCTTCGTCCGGGTCGTAGTACTCGACCCGATCGGCGAGCTCGGGGTTGAACGCGGCGATGTAGTCGTGGACGTCTTCATAGAGGCGCTTGTCGTCGATGACGACCCCGCGGTACTCCGAGTTGAACTCCTCGCGGATGACGCGCACCGCCAGCTCCGGCTCGCGGTAGAGCAGGCCGGGTGACTGCATCTTCTTGGCCTTGGCCTCGATCTGGTTCCACTGGTCGAGCAGGCGGGTCATGTCGGCGCGCAGCTCGTGCTCAGAGGCGTTCTCGGCAGCGGTGCGCACGATCAGGCCGTGCTCGGCCGGCTTCACGCGGTCGAGGATGTTGCGCAGTCGCTTGCGCACATCGTCTGGCAGGCGCTTGGAGATGCCGTAGGTCTTGCTGTTCGGGATCAGCACCACGAACCGGCCCGGCAGCGAGACCTCCTGGGTGAGACGCGCGCCTTTGGCGCCGATCGGGTTCTTGGTGACCTGGCAGACGATCAACTGCTTGGCCTTCAGGATCTGCTCGATGCGGGCGTCCTTGGCAGGGCCGGCCGAGCCACGCTCGACGATGTCCTCCTGGTCGTACTGGACGTCGCCGCGGTACAGCACTGCGTTCTTCGGCGTGGCGATGTCGACGAAGGCGGCCTCCATGCCGGGCAGCACGTTCTGGACCTTGCCGACGTAGATGTTGCCGTGGATCTGGCTGATGTCGTCGGCCGGGCGGCTGACGTAGTGCTCGACGAGGTTGCGACCTTCCATCACGGCGACCTGGGTGAGGTTGTCGCGCACCTGCACGCACATGAGGTAGCGGCCGATCGGGCGGCCATTGCGCTCGCGTCCGCGCCGCTTCTCGAGCACGTCGGGATCGAGCTGGGTCGAGCCACCGCGACCCGAGGTCGATGCCGGCATCGGCGAACCACCGCGGCCGCGACCCGGACCCGGGTTGTTCGCGCTGACCGGAGCACCGCCGGAGCCGCTGCCGGAGCCGGAGCCACTGCCGCTGCGGCGCCGCTTCTTCTTCGGTCCAGCTCCGTCACCGTCGGCCGCATCCCCCGTTGCAGCCGCGACCTTCGGCGGTGCCGGGCGGGTGTCGCCGATGGCCGGGCGGGTGTCGCCGATCTGCGGGCGACGTACGAGTGCGGCCTCGGCGGCCTCTCCGGTTGCCCGACCCTCGGAGATCCGTTCAGGCAGCTCCGGCTGGGCGGCACCGCGGGGCGCGCGTGGTTTGGCTGCGGCCTCGCCGGGTTCCTTCGGGGCAACGGCCTTGGCCGGGCGCGGCGTCGGCGGCGCCGTGGCCGGACGTGGTGCCCTGGGCGCAGCTGCCTTCGCGGCCGCCCTCACCGGCTTCGGGACCCCACCGTCGGCGGCATCCCCGGACTCGTCGGCAGCATCGAGATCGTCGTCGTCGACATCATCGTCACTGTCGTCGTCACCGTCGGCGTCCCCGGCCGGGCGGGTGCGACCGCGACCGCCGCGCGACCCGCGACGACGCTTGCGGACGGGCCGGACGCCAGGCTCGCCGTCGAGCGCGTCACCGTCACCGTCATCACCGGCACCCTGGTCGCCGCCACCCTGGTCGCCGGCGCCGGCGTCGAATTCCGCGCGGTCGCCGTTGGTGCTCGGAGCGGCTGCCTGGGGCGTATCGGGACTGGTCTCACCGGCAGTCGGGCGCGACGGAACCTCGACGCCCTCACTCTTGCTTTCGTCCATCGACGGATTCCCTTCTTGTGCGTCCACCCGACGGGGTGGACGTCTGCGCTACGGCTGCCAAGGCTCGGTCGGAACCGGCACGGCGCCATCGCGCAACGAGTGCATGCTGAACACGAAGTGTCGGGGTGATGTTACGAGCAAAGCGTGGTCAAGAGGTCGACCCTGCCGCCGTCGGCGCAGAACGTGGTGTGCCGGTCACTCAGCGCATGCGGCGCATGTGGACGCTCTGGACCAGGCCGAACATCACGAAGTAGGTCACGATGCCCGACCCGCCGTAGGAGATGAACGGCAACGGCAGACCGGTGATCGGCATCAGCCCGAGGGTCATCGCGATGTTCTGGAACACCTGCCAGAGCAGCATCGTGAACACGCCGGCACAGATGTAGGTGCCGAGGAGATCTCGGGACAGGTGGGCGATTCGCCAGATCCGGAACAGGGCGAGACCGAACAGACCGATGAGGACGGCGCAACCGACGAGGCCGAACTGCTCGCCGATCGCGCTGAACGGGAAGTCGGCCCATTGCACCGGAACGTCGGTCCTGGCGTTGGTGATCGGACCGAGCAGCCAGCCCTTGCCGGTCAAGCCGCCGGTGGCCGTCGCGCGCAGCGCGTTCTTGCCCTGGAAGATGTACGAGCGCAGCCGCTCGCTCTGCGAGTTCGGGTTGAGCCAGGCCTCGATGCGAATCGTCTGGTACGAGTTGACCAGCCCGGTCACCACAGCCGCGCCGACGGTGCTGAGGGCGAGCAGGGTGATCATCGCGATGTACTTCGCCTTGGCGCCGGCAACGAGGAGCAGGCCCATCAGCAGCGCGACCAGCACCGACGACGAACCGAGGTCGGGCTGGAGGATGATCAGCACCGTCGGGATGCCGCCGAGCCAGAGCGCGCCGACGAACCGCTCGTAGGAGACGGAATCCGAGTTCTCCTCACTCAGGAAGGCGGCGAGCGCGAACATCACCGTGACCTTGGCGAACTCCGCCGGCTGCAGCTTGATCGGTCCGACGTCGAAGCTCAGTTGGGCACCGTTGCTGACCTTGGCGAGCAGGAAGATCATCACCAGCAGGACGATCGTCAGGCCGTAGAAGAACCGAGCCCGCTCACGGAGCCAGGCGTAGTCCAGCGCCATCACCGCCAACATGAGCACTGCCGCGGCGATGACAAAGATCACCTGACGGGTGGCGAAGAGGTAGCCGTACGGCAGCGCGTTGGACCCGGGCGACTTCGTCCGCGAGGCCGAGTACACGGTGAGGCAGCCGCAGACGACCAGCGTCGCCTGCACCAGCAGCAGCACCCAGTCGACGTTGCGGCTCGGGTCGCCCGGGCTGGAGCGAACGTTGCCGAGACCCGAATCGGGGCGACGGTTGAGTACCGAGAACGCCATCAGTCGCGGACGGCCGCGCCGGTGGGGATCGCCAAGCACGCCGGATCGGCGAGCTCGTTGGGCGGTGCGGCCACGACCGCGTTCTGGTTGAGCGGGTCCGACAGGTTCACGTCGTCGACGGTCACGTTGCCGCCGAGCGCGGCGAACATGCACTTGACCACCGGTGCCGACGCCTTGGCGCCGTAGCCGGACTTCTCCAGGTAGGCCACGACGGTGTACGGCGTGCCGTCCTGCTGGCCGTCGATCTCGGGATGGAACGCAGCGAACACCGACGAGTCGAACCAGGGCTTGCTGGCCGAGCCCTGCGCCGTGCCGGTCTTGCCGGCGAGAGCGATCGTGCTCTGCTGGGCGTAGGTCTTGAAGACGCTCTCGCCCGTGGTCGCGTGGTAGAAGCCGTTCGAGCTCGTGACGCCGCGGCCATAGATGACGCGCGTGAGGCCCTCGACGATCGGCAGCACGACGCTGTCCGGGAAGTCCAGCTGGTGGACGACGTCGGGCTTCTCGAACGACTGGATCAACGTCGCCTTACCGAGATCCGCATAGCCGGCCGTCTCACCGTCCGGCACGCCGCCCTGGTAGATCGCGGCGACGATGTGCGGCCGGAACAGGAAGCCACCGTTGGCGAGGGTGGAGTAGGCGTTGGCGAGCTGCAACGGCGATGACGCGAGCAGCCCCTGGCCGATGGCCAGCTGCACGTTGTCACCCTCGAGCAACCTCGGCGACTCGCTCTTCAGCAGCACGCCCTTCTTGATCAGCTGGGCCTTCAGCTCAGCGGTCGGGATGCGTCCGGTGAACTCGTACGGCAGATCGATGCCCGACTTGGAACCGAAGCCGAACTGGCGAAGCTCGTTGCCGAGCAGGCTGTGGTCCTTCAAGTAGGTCAGCTCGCCGATGTGGTAGAGGAACGCGTCGCTGGACACGGCGAGCGCGTCGGACACCGTCACCGGTCCGTACACGGCGGGCTTGCCGGTGCCGGCGCTCAACGCGTTGAAGTACTCGCAGCGCACCCCGGTGTCGCAGATCGACTTGTCGATGTTGAGTGTGAAGCTGCCGGTGTCCTCGAAGATCTCGTCGGGCTTGATGACGCCGGACATCATCCCGGAGTACGCAACGAACGGTTTGAACGTCGAACCGAGGTTGTACTGGCCCTGGATCGCGCGGTTGACGAGGATCGACTTGTCGGCGCGGTTCGGGTCGTTCTTGTCGGGCACCGGGAACAGCTGTTTGAACTTCGCACCGCTCAGGCCGACGGTGAACCAACGGTTGTCGAAGGTGGGATAGCTGGCCATCGCGACGATCTGGCCGTTGGCGTAGTTCTCGACCACGACCGAGCCCGCAGGGGCGGGGAAGGGCAGGTACTGGTCGCCGTTCGCGTCGTAGCGCCAGGGTTCCGGCTCGATGAACTTCGGTTTGCCGTCCTTGTCCTTCGGGTTCTTCGCCATCTCCGCGTAGTTGGTGTCCTGGCGTCTGGACCTCAGCTCGGTCTCCAGCACCCGCTCCGCGTACTGCTGCACCTTGAGGTCGATCGTGAGACGAACATCCTTGCCCGGCACGGGCTCGACCCGGCTGATCTCACGCACGACGCGGTTGGCGCTGTCGACCTGATAGGTGACCAGTCCGGACTTGCCGTGCAGGACCTGCTCCATGCTCAACTCGACGCCGAACTGGCCCACGGTCTCGTTGTTCAGGTAGCCGAGGTCGCTGTAGGTCTGCTCCTGGCTGGCGAGGATCAGGCCCATGTAGCCGATCACGTGGCTGGCCAACGGCGCGTACGGATACACCCGCACCCAATCCTCGTCGCCACGCACGCCGGGGAAGTCCTCGCTGCGGCTCTCCAGCTCGACCACGGTGGCTTCGGAGACATCTTCGGCGACCGGCAGCGGCAAGAAGTTGCTGTAGCGGTTGTCGTCGTAGCGCTTCTCCATGTCCTCGACCGTCGTGTTCAAGATGCCGGACAGACGGGTGAACAGCTCCTTGCGGTTGACGTCGCGGCGGATGACCGAGCGGTCGACGGTGACCGTCAGGATGCGGCGGTTGTCGGCCAGGATGCGGCCCCAGACGTCGAAGATCCGACCCCGCTCGGGCAGCAGCTGCTGCGTGCGCGTCTGACCGCTGTTGACCTTCGCCTGGAGCGACTGGCGTTCCACTGTCTGCAGGAACCACAGACGAGTGCCGACGGCTCCGAGGAGGATCACCGAGACGAGAGCGAGCGCGCCCAATCGGGCGGCACGTTTGTCAACAGCCATGGCCACATTGTGGTCGCTCGGGCCCGCCGAGATGGCGCGGGCGACTCGTTGCGGAGCTGACGGCTCCCGCTGTGCATGCCGTCACGGTGTCACTCACGGCGCGGCTTCCACGTCTTCTTGCGCACCGCGAGGCACCATCGACCGAGGGGAGTCAACACGAACGAGCCGAGCGCGCACGAGATCGCGATCACCGGCAGGATCCGGCCGAGCCGCTGGCCCTGCCATCCGCCGTCGCTCGTGAAGGTCTGGATGATCGGCACCGCGAACTCCCCGACGGCTCCGCCCAGTGCGACGAAGATCAGCTTGAGCCACCAGTGCGGATCGACAGCGACGGCGTTGACGAGCCCCGCGACGAAACCGGCGATCCCGTATGCCAGGCCGTGCTGGCCGAGTGGGAAGCCGTTGCCGAGATCGAACATGACGCCGAGCACGAAGCCGATCCAGGCGCCGCGCTCGGCTCCGCCGGGGATCGCCGCCGCGACGCACAGCGCCAGCACGAGCTGGATCACGACGCCGAACGGGTGCAGGTTCTCGAACACGGTGCGCTGCAACGCGATGAGCATGAAACCGACGGGCACCGTGCGCAGGATCGGACGGCGGAAGAGCCTCTCCACCTCAGCCGGCGCCGGGCACTTCGTTGGGCGGCACGTACAGCACGATCCGCACGAAGTTCAAGTGGTCGAGGTCGGCACCGAGCTTGATCTCGAGCAGTAGACCGGACGACCCGGCGCGCTCGACCTTGTTGATGACCTCGCCGATGACGATGTCGGGAGGCGCCAGGCTGGTCGACCCGCCGGTCGTGCTGATCACGTCGCCGATGTCGATCGGGCCGAAGGCCGGGTTCTCGGTGACGTACTGCATCGCCGGCAGGTTGCCGAAGCCGCGCCCGATGCAGCCGCCGGTCTCACGCGTCACCAGGAACGGCACGGTGGTGGTCGTCGGCACCGTCGTCGTGGTGTTGGTCGGGGTCGTGGTGGTGGTGTCGCCCGGCAGCGTGGTGGAGGTGTCGACGCCGGTGATCGGCGTGCCGTCCAACGCCGTGCCGGTGGTTGTCGGCACGCCGCTGGTGGTCGTCGACAGGTCGCTGACCTTCTCGCCGCTGGGTGTGGTGTCGGCCGTCGTCGTGCTCGTGCCATCGACGGTGGCGCCGCCCGCGGTGGTGGCTCCCCCGGCGACCCCTGGGTCCGTTCCCGACACCTTGCACTCGATTGCGTAGTCGGCGTCGGTGATCAGGCGGACGACGCTGCGGTCGTCGTAGACCTTGGTGATCTTGCCAATGAGGCCGCCCTTGTTGACGACCGCCATGCCGACCTGGATGCCATCGGTGCCACCGCGATCGATCTCGACGGTCTGCTCGAAGTTGCCCGGCGCGCCGCCGACCACACGGGCGGTCACGCTCGGATACGCGGCTGTCAGACCCTGCAGCGTGAGCAGCTCCTGATAATCGCCGACGACGGCGCGTGCGGCCAGATCGTTGCCCCGCTGCTGGGCGACCTGGTCACGAAGCGCGTCGTTCTCCTTCTTCAACCGGTCGTAGTCGGTGGCCCCGTGCCAAGCGTTGCGGATCGGGTTGGCGATGACACGTGCCGCCGTCTCGAACGGTGAGAGCACCGTGGCGAACGCCGAACGGGTGCGGTCGATCAGTGGGTTGCCGCGAAGGTCCAGGGTCAGCAGCAGAACCGAGGAGAGGATCAGAAGGATGATCGCGCGGCGGCGATTGACGGAATAGACAGCCACGAGGAAGGGGCGGGGCGACTAGTCGTCGCCGCCCTGGGACAGCAGACCGCGCATGGCGTCGATGTTCTCCAGGGCCCGCCCGGACCCGATGACGACGCTGTACAGCGGCTCGGCAGCGATGTGGATGGGCATGCCTGTCTCGTGGGACAGTCGTTGGTCGAGGCCGGCCAGCAACGCGCCACCACCGGTGATGGTGATGCCTTGCTGCATGATGTCGGCGGCGAGCTCGGGTGGTGTCTTGTCGAGCGTGGTCTTCACGGCGTCAACAATGGCAGCAACGGGCTCCGCAATGGCTTCGCGGATCTGCTCGGTGGTGACCTCGAGGGTGCGCGGGAGGCCGCTGATCAGGTCGCGGCCACGGATGTCGGCGGTGAGCTCTTCGTCGAGCGGCCAGGCAGAACCCATGTGGAGCTTGATCTCCTCCGCGGTGCGCTCGCCGACCGCGAGGGAGAACTCCTTCTTCAGGAACTGCAGGATCGCATCGTCGAGCTCGTCACCGGCGACGCGCACGGACTGCGCGGTGACGATCCCGCCGAGCGAGATGACCGCGACCTCGGTGGTGCCCCCGCCGATGTCGACGATCATGTTGCCGCTCGGCTCGTGCACCGGGAGATCCGCTCCGATGGCCGCAGCCATGGGCTCTTCGATGATGTGCACCGGCTTGCGCGCCCCTGCGAACTCGGCGGCGTCCTGCACCGCACGCTGCTCGACACCCGTGATGCCGGACGGCACGCAGATGACCATCCGCGGCTTGCTCCACTTGCTGGCATGGACCTTCTGGATGAAGTACCGGAGCATCTTCTCGCACACGTCGAAGTCGGCGATGACGCCGTCCTTGAGGGGGCGGACGACCTTGATGTGGCCAGGCGTGCGACCCAGCATCCGCTTGGCTTCGAGCCCGACCGCGACGGGGCGGCCGTCGTTCACGTTGAGCGCGACGACAGACGGTTCGTTGAGGACGATTCCCTGCCCACGGGCATAGATGAGGGTGTTGGCCGTGCCGAGATCGATCGCGAGGTCACGACCGAGGGCTAGCGGGTTGTTGCGTGCCATGCTGAGCCCTTCGAGAAGCTGTGGCGGCGAATCGCACCATGCTAGCTGGTGCGCCGATGTTACAGATTCGGGAAGAAAATGCCGATTTCGCG
>JAOBWO010000472.1 GCA_025463415.1 Acidimicrobiales bacterium | reverse complement strand
GGCAGCTCTGGCGCGACAAGGTCAGCGGTGGGGAGCAGCAGTCACTTCCGATGGCGGACTCGACCGTCATCGGGCCGGGCGGGTGATCTTGTCGGCGATGACCGCCGCATGGGGCACGAGAACGTATTGGTTCGAAAGTTGGCCATCATCGTGCCGGGATCGGTATTCGCATGGCGATGTCGACTGGCGTGGTCCCGGGCGACGAGACCGTGATTCGCAGCGGGCCTATGAGGGGATCGTTCGGTGACGCCGAGACGTGGCATGCCCACAGCGTGACGTCGCTGCCGTCGGTGCTGCCGGTAGCGGACTTGCACGGGGTCGCCGCGGTCAGCATGGTTGTCGACGCGGTGGCGATGATCTCGTACGCGGCTGATGCGTCGGCGGGATCCGCGATGGGGAAGTCGAAGAGGCCGATCGCGGACGGATTGTCGGCGCACACGCGACCGGTCTCGGTGCGGCTGACAGCGCTGATCACGCACAACGACGGTACGTCGTTGAACAGGCCTCGGGTCTCGACGGTCAGACCTCCGCTGAGGTCGAGCACGACGTGGTGCTGTACGTCCTCTGTCGCGGCGGCGATCTTCGGCAGCGCGGCACCGACCTGCCCGAGCGGCGGGTTGGTGACCGTCGATGCCGGGGGCCGCTGGTTGCCTGTGGTGTCGGGACGGTAGGAGATGCCGGCCGCGGCGCCGACCAGGTTGCTGTTGGCGTCGTACATGGAGCCGCCCCATGTGAGGAGCTCGGTGCCGGTCCAGGCCATCGCGCTGCCGATCTGTGGAGGGAGCGATCCCGCGTTGTAGATGCGCCACGTGTCCGTGGCCGGGTTGAGGGCGAGACCGTGCGGGTTGCCGAGCCAGGAGATCAGCTCTGTGCCGTCCCAGACTGGATCGCTGAAGGCTTGATAGAACGGGTCAAGCGGCCGCGGGGCGAGTGTGCGCTGCACATTTCCATGGGCGTCGAGGATGTACGAGGGCACGCCTGGCACCGGGTCGATGGCTGCGACCAAGGCGTCGGGGCCCGGTGGGCTGATCAGGGTGAGTTCGGACGGCGCCGGCTGCGTCGGGCTGTGGGCGGTCGTCCAGGTGTTGGTCGATGGCGAGTACGTCGCCAGCATCGACGGCAACGCGCCTGGGCTGGATGGGCCGAGCAACATGTCGGGACCGAGCACGGCGAGCACGTCGGTACCGGTCCAGACCATCTGCGGGTCGGGCCCGTGGATCTCACCTGGCGCATCCGCGATCCGCGTCCAACGATCCGCGGCCGGGTCGTAGCTGGCGCCCTGGAGCGCCGGGTTCGGTTGGCCGGGGCTGAGCGAAACCTCCGATGGGTGTCCGCTGACGATGATCATCCGGTCCCCAGTCCAGACGACACCGGAGAATGCCCTGGCCGCCAGCGGGCCGGCAGCCAGCACCCTCCACGCGTTCGTGACCGGGTTGTAGGCGGCGCCGTCGGCGAACGCCGAGCTGGTTGTCTCGCCGCCCCAAATGATCATCTCTGTGCCGGTCCACACCGTTGCGGCGTCGGCTCGACTGACGATCGGCGCAGGAGGCAAAACCCTCCACGTGTGCGTGTTCGGGTCGTAGGCGGCGCCCTGCGGGTCATCGGCAACGCCGTCGGCCGGCAGGTCGCCACCCCACACGATGAACTCGGACCCCGTCCAGACGGATTCGGGCGACGACCGGCCTGAGATCGGCGCAGCCGGCAGCGCGGTGATCACGCCCAGGTCCGGGCTCTCGTCGAGCCTCGATGTCTGCCCGCGCAGCGTCGTCGCGGGCGCCGGTGTCGACGCTGTCTCTGTCGGTGTTGTGGGGCTCGCCGCCAACGTCGTGGTCAAATCCACAGCGGAATCATTCGAACTCGCCGCCGCTGCCGCCGGGTCGGTGCCGGCCGTGGTGATGCTCTGGTCCGCGCCGCTACGCACGACGACGACCACCGCACAGGCCGCCGCCACCGACACGGCCACCCCGAGAGCACGCCAACGAAGTCGTCGAACACCGACGGGCACGCTGGCGTGGATCTGCCCGAGCACGAGCGTGGTCTGGGCGACCTCCGCAGCTCGCGCCCGCATCTCTACGCCGGCGGTTGCCAGTTCTTCATCGACCTCAACCATCGATCTCGACCTCCTCGCTCAACATCTTCGACAACGTCGTCCGCGCCCGGGACAGCGATGACTTCACGGTTCCGTCGGCGACCTTCAGCACGATCGCAATCTCTGCCACGCTCAGGTCGTCCACGTACCGGAGCACCACTGCGGCTCGCTGCTGCGCCGGCAGGGCGCGGACTGCCCCCCACAAGTAGGACATCTCTGCAGTGACCGCCTCTGCCGACGGCGCCGGGCCATGGCGCGCCATACGTCGTTGTTCACGCCCGAACCGTCGCCGGTCGTCGATTGCCAAGTTCACCGCCACCCGCCGCACCCACAAATCCGGGCGATCCAGCCGGCGGACGCGATGCCAGTCGCGGAAGCACCGCAACATTGACTCCTGGGCGATCTCACGCGCCAGCTCCACCTGGCCGACGATCGCCAAGGAACACCCCAACAGCGCCGAATGGTTCGCGCGGAAGAACTCGTCGAACCCCTCCTCCACTGGTTCCAACATCAGTCCCCCGATCGCGACGCCTCACACCCGAATCAACGCTGCCCGACCCACAAACGTTGCAGCGTCCGATCGGCAGACCCGAATGCGTAGTCAGCGCCAAATTTCGGAGCGGAGGAGAAGCGTTCCTGTCGTGGCGTCGACCAGAACGTGCACGGTGCACGATTTGGACGGAACCGCCGTCGCTCCCCGCGGAGCGGTCGTGGCGCTGACCGGAACGCAGGTTGTGCCGCGAACCACGAAGTCGTACACGAGAGTGCGAGACACGGATTGGGCTTCCGTCGCCTCACCATAAGAAGCGAGGAGCACCTCGAACGTCGCCGAAGAACCGAAGTGGGACGACACCGCCCGATTGGGCTCCGTTGCGAGATAGGCCTCATCAACTGAAATCGTCGGCGACGACGTGGGCGGCGTGAGAGATGCCGAGCCGATCGAAATCGGATCGCTGAGTTCCGTCACCATCTTCAGCCCGAGATGTGATGCGAGGGCCGGGTCCGTCAGCAGGAGAGGATCGTTCAGGGTGACCGTCGTTCCTTCACTCGCAGACTGGTGCCCTGGGCCGGGCGCTGACGAGCTCGTTGCAGCGCCAGCACCACAACTGGTAGCGCAAAGACTGACCGCAACAACGACCGCGAGAACCTTGGGCCCTCGTGTCACGGAGTTCCGACGAACGTCGTTGCGATCTGAGGACCGAACGGCTGTCGGAGTGCCCGGGCTTTGAGGAGGTTGCGGCGCCTGCCAGCTGCCATGGCGGTGGCGCCTGCCACGGTGAGTCATCAGGGCGGTGGTTGGTAGGGGTCGGGGTTGGGAGTGGGTGGTAGGTCGGCGTCGAGCAGAGTGGTGAAGTCGGTGCCGTTGCCGTTGATGAGTTCTCCCGAGGAGTGTGTGCCGTTGGTGACTTCGGGGCAGCCGATCCAGTCCTTGAGCCACACGTCGACGTCGGCCCGGTTCGGGACGGCGAACACGATGGCCGTGTAGCGCGCGCCGTCTTGGCCAACGAGGCAGCCGGACATGATGTCCGATGGGATGATCGAGTTCAGGGTGTCGGCAAGCGCGGCAGCGTCATAGGAGTCGAGTTGTCGCGAGGCGGCGAGGGTGCCGCCGCTGACACCGCTGCGACTGATCGCTGTGTCGACCGGTTGTGCCGCTGTGTAGCGGCAAATCATCGCAACGGTGGGGGCGCCGGGCACGAACGTATTCTGCAGGTCCGCGCTGGTTGGGTTGGTGACGAACAGGGCGGCGGTGGAGCTGAACTCGGCGACGTTGCCGATCGAGGCCGGGCACCCGCTGGCGATCTCGGCACGGATGGGGTGTGTAGTTGTCTGTGGGTAACCGTTGACGGAATAGCCGAGCGTTCCTGGGTCGACTCGGATCAGTTCGTCGGGCGCAGAACGCGTCAGCCAGATGGCGCCGTCGGCGGCCAAGACCCGGTCGTCCGCTGCAGTGTCTGTCGGATCGAGGAGTCGCGGACGGTCCGCGACGAGATTGGTGTTGGTGTCCATCACGGAGGTGTTGCCGAGGGCGTCGACGGCCCATAGCTGACCGCCGGACATGTCGAGGCCGGTGGCCGCCACGTCTGCGGTGCCCGAGGCGTCGGGTGCGGTGATCGTGTCGGACGAGGTGACGGTGTTCGATGCGGGGTCGATGCCGAGCAACGTCGGTGAGCCCGGGGAGCCCATTGCGGCGGTGGTGACCCAGATGGTGGAGCCGTCGGCGACGATGTTCGTGGCCGGGTTCGGTAGCGGGATCGTCGCGACGATCTGATGGCTGGCTGGATCGACGCGGGTGATCGATGTCGAGCCTGGCGCTGACTGTGCGGCCCAGACTGACCCGGAGCCGACGCCGACTGCGGCGCCCGGCGAGTCGAGTCGGATGCGGGCAAGCGGGGAGAAGTCCGGACCGAGCTCGACGAGTTCCGCGTCGTCCTCAAACCACAGGTTGCCCTGGTGGTCGACTGCCATCGTCGATGTGCAGGGCGCAGGCACGGTCTGTACGACGCCACCGACGGAGGCGTCGATCAGCTGGATGTCGTTGGGTGAGCAGGTGATTAGTAGTGCGGGGTTGAGCGGGCTGTGCGCGAACGAGACGGTGCCCGAGCGCTCGACGTGGGTGACGACAGCATTGGTGGTTGCGTCGATGCCCTCAATGAGGCCTGTTCCGGAAGCCGGCTGAATGGCGACCCACACGAAGCTGTGATCGTTGAAGGTGGTGGTCGCGATCGCCGATGGGGTTCCGTCGAGAGGGATCGTCAGGGCCAGCTGCGGCTCGGCCAGCGGCTCGGCGGTCGGTGGCGTGGATGCGACCGGTACGGGCGCAGCTGCGGTTGCCGCCGTCGGGTCGGGGGTCGCCGTGGTCGACGACGTCGTGAGCGGAGCGGCGGGGTCGTCGGAAGGGCTGGGAGCCGGCGATGTCGCGGTCGGATCGGTCGATGCTCGTGTCGATGCGTCGGTGCCCGATGCTGTCGTCGCGACACTCGCTTGAGATGCGCACGCGGCGGATGAGAGCGCAAGGACGACGACCAGGAAGCGGCGCACGTCTTTGTGACGTCGCGAGCTTGTTGTTTGGTTCCGTGTCATCGCATGGCGTGATCCAGGCTCGGTGCCGTTCGGCGCAAGTGTGCCCCTAGCCCGCCGTCTTGTCCACTGTGCCCAGCGCAGGCAGCGACCCGGAGGTTCTTCGTCGGAGACGTAACGCGTGTCCCCTACCGCCGCATATAGGACGGGCCGATGCGCCGTTCGTGCTGGTGCAGGGTGGTCGATCTGGTGTCATTCTGCGTCGCGTCGTTGTGGGTCGGTATCGGCGCTCCCGGACGGCATGTTGGGCCCCGACGTGCTCGATTCCAGATCGTGGCCACGAGGCGACGTGGCTGTTCATGGGGCGGGTGGGAGGTTGATCTGGTCGCCGGGGTGGAGAAGGTGGATCTGTCCTTCTCGCCATTGGTTGGCGGCAACGATGGCGTCGATGGTGACTCCGTATCGTCGAGCGATGACGTAGAGCGAGTCTCCGGCCTTCACGGTGTAGTGGCGCAGGAGGATCGGGTCGATGGTGGTCGTGGTCGCGCCTGCAGTTGGGCCGCCGTCTGTTGGCGCTGTGATCGTTGGGGTGTTGGTGCTTGCGCTGTCGGCTGGTGGCCGGCCGTAGGTCGGCTGGGGGAAGAGGTTTGGTGCGGTGACGGTGATCGAGGTGGCGTCGTCGGGGACGAGGTAGAGCTGCCAGCGGCGAGTGCTGTCGGTCGCTTCTTGTGCGGTCAAAGTGGTGCCGTCCGCTGCGGTGACCGCGACATCGGTGGTGTCCGTGATGCTGGTCGTGAAGGCGATGTACCACTGTCCGTTGAGCAACGCGGTTGCCGCGGCGGGAAGCGGTTCGTATGAGAAGTGCTGTTGATTGATCAGGTTGCATGTGCGCTCTGTCTCGCGGACCATGCAGAGCGCTGTGATCGTGAGTGGGTCAGAGCCGCGCTCTTCGATCGTGACATTCCCGATGTCGATGGAGCTGATGACTGGGAGCGTGCCGAGCCGGTCGGTCACGTGGCGGTCGAGCGCGGCGATGTCTGCGTCCTTCAACGGGGCGAGAGCGTCGAGCAGTGCGATGTCGTTGGCGCGGTCAGCGTCGTTCGGGTGGCCCTGTGCAGTGTGCTGTGGGCCGAGCGCTACTTCGCCGTTGGGTGCAAGCGCAACGATGCTGTAGGGCCGGCATGTGTCGCAAACGACGAAGCCGTTGCTCTGCTTGACGCCTGCGAAGACAATGTCGGGCCCGAGGTAGGAGGTGGTGCGACCCACGACGAACCGGCTCACCGAGGCGATGTCGGAGAACGTTTCGTCGGTGGGTGCGAGCTCGTACCACGTGAGGGACCGAGCGATGCTTGGAAGCTCCGTTGCCGAAGCGATCGCCGGGAGATCGATCGACGCAGGGTCGAAGCCGAGGTCCGGGTTGCTGTTCCAGTGAAGGTCGTCGAGCATCGCGATCACTGCGCCCTTGTCGAGGCCGTGCGCGGTTGCGATGAGCGTGTGACCGTTCTCTATCCATTTGACATTGACGTCGAGCCCGTCCACGGATGTGTCCGCACCGGTTTGGCCGCGCACCTCGATGACCTGAGATCTGGAGTCGATCGACTCCTGTGTCGAGCTGGTGCGGAGCAGGATGCCGTGGTCGACTCGTGTGCCGTCGCGGGTCATCGCTCCGAAGAGCTGAGACGTGATCGTCGCGGTGGGGCGGGCGACGACATGTTCGATCCCCCAGACAGCAAGGTCGTTGGGCAGCGCGCCGGTCAGCCCGAGAGAGTGGGCGTTTGGGTCTCCTGCGCCGAGCGGGCTCGTCGTCGACGATTCCGCTGGAGCTGCGGTCGGCGTTGTTTCGCCGATCGTCGACGTCGCCGCCGAGGGTTCGGTGGTCTGTGTGGACGTCAGTGTGTTCAGGTCTGTGTTTGGTGCGTCGTTCGATGGTGAGTTGATGATCCGAGCTGGATCGTGGTGGCGGCTCACGATGATCACCGTGCCAACGACGACGGCGAGGATGATGGCCGCGGCTCGTCCGAGCACTGCCGGCCTCCGCGCACGCGACGATTCGTCTCCTGGCGGCTGCGGCAGCGGAGGCGGCATCGGTGCGGCATTGACCAGCTCGGTCATCGCCCGCAAGATCTTGGTGTCGAGGTCGGTGTTCATGAGAGCAACTCCTCCAGCAGTCGTCTCGCTTTGGCGAGATCGCGGGCAACGGTTCGTTCGGACGTGTCCAATCGGTGGGCGATCTCTCCGACAGTGAGATCACCCCAGTAAGTCAGGAAGATCACCGCCCTCTCACGGGCGGCGAGCCGGTGCATTGCCTCGAACACCTCGCTTCGCACGAACGTCGTCGAGTCCTCATCGCGGCGTCCGGCGGCGTCCATCGCATCGCGACGAAGTCGACGCTGCGCGGCACGCCGCTGCCCACGCGCTTCATTGAGCACGGCGCGATACAAGTAGCCGCGCGGGTCACGAACCTCGCTCCAGTCGACGCGCTCAACGCACCGTGCGAAAGCGCTCGAGAACACGTCCTCGGCACTCGACGGCCCGGCCACAACGGTCGCGTAGCGGATCAGCTCGTCGGCGTACTTGTCGTACATCTCCGCTGGCGTCATCCCAAACCGCTCGCTCCTTTTCTACAAACCCGCATCACCGTATAGATGCCGCCGACCCGCACCGACCTGCCACCTTGGAGCAGACGACCTTCAGGTGCAGGACAGAGATCCCTGCCTCACGAAGTCCCACGTGGACTCCGATGGCTCAACGCTGGGGAACTTGGGATCCAGAGGCGCCGTTCGGGCGCGACCTCGCCGGCGGTTGGTCGTTCTGCGCTGACGTTCTGTGCCCGTCCGTCCGGGCCTCCGGGAACTTGGCGATTCCGGCCTTGACGAGTCGAGCGATGGTGGATTCTCGTCCGGAGTTATCGTCGCGTGATGGCTACTGTCGGGTCGCGACTGTAGGAGGGAGCGAGTTGGCGTGGTCAGGACGGTTCCCTCGGAATGACATCATCTCGCTGCTGGACCACTACCCGGTCCACAATCTCGGGGAGAGCACGTCACAGGATCTGTTGTTCGGTGACGTCGTCGATCTGATCGGACTCGACGCGCTCCGAAGTGTTCGGCTCGGCTACGGCAGCGCCGCGGGCAGTGCAGACCTGCGCGCTCGGATCGCGGACCTCACTGGGGTTTCTGCCGACCAAGTGTTGACGACACAAGGCGTGGCGCTCGGCTTGTATCTTCTGGCGGTCGAGCACTGTCGACCAGGCGACGAGGTCGTGGTCCTCACCCCTGCGTTCCCGCCGACGCGTGATGCGATGGTGGGGAGCGGAGTCATTGTGAGGACGGTGCCGCTCGCGTTCGACGACAGGTATCGTCTCGATGCCGGCATGGTTGCCGCAGCGTTGTCGCCAGCGACGCGGCTGGTATGCGTCGCAACACCGCAGAACCCGAGCGGGGTCGTCGCCCAACCCGACGACGTCGACGCGCTCTTGGGCCACATGCAGCGCGTCTGTCCGAGCGCCTTGCTGCTCGTCGATGAGATCTACCGCGACGCCACCTACGGGGACGCTCCGATACCGCCGAGCTTCGCCGCTATCGATCCGCGAATCGTCACCTCCGGGTCGATCTCGAAGGCTCATGGCGCCCCAGGTCTCCGATGCGGTTGGCTCACGCTCCACGACCCGGAACTTCGGGACCGACTGATCGTGGCCAAGATGAACATCGTGCTGTCGGGTTCGGTGCTCGACGAAGCCGTCGCGGTCGGGATCCTGGAGGCGAGGGATCGGATCCTGCAGCCTCGACGCGAGCTGCTCAAACAAGCACTCGCGATCGTCGAGGCATGGCAGGACGAGCAGCACGAACGGGTCGACTGGATTCGTCCCGATGGGGGCGCCATGTGCTGCATCCGCCTCAGCCGAGATGCCTTCTCCGATGAGGCCGTACAACGGTTCTGGACGACGTTGCCCGGGCTCGACCTACAACTCGGTAACGGCGAATGGTTCGGCGAGTCACACCGCATCGCACGCCTCGGCTTCGGCTACCTACCGCTCGAACGACTCACCCCCGCCCTCGAACAACTCACAGCAGGACTCGACACCGCCAGTCGGCCGTAGCACGCCAACACCGACACAAACCCATACGCGCCGTTCGGCGCTCAACGGAGCCGGACGCGTGACCGTCGTTCTGCTCCGCGCGTTAGGCGCTTGTGTCCATGGAACCCGGGGGCATCAGAGCAGTCAGCGATCCCCGGGGAGGTTCACTCGTCGGGTGTCGAATCTGCCAGAAGTGGAGTCAGGTGCGGTCAGGAACTCGATGGGGTCTCGCCGCCGGCGGGTCGCCGACGGTGGCTCCGAGGCGGCACTGGTTCCAGCGGGTCGTCGATGACCGCAGCGCTCTGCCCACGCTCTGTCCAGCAACACCGCCGCCGGCCCTCGTCGGGTCCGGTGGATGTGATTCAACACGCCGGAGATGAGAGTGGGGTAAGTCGCGATCGCGACTAACCGTGGTTTGCCGTACGTTGACTCGCGTCTTGCCCAGGGCTTACCGAGGTGGGCGCAACCTGTCCGCCGAACAAGGGATGTGTGCAGTGATCGAAGCCACTCAGCTGGTGAAGCGCTACGGCGAGAAGACCGCGGTCGACGACCTGTCGTTCTCGGTGAAGCCTGGGATCGTCACCGGATTCCTCGGGCCGAACGGCGCCGGTAAGTCCACGACGATGCGGATGATCGTCGGGCTCGATGCTCCGACGAGCGGGGCGGTCACCGTCAACGGACGCCCGTACGCCGAACACCGTGCGCCACTCCACGAAGTCGGTGCTCTGCTCGAGGCCAAGGCTGTGCAGAACGGCCGGTCGGCGCGCAACCATCTGCTCGTGCTGGCCGCGACGTGCGGGATCTCTTCACGTCGCGTCGACGAGTTGCTCGGCCTCGTCGGTCTCGCCGATGTCGCCTCGAAGCGAGTGGGCGGCTTCTCCCTCGGCATGGGACAACGGCTCGGGCTCGCCGCGGCGCTGCTCGGTGATCCGGCGACACTGATCCTCGACGAACCCGTCAACGGATTGGACCCCGACGGCATCCTGTGGATCCGGCACCTCCTCCGCGACCTGGCCGCCGAGGGTCGCACGGTGCTCGTCTCGTCGCACCTGATGTCCGAGATGGCCTTGACCGCCGACCACCTCCTCGTCATCGGACGCGGCCGGCTGATCGCCGACGTCCCTGTGGCCGAGTTCATCCGCCAGGCGTCGTCCGATCTGGTCAACGTGCGCACACCCGATGGTGGGCGACTGCGCGAGCTGCTGGTCGGGGCCACCGTCCACGTGACCGCCTCCTCGCCGGGGCGGCTGGAGGTGCTCGGCATGACAAGCGAACAGATCGGCGACATCGCCGCCGCGAACGGTATCCGACTCCACGAGCTGGTGGCCCACCAAGCCTCGCTCGAAGAAGCATTCATGTCACTCACCCACGACTCGCTCGAGTACCAGCCGACGGAAGTAACACACCCATGACCGACATCCTCGACAACCCACGCGTCGCCGTTCCGACCATGACTGACGCCGAAGCGTCTGCGATCAAGGTCACCGCGCGGCGTGTCACCCGGTCCGAATGGTTGAAGCTGCGCACGCTCCGCTCATCGTGGCTGACGATGGCTCTGGCGATCGTGTCCGTGCCCGGCATCGGCATCGCCATCGCATGGTCGACCGCGAACGACTGGCCGAACATGCGGCCGCGCCAGAAGCTCCACTTCGACCCGCTCGCCGACCCGTTGTCCGGGTTCAACCTGGCCCAGCTCGCCGTTGGCGTTCTCGCCGTGATGTTGATCGCCGGCGAGTACTCGGGCGGGATGATCCGGGCCACGTTGGCCGCCGTGCCGCGTCGGCTTCCCGTGCTGTGGGCCAAGGTCGGCGTCCTCACCACGCTGACGCTCGTGACCATGGTCCCAACTGCGATCGTCACGTTCTTCATCAGCGAGCACTTCCTGGCCGTGCGGCACATCGCAGTGACCTGGTCCACTCCCGACGTGCCGAGGATCGTGATCGGCGTCGGGCTCTACCTGACCGTCGTCGCCGCCCTGGCGATGGGCATCGGTGCGATCGTGCGCAATGTCGCTGGCGGCATCGGTGCCTTCGTCGGCATCATCCTCGTGCTCCCCGTCATCGCCAGCGCCCTTCCGCAGACATGGGGAGACCGGATCAACAAGTGGCTGCCCAGCAACGCCGGACAAGCACTGATGTCGATCAGCTCCGACAACAGCACGCTGTCACCATGGCGCGGTTTCATCGTCTTCGCCGGCTACGCCGTCGTGGCACTCATCGCAGCCTCCATCCTGCTCCGCCGACGCGACGCCTGACACCGGGAACCGCCGAGGTGACGCGTCGGATCACCGCTTCTCGAACGTGATCGTCGAATCTGCGGAACGTACACGAACACACCGGCCGCTGACCCAATCCCCGACCCCATCAACACCCGCGATTCTCGCTGCCGGGCACGGGGCCATCCGACGCGCCGACCTGTTGCGATCATCGGCACCGACGGTGACGTCGTTCTGCGCCGCGCGTTCTGCGCTGATCGCGTATTTCGTCGGTAGCCCGATCGACAGATCTGGCGCTATGCGATCGATTCGCCATCCGGCGGCTATAGGCCCGCAAGGTCAGCTACTGGGAGGTAGCCGACACGACGGTCAGACCGGGTTGCAGGGGAATGCGGGCGTAGCCGACGCCGAAGTCGCTGTCGTACAAGAGGGCACCGACAACGGTGGTCTGGTCGGACAGCAAGGCGGTGACAGTTGTGGGGTTGGCGATCTGACCGAGTGCTGGCCGAGCCAAGATGATCGCCGCTTCGTCCGTGGGGATGATCCCAGTTGCCGGGCTTTCGAAGGCGTCGTCGATGCAGCCGTCGCCGGTAGGCGTGCGCCAGCACAGTTCAGTTCCGCCGGTGGCGGTCTGTTGCTCGGCGATGTCAAGATCGGGCAGCCACCGCCAGTACGAGCGCGGCCCGCCGTAGGCGACGGTGACCGGGGTCTGAGACAGCGTGGGATCTGGGGGCAGTGTGGCTCCGGGGATCGCAACCGTTGTCTCGACGGTCGTTGGGGCGTCGTTGCTGGCTGGGCTGGGCGGGGTGCTGGCCGAGTTCGTGTCGGTTGAGCGGTTGGCTGCGATGGCGACGAGTGCGACGGCGGCTGCGATGGTGCCCGCGGCGATGCCGAGACGCAACGTTCGCCTGGGTTTGGCTCGGTGGGGGCCTGCTGTGATGGTGGCTGCTACTGGATCGTCGAGTCCTGGTCCGGACGTTGGCATGATTGCGGCACGATCGGTGTAGTGGTGGCGGAGACGGTCTTCCAAGTTGTTCATGAGAGTTCCTTTCGAAGGGATGCGAGCCCGCGGTGGATGAGGGATCGCACGGTGGCCGGGCGGCAGTCGAGTGCTGTTGCGATCGCTTGGTCGGTGAGGTCGATGTGGAAGCGCAGCACGAGTGCTGCTTGCTGTCTCCAAGGGAGCGCAGCGATGGCGTCGAAGAGTTCGTCGTGTTGAGCGATCACGGGTTCTGGTCGCGGTGTTGGAGCTCGAGCGACGACGGCACGGTGTCGGTGAATGTCGCGGCAGGAGTTGATGACGCTGGTGCGCAGATAGGCGGCTGGATTGTTCACTCGGCTGCGGGTTGCCTGAAGGCGAACGAAGGCGTCCTGGACAACGTCCTCGGCGATGTGACGGGAGTCGGTCAAGAGAAAGGCGACTCGGGCCAGCGATGCCCACTCACGTTCGTATAGCAACGCGATTAGTTCGCGTGCGGCATCGTTACTTGAGTCGCGTGTCATCACACCATGAACGACGAGCCGGAACATCGATCTGTTGCACCTGTCCCATTGAGTGGGTAGTCGCCGACAGTCTCGCTGTCACCGACAGAAGCGCCGGATGCCCCGTAGCTGCCGTCGGCGCGATCGCCGGGGCCGGCGGAGCAATTCTCGCAGCGCACGGGATCACCAGCCGACGCTGGCAGACGTGGCACACGCTGTTCACGGCGGTTGCTGTGCTCGCGGCCCTAGCGCCCCAGATGGCCGCCTAGTTCGCGTAGTTGCCCTTGGCGAGGTGGGGCTGCGCTGAGTTCATGCTTGACAGCGAGTGCGCATCAGTCACTCGTCCGTCGCTGGACTTTCGCCGGCGACGAATGGCCGCGCGGGACGGCCAGTTGTCTCAGCGAAGCTGAGTTCATGGGAGCAGAGTGCGACGAGCCGGTCAATCCATCCTTGCGTGTACTGGCACTGCTTGAAGCTGCTCACGTATTCGGCGAAGGCGATGTCACATGTACGGGGCGTCTCGCCTCTCGGCGGCTTCACACCGAGTTTCTCGGCGTTCGACGACATTTAGGTATTGACCTCAGTACTGGTCTGCTGTACAGTTAGCCACATGCCTCAGTGTCAGCGGGTTGATCCCGCACTGCCGGACATCTTCAATGCATTGTCAGACCCGACTCGCCTTGCGGTTGTCGAGCGTTTGAGTGTCTCGCCGGCGTCGGCGAGTGAGCTGGCAGCGCCGTTCGCGATGGCGCTCCCGTCGTTCATGCAGCACATGGGCGTCCTGGAGCGCGCCGGGGTCGTGACCTCACACAAGGCCGGGCGAACCCGCACCTACCAGCTGGCTCCTGCGTCGTTGCAACTGGCGTCGGCGTGGTTGGCGGAGTTCCGCAATCACTGGGAACGCAAGCTCGACCAGCTGGACCACCTGTTGATCACCACACATCACAACCAAGGAAACCGATGAACCACTTCACCCCGAACTCTGCGCTTGACCTCGTGATCGAACGCACCATCTTCGTGTCACCCGAGCGGGTTTGGGCTGCGTGGACCGAACCGGAGCTGCTCGTCCAATGGTTCACACCGGCCCCGTGGAGAACTGCCGCCGTCGATATCGACCTGCGACCGGGTGGTCGCTGCGTCACCACGATGGAATCGCCGGAAGGGGTCCAGTATCCAAACGTCGGCTGCTACCTCCAGATCGAGCCGAACCAGCTGTTGGTGTACACGAGCGTGATGACCGATGACTTCCGTCCGTTCGCCCCGGTTAACGGTGCCGGGCTCGGTTTCACCGCACGAATTGAGATCGAGGGGGCGCCCGACGGCGGGACCCACTACCGGGCCATCGCGATGCACGCGAACGAAGCCGACCATGACCAGCACGAGGCGATGGGTTTCGCCGACGGCTGGGGAGCTGCTCTCGACCAGCTCGTCACCCTGATGACGGGTCCCAACCGGCTCTGAACCGACCCTCAACGGTTACATCGACTCGCCACACATGGTCGCATCAGTGCGCCACCGAAGAGCTACAGAGCCATCTCCTCGAGAAGGGCTATCGGAAAAACGTTCGGTTCGCTTTGATCTTCACGCGGGTGGGACTGATGAAGCGTGGGTTGTCGTCGAGGCCGAGGTTGAGGCCGGTTGTGTTGAGAGTGTCGGCGGTCGTGGAGTCGTCCCATGCGCCGGTCTGCAGTCGGTGGGTCAACGCTGCGAGCGCGGCTGCGATCTCGGTCACGTTCGCGGTGCAGTGTCCGGCCGCGTTCACCAAAGCTTGTCGGTAGAGATGGCTCTTCTCGTTGGCGGTGACGGCCTCGGCGTACGCGGCCATCATCGCGTCTGATCGGGTGCCGTCGCCGATGGTTGTGAGCTGTAGGAGTGGCATCCGCAGGTTGCCGCTGAGTGCTCGCTGCGACCAGTACTCCACGGCTGCCGGGTCCGCTTTGACTCGCGGGTGGGCATTGATGCGATCAAGATCCGCGCGGATCGCACTCGGGCTCGAGAGCCCCGCGTGGCGGTAGAGCGACTCGACGATCCCTGCGTAGCCCGTTTCGGCGTTTGCGTAGAACTGGGTGTAGTCCACGTCGTTGTTCGAACACATCACCCCGGCCGGGTTGTTGTACAAGGGGGTGGTTCCGACTGCATAGAGGGCGGCGTCGAAGACGGCATGCACCACCGACCGCTCGCGTGCGACCGGATCGTTCGGGTCAGGCTCGTCCGGGTACGGAGGGGTCGTCGCTGCCCATACCGGGAGTTGTGCCAGCGAGCCGGCCAGCGCCATCTGCGCTCGACCGACGGCTGTCGCCGCGGCGGCTTCGAGGACCATCCGCCATTCGAATCCAGCCTTGTTCGCCTGTTGAGTGCCGACGCCGACAACGGGCAGATCCTTGTCGGGCGCGAGCAGCGCCTTGAGCGCGAAGAGCAGGTCGAGACGAATGTTAGAGATGACGATTGGCTCGACGCCGTTCATCGAGATCGCGCCGTCGAAGTGGTCGGGATACGTCTCGGCTACGCCGAGGGCAGCGGCGCCACCTCCAGAGCAGCCGTATTGAAGGGCGTGCTGGGGTGATCCGAACTCGCGATTGAAGATGTCGAGCACCTGAGCCTGTTCGTCGCGCTCGGCGCGCGGATCGAACCGAGTGTCGCGGTCGACGCGGCGATTGGTGCCGCTGTAGGCATACCCGTGGTCGAGGAGGAACTTCGCGACCGGGGTGTCGGCGCTGATGTTGATCACGGCATCGAGATCATTGACCAGCGTGCCATTCCAGTGCTCGGGGATCGAGATCGCGTAGTCGGTCCCCTCGGCGAGAGTTCCGCTCCACGTGCCTCCATCGCGACCCATCAGGTGCTCATGGCAGATCGGGCAGCGGCGAGGCTTGGTCGCCGCTGTCCTGGTCGGCGACTCGACGACACGCCTTAGCGTCACGGCGAGCCCGTGTGTATGCCTGCCAGATCGAGCAGCTGAGCATGACGATGACCGCGGCCGGGACCACTGGCCACGCAGTGCCCTTGGCGTGCGACAGGAACTTTGTCGTAGCGACGGCGACGATGACCGCTGCCGCGATCGTCCAATCGTCGCCAACGATGAAGTCGTACCAGAAGCGACCGAGGTTCCGAAGCCACTTCATGAGGTGCCCTCGGAACCGACGAGCACATGCCGGCGGGCAGTGCCGACAAGCGCGAACGAGACGACCGTCAGCCCACCGAGCAGCCCGAGAATGGCGAGATCCCCGCCCGGCCACCTCGCTCCAGCCCCTTCCGCGCTCCAGAACACCCCGAATGCGGTCAGCATCAGCCCGACACCAAATTTCAGCGTGTTCTCCGGCACTCGCGACAGCGGCGCATGAACGTACGCGCCGACGACGACCACGACGAGCAACGCCGCGGCCGCACCGATGCTGGCGAGGCCAATGTTGTGTTGACTCCCTCCGAAGGTCACCACGAGAAACGCCACTTCCAAACCCTCCAGAAACACACCCTTGAATGCGACAGTGAACGCGTACCAGTCGTGCCCCTCGGCATTGCGCAACCCCTCGACTTCGGCGCGGTAGATGGCTTCCTCATCGTGCAGCGGCTTCAGGCCGCTGGACCGCAAGATGGCCTTCCGCAACCACTGCAACCCAAAGATCAACAGCACGGTGCCAACGACCACGCGCAACCCCGAGATCGGCAGGCGGGTGATCGCCGGCCCACCCACGACAACGATCACCGCGAGTGCGCCCAACGCCGAGCCGACCCCCCACGCCGCCGAGCGCCAGCCTCGCGTCACGGCGACGGCGAGCACGATCGTCAATGCCTCGACCATCTCCACGGCCGACGCCAGAAACGCCGCCAAGAACAACAACACGTTATGCATCCCAGCTCCCTCTCTCACGCACTCTCAAATTGCGTAGTAGTGAATGCAACAGTAGCGATCATCGCGTAGTATATGCTACTCACATGCAGAATCTTTTGGATCGACTCGATTCGCTCGCACCCTCCGAACGTCGCGTCGCCGAGTTCCTCTTCTCCTCTGGACCTGCAGGCTTGGTGCTGTCAGCGGCCGCGATCGCGGCGCGCGTCGGAACGAGCGATGCGACGGTCGTTCGCACGGCCAGGTCATTGGGATACGACGGTCTCGGCGAGCTGCGTTCGGCACTCGCCGCGCAGGCCGCGGAACCGCTCATCGCCGACCGGATGCAACGCACGCTTGCCGACACACCCGCAAACCAACTCTTGAGCCGAAGCATCGCCAATCAGCGGACCGGTCTGCAGACGCTCTCCGAACGGGTCGACTCCGAGCTGTTCGAACGGGCCGTCACCGTGCTCGCCTCTCGACCACGGATCATGTGGCGCGGCGTCGGACCCTCCGCGTTCCTCGCCGACTACGGACGACTACTCTGCCAACGCATCGGACGCAACAGCGGCGCCATGATCCACACCGGCACCTCGTTCGCCGACGAGCTCCTCACACTCAGCGCCACAGATGCGATCGTTCTGCTTGCCTACGGCCGACCACAGAACCACGTCAGCGTACTCATCGACCACGCGACCGCCATAGGCGCACCGATCGTGTTGATCACCGACAGCACCGATCGACGCCTCCGCGAACGCGTCGACCTCACCCTCCACAGCGTACGCGGCGCACCCGGATACTTCGCCAGCCACGCCACCACCCTCGTTCTGCTCGAAGCCCTCGTACTCGGCCTCGCCGCGACAGACCGAAGCAAAGCAGACGCCACGCTCACAACGCTCAACGACCTCCGCGCCGCCATCGCCGGCCGACGACTCGACGTCGACGCGATCTGACCCCGCAGACAACAAATCGATCCTCGGCACCGGCAGCCGAGATGAAATACCCAACCATGCGCCGACAACACCAGCATCCGCCGGCCCCGATGCCGTCCTCATCGTCTACGGCCACGACACACCCGTGAAGGACCTCACCAGCCTGCTCCTCACCCACCCCTGGAAGTGCCGCCCCGTTTCAGACGAGCTGAGGTGAACGGGGGGACGCGGCGGTCGAAGCGATCCCAAAGGCCGCGGGCAGCGTCGCAGAGAAAAAGCGTGACGGACCAACACAGAACGCGCAGATGCAGTCGAGAACGAGCGTCGATCCGCCGATCTGCGCCGGAGGCCGGAGCGGGCCAGAGGCTTCTGACGGAGAGTGATCGCTGGCGTTGAGCGTGTCTTAGCGTCTGTGGTTCTGGTCGGTTGACTCTGGAAGCGCCTGCTGCCCGCTGGTCGGGTTGGTTATCGAACGAAGCGTCAGCCGGCCGGACCTTAGGTCGCGTGGCTCGAAAGAGGCGTTCACCAATTTCATCAGGATCCCAACGACGCCCTCGCTACCGCGATTGCCGGCCTGCGTCACTGGGCCTACGCACCGTCACCCGCGATGGTCACACCGCGATTCTGCGGCTCCTCGCTGACCGCCACCATGATCTGTCGGGATTGCGCACCCAGTCCGCGTGCCGTCTGCATGTGATGCTGCGTGAACTGTCCGCCGGCGGCGCACCGATCCGGATCAGCGCAGCTCACGGCACCGAGTTCGTCGACGCCATCGACGTCGGAGATGACCTCGTCGCCGTCGACGCCGACGCCTCGCCCGCGAACACCTCGCCGACATGCGCCGCCTCGACGGCGAGCTCGACGCCGTCAAGCAACGCATCCGCGTCGCCGTCGCAGCAGCAACGTCGCAATTGATGCAAGTGCAACTACTTCTCTGGTGACGTTTCCGAGACAGGAAGCATCTTGCGTTCGCCGGCGGCAGGGTCGAAGCTGACCTGATGACGTCAGACCAGGAACCAGTCGTTTCCGTCGAGCTCGACCGGCGATCTTCGCGTGCGCTGTGTCAGCACTGCGGTGATCGTCGTCGACATGCAGCATGACTTCGCTTCGGATGAGGGCATGTTCGGCCGGGCGGAGATCCCTCTCGGCGGCATCCGATCGGTTGTCGAGCCCATTCGACTCGTTCTCGACGCGGCTCGCAACGCCGGCCTGCTCGTCGTCTACCTCGCGATGCGGTTCGACGAGGATCTCGCCGACCTGGGCGCGGTGGATGCTCCGAACCGCGTGCGTCACCTGGCGATGGGCGTCGGACAACACGTCGACGCACCCGACGGCACGAGCAGCCGGGTCCTCGTGCGTGACACCTGGAACACCAAGATCATCGACGAGCTCGCCCCGCACCCAGAGGACGTGGTGATCGCCAAACATCGCTACAGCGGTGTCTTCGAGACAGACCTTGACGACGTGCTGCGAAGCCGGGGCATCAGCTCGTTGATCTTCACCGGCTGCACGACGAGTGTCTGTGTCGAGTCCACGCTGCGCGATGCGTTCTATCGCGACTACCGGTGCCTGCTGCTCACCGACTGCTGCGCCGAAGCCGTCGGCGCTGACCACGAGAGGACGAACCATGACGCGACGCTCACCGTCATCGAAGCGTTGTTCGGCTGGACCGCCCGATCCGAGCACCTCCTCGCATCCCTCGCCCGCCGCCCTTGACCCCTATCCCCGAACGGGTAGCTGACACCACTCCGCTTCGGCCTGCTCGCACCCTGGCGGACCTCCCGTGGCCGCGAGATCATGTTCGAGTGGATCTCTTGACGAGCCTCTGGGCGAACGCGTCGCGCCGGAACCGCCGTGAGCTGCTCGTGATCGTCGTGCTGCTCGGATGTCTGGGCGGCGTATCGATGTTCGCGCTGGCGGGTGCACGTCGCACACAGTCCGCATATCCACGCTTCTTGCGTGATTCGCAGGCTTCGACGATGGCCGTTGACTACGGCCAATATGACCCTCAGATCGACGCAGCGATTGCGGCACGACCTGAAGTGGAATCCTCCACGGCGTACGTGGCGTTCACGACCTGGCCGTTGGTGAACGGTCGGCCGGACTTTGCGAAGGACTTCGAGACGCTCGGGACCTTCGACGGTCGGTTCTTCACGATGGACCGATTCGCGCCGACCTCAGGGCGGCTACCGGATCCGGACCGCAGCGACGAGATCGCGATGAACGAGACGGCAGCCCAGCTGTACGGCTATCACGTCGGCGAACATCTCGATTTCGGGACGTACTCGGCGGAGCAAACGAGTGCGGATTCGTTCTATGACGATCCTCCACCACCGGTGATCACGAGCCACGTCACCATCGTCGGCATCGGGTTGTTCGTCGACGAGGTGATCGAGGACGACACCAACCGTTCACCGCTGGCGCTCGTCACGCCGGCGTTCTCGAAGTTGGCAGCTCCCTATGCGTCGTATGCGTGGCAAGGACTCAGGCTGCGCAACGGCGATGCAGACATCCCCTCGCTGAAGCAGTGGTACGTGCAGCAGCTCGACCCGGGCTCACCTCAGTTCTTCCGAACCACCTCCGTCGACACCTTCCACGCCGAACAGGCAGTTCGACCACTGTCGCTCGCGATGGCGATCTTCGGTGCGATCGCGGCGGCAGCAACATTGGTTCTCGTCGGTCAGGCAGTCAGCCGGCGACTCCGCCATGGTCGGCCGGACCGCGACCTGCTGCATGCGCTCGGCGCATCTCCCCGCATGTTGACGATCGCCGCTCTCGTCGACGTGCTCGCGGCGCTGCTCATCGGATCAGGGCTCGCCGTGGCGATCGCGTACCTCGCCTCCCCGCTCATGCCCATCGGCGCCGTTCGACGAGTCGCCGTCGAGCCGGGCTTCGACGCAGACGCGACGGTGCTCGGCCTCGGCGCGCTCGCGTTGTTCACCGCGCTCGCAATGAGTGCGGTGTTGTCAGCGCTTCACGGATCTCCGGGTCAACACGAACGAACGGCGAGGCCCCGTCACTCCAAGGTCGCGAGCGCGGCGGCCAGAGCCGGGATGTCGCCATCCGCAGTCGCGGGGCTTCGACGAGCCTTCGACGGTGCGTCGGGCACGAGCCCACGTCAGGTGCGGCCCGTGATCGTCGCCGGGATGATCTCCGCTGCCACGATCATGGCCGCGGTGACGTTCGGGGCCAGCTTTCGCGTGCTGCTCGCGTCGCCGCCTCTGTACGGGTGGAACTGGGATGCAGCCATCTTCGATCAGAGCGGCTACGGCAACATCAACCTGGCTGCGGCGCACGCCGCGTTCGACAAACGCCCCGAGATCGTCGGATGGTCCGGCGGATACTTCGGCACGGACTCGCTCGATGGCCGCAACGTCGCCCTGCTCGGACTCGAAGTCGGCAGCGACGTCACACCACCGATACTGACCGGCCGCATGATCCGAGCTGACGACGAGATCGTCCTCGGCACGAAGACGGCCAGCATGCTCGGCAAGGACATCGGAGACAACGTCGACATCGGCGTCGTCGGCACCGCGACCAGCTTGACGATCGTCGGCACCGCCACCCTGCCGACCCTCGGCATCTCCCACGGAGCACACACCTCCCTGGGAGTCGGGGCGATCGTGGCACCACAGCACGTTCCCGGCTACGACCGCCAAGCCTTCGGCGAAGGACCGTCGGGAACTCCCGCCAGCGCTGCAGGACCGCCCGTGGTGTTCATTCGCTTCTCGCCCGACGCGCCCCGCAGCGCCACCGATGCGATCATCGCCGATGCCGCCGCATCGATCGGGCAGTACCCCGGATCGGCCGCCGTCATCGGGCCACAACGCCCCGCCGAGATCGTCAACACATCCGACGTCGGATCCGTTCCGGTGCTGCTCGCGTGCGCGCTGGGAGCGGGCACGTCCGTCGCTCTGGCCATCGCGCTCGCGGCGTCTGTCCAACGCAGCCGCAGGGAGTTCGCCCTCCTGCAGACTCTCGGCTGCACCCGTCGACAGATCGCCGAGAGCGTCAGCTGGCAGGCAACAGCCACCATCCTCAGCAGCCTCATCATCGGAGTACCGGTCGGCGCAGTCCTCGGACGCTCGCTCTGGATCGCATTCGCGACACAGCTCGACGTCGTCCCCCACACGACGGTTCCCGCCACTGCCGTCGCCGTGGTGATCACCGCTGGACTCGTCGTGGCAAACCTTGCCGCGACGCTCCCGGCCCTCATCGCCAGCCGCACACAACCTGCGGTAGCACTGCGCTCACAGTGATCGCCCGGCGTCTGTCACCGGAACTGGCCGGGCCGCCGGCCTGAACCCGGTGGGCCGGCGAACGCCTGCGCGATCGTGAGCCATTCGGCCGCCACCGGACCATCGGCGCGGAGATCGGTGTCGGCGAGGTGACGACGTTGGGTGACGAGCAGGCAGAAGTCCAAAGCGGATCCGCGGACGACGTTGGTCGCGTCAGCGGGCCCGAACACGAGGTCGTCGACCTCCACCCGAACCGGTTCAGTGGGCACCGGCCGATCGTGCGCGGTGAAGCTGAACGGCAGCGCTCGCCATCCGAGGAAGGCGACGTGGCGCAACCGCGGCGTCGGTGACCGCCGAGCTCCGACCGCGTCGACCACGTCTTGTCCGTGCGCCCAGGTCTCCATGATCCGCGCCGTGATCGAGGACGCCACGGTCATGTCCGGTCCGTACCACGGGACCCGCACCGTCGGGTCCGCGGCCCGTGCAGCGGCAACCAACGCCTGCCCGGACGAGGCGAGCCAGGTGCGGACGTCGGACGGGGATCGCGCCGTATTGTCGGCACGGATCGCATCGACGAAGTACCCGACGCCGCTGCGCATCCGGTCTCGCTCGGCGCAGAACGCGACCGGGTCGAGGATGGCCCGTGTCGACGCTTCGTCGAACCAGGCGAGGTGGGTGAGTTGATCGTGCACGGTCCAACCGTCAGAGGGGGTCGGAACCTGCCAGTCGTCTCCGACGAGGTCGACGTGTTCGAACAGCTCGGCGCGCTCGGCGAGCAGGTCGTCGCACAGTGCCTCGATGTCCATCGTCCTCCCCCGCCGGTGTGCTCGCCGATGACCACCATGGCATCCGCTACGGCGTCACGGGGTCCTCGACGGGCGAGAATAGTGTGTTGTCGATCGTTCACAAATGATCGGCCTGTGACAGGGCCGATCCCGTCAGGAGCGCCATGGACTTCGCCGAGACAGATGAACATCAACTGCTGCGTGGATCTGTCGGCGACGTCGCCGCGCAGTTCGGGCACCGCTACTACGCCGACGCCGTCCGCAACGGTGCCAAGCTCGACGAGCTCTGGGATGCCCTCGGCGAGCTCGGGTTCCTCGGTGTGCACCTGCCGGAGCAGTACGGCGGGGGCGGCGCCGGCATCACCGAGCTGGCCATCGTGTGCGAGGAAGTGGCCACTGCGGGGTGCCCACTGCTGTTGATCCTCGTGTCGGCCGCGATCTGCGCAGAGCTGATCGCCAACTTCGGCACCGACGAGCAACGCGCGGAATGGCTCCCCTCGATGTCGGCCGGCGGCAAGATGGCGTTCGCGATCACCGAGACAGACGCTGGGTCGAACACCCACCGGCTGCACACGACGGCAGTCCGCGACGGCGACGTCTATCGGCTCAACGGCGGCAAGACGTTCATCTCGGGCGTCGACGAGGCCGAGCAGATCCTGGTCGTCGTCCGCACCGGCACCGACGAGGCGTCCGGTCGGGCGTTGCTCTCGTTGCTCATCGTCGACACTGCCTCGGCGGGGCTGGAGAGTGTGCTGATCCCGGTCGAGATCGCGTCACCCGAGAAGCAGTTCACGTTGTTCTTCGACAACGTCGAAGTCCCGGTGAGCCGCCGGCTCGGCGACGAGGGCGACGGCTTGCGCGTCGTGTTCCACGGGTTGAACCCGGAGCGGATCACGGGTGCAGCGTTGTGCGCCGGGATCGGCCGCTACGCGCTCGCTCGGGCCGCGGAGTACGCCACCGATCGTCGCGTCTGGGACGTCCCGATCGGTTCGCACCAGGGCATCTCCCACCCGCTCGCCGAGGCGAAGATCGAGTTGGAGCTCGCTCGGTTGATGATGATGAAAGCCGCGTGGGCGCACGACCACGACGGTTCCGGCTCGATCGCCGCGGAAGCGTCCAACATGGCCAAGTACGCCGCAGCCGAAGCCGGCTACCGCTGCCTCGACATCGCCATTCAGACCCACGGCGGCAACGGGATGACCAGCGAGTACGGACTGGCGGACATGTGGGGACTGTCGCGACTGCTGCGCATCGCGCCGGTCAGCCGCGAGATGATCCTCAACTTCGTCGCCCAGCACACGCTGTCACTGCCGCGTTCCTACTGAAGCCGCTCAGGTGTCGAGGGTCGCGAACAGGTCCGGATCGGTGCGGCGGATCCGCCGGTAGTTGGCGTCCCACATGTGCTGGAGGAAGTACTTGCGGTACATCGTCTTGCCGCCGACGACCTCGTCGAGGGCGATCTCCTTGCCGCCTGCTGCGACGCACTCCAGGTGGTAGCGGGCACACATCTCCAACGTCATCGCCTCGATCACGGCGTGCTCGAGGGTGTCCGAGGCGATGATCGCGCCGTGGTTCTGCAGGATGGCCACCCGCCGGTCGCCGAGGTCGTGGGCGACCTGCGTGTGCGCCTTGTGACCGTCGTCGAAGTAGGTCACCTGCTCGTCGTGGAACAGCACGGCGGCCACGTTGTACATGCCAACGGTCGAACCCGTCGACGACAGCACGGAGATGTAGTGGGAGTGGAGGTGCACGATCGCGTTCACGTCCGGCCGGAGCCGGTAGATCAGCGCATGGAAGTTCACCGCGGGCGAGAGGGCGTGCTGGCCGATGAGCGGCTCGAGGTCGAAGTCGAGCATCGCGATGTTGGCGGGCATCGTCTCGTCGAGGTACTCGAACCCGGTGACCCAGAACCCTTCGCCCGTCTCGGCGCGGGCGCTGACATGGCCGCCGACGTTCGAGTCACAGCCCTCCCGGTAGAGCATGCGTCGGCCGGCCGCGATCCGGAACGGGAGATCTGACTCCTCCATCAGAACGCCTCGGGATCGTCCTGGATCGCCTGGGGAACGGGATGCTCGAACAGCTTCGACGCGTTCTCCCATGTGACCTTGCGGATCTCATCGGCAGGGAAGTGGCCGATCTGGTCGTGGATGATCTCCTGGGTGTCCGGCCAGGTGCCGTCCTGGTGCGGGTAGTCCGACTCGAGCATCACGTGGTCGATGCCGATCCGGTGCCGGTGGTCGAGACCGGACGGGTCCTCGATCGCGCAGAACCAGAAGTTGCGCTGGAACACCTCGCGCGGGGTGAGGTCGATGCCCTCCCAGGTGCCGTACATCGCCTGGTACCGACCGACGTGGTCGAGCCGGTCCATCAGCCCGGCGACCCATCCGATGCCGCCCTCCGAGAGGCAGATCTTCAGGCCGGGGAAGCGCACCGGCAGCTTCGAGTACAGCCAGTCGACCGCAGCGAACATCGCCCACCCGAAGAACAGCACGCCGATCGTGTCGGCCGGCGCATCCGACGACGTCATCGGCGCCGACGACGACGAGCCGACGTGCAGGCACACGACCGTGCCCGTCTCGGCACACGCCTCCATGAACGGATCCCAGTAGCCGGTGTGCAGCGACGGCAGTCCCAGACGCTCGGGCAGTTCCGGGAACGTCACGGCCCGGAAACCCCGCGCGGCGTTGTACCGGATCTCAGCGGCTCCGACCACCGGATCCAGCAACCACGGGACTTGCGCCGGGATGATCCGACCCGGATGACGACCCGCCCACTCCTCGAGGTGCCAGTCGTTGGCGGCACGCACGACGGCCAGGGCAAGCTCCGGGTCGCTGACGCCGAGCTGGTACCGCTGCCCCGCGAAGCCGGCCAACGAGGACGGGAAGTTCAGCGACGCGTACACACCGTTGAGATCCATGTCGTGGATCCGGGCGTCGATGTCCCATGCGCCTTTGCGCATCTCGTCGAAGCGGCTGGGCTCGAAGCTCAGTTCGGACTGCGGCCGCCCGACCACTGCGTTCAGTCCGACCTTGTAGTGCCGCTTGTCGTCGTAGGCCCAGTACTCCATGCCTGCTTCGTCGAGCAGGACGCGCGGCGCGAGCTCGGCGAAGCGGGCCGGCACCCGACCCGAGAACATGTGCGGCGGCTCGACGAGGTGGTCGTCGACCGAGATCAGTGTGTACCGACGTCGGCGGCGATCCGGTTCGGGAAGGAACGTGACGGTGGCCGGCTTGCTGCCGACGAAGAAACCGGCGCGCCTCTCGAGGTCATCGAAATCGATGGACATCGGGGTGACCGTAGCCGCCCCTGCTCCGTGGGCTGCGGCCGGTCCCGCCGGTCAACCGAGCGCGGCCAGCACGGCGTCGGTGTGCAGGCCCATCGGCGCGGCCGTCCCGAGCGGTTCCCGGGCTCGCGGCGCAGCGAGCTGCAATCCTGCGATGTGCGTCATCGGCCCGGCCGCCGCCAGCCGAGCCGTGCGACTCAGCGACGCCTCGATCCGCCATCGCCCACCACGGTCGAGCGCTTCCAGAACGGCCGACGCGGCGACGATGCCGGTGAGCGGATCCGCGATCGCATCGGCACAGAAGCACGGCCCGAGCTCGTCACGCGTCGCCAGGCCACCCGCAATTGCAGCGTCGTCTCCGAACCCGATCCGCGGCGCGGCGAGCCCCGTCGCGCCGTGGGCGGTGATCGACAACCAGACCCGCGGTCCGTCGATGGCGTTTGCGTCGACGCCTAGCTGACGGAGCGCGCGCGGGCGGGACGCCTCGATCACGACGTCCGCGCGCCGGATGAGTCGCCGCAGATCGCGACGGCCGGCCTCGCTGCGGAAGTCGATGCAGACGCTGTCGTGGCCGGCATGGAGCAGATCGAAGAACAACGGTGTTCCGAGGCGAGCCCCGTCCGGGCGATCTGCGCTCTCGACCTTGATCAACCGCGCGCCTGCACGAGCGAGCAGGTCGGCGCACAGCGGGCCCGCCCACAGCGCCGACAGATCGACGACGACGAGCTCATCGATCGGCTTCGGAGGCACCTGCCCGTCGAGCGGCACGACGTCGACCGCTGTCGTCGGCCCCTCGGCCACCTCGCCGAACCCGCCGACCGGCATGCCGAGCAGTGTTGCGCGCTCGATCAGCTCGCCGACGGGCCGGCTGCGCACCGCCGTTGCCAGCACTGCCCACAGCAACTCGGCATCAGCAACGTCCGGAAGCGGGGGCGCACCGTCGAGCCACGCGGGAAGGCTGTCGATGTCGTCGCTTCGGGCCAGGGACAGCGCCAGCCAGCCGTCGGCGGCGTGGAGCAGACGGGTCGCGCCGCCGCAGCTGACCGCTCCCTGCCGGACCAGGCCGGACAGCGCCGCGCGCTCACCGAGCAGCGCGAGGCCATCGAGTGCGACACACCGACCGGCGCGCTCGGTCAGGTCGCGGACCGTCGTCGCGGCCGCTTCGACGACCTCGATCACGCCACACGGCACGTCGAGCGCTGGACCATCGGGGCGTCCCGACAGGCCCGCCGCGCCGGACGCCGCCCATCGCGCCGAGATATCGGCGACGTCGCGGTCGCGTTCGTCGGGGCACCCGGGCACCCGCCCAACTTACTGTCGGCGGGTCAGGCGGTCGGCTCTGCCTCGAGCTGGGCGAGGTCGCGCACGGCGTAGCGATGGTGCTCGAAGGACTCCTCGAAGACGGTGTACATGCATTCGGACATCGGCACCGTGCCGGCATCGAGCACCTCGACCGCGCGGTCGAGGTCACCGTCGGAGATGCCGTCGAGGAAGGCCCTCAGCTGCGCGGATTGCTCGTCACGGACCGCGACGACGTCGTCGAGACCGGGTCGGGCATCGGGGTCCACGCCGACCCAGGGGCGCTCACGCGAACCTCCGTCGACGAGGCCGAGCGCATGGAACGTGGCCTGGCCCAGCAACGGTTCGGCGAACCACTTGTCGACGCCGAACACGAGGTGCCGCAGCGTCTGGACGAACGACCACTCGCGCCCACCGATTCGTGGAACTGCTCGTCCTGCAACCCTCGAGCGCGGGCGACGGTGGCGGCCCATGTGTCGTCGAGCGCGCGCTGCGCGGCCTGCATGCCCGCGACGTCGGTGGGCCGAAGCATGCCGCGCAGCGGGTACCACCGGTCGTGCTCGTTGACGAACCCGGTGACATCGACCCCGTTGACGACGAGCGCGTCGACGAACCCATCGATGTCGACGTCGACCAGCCTGATGCTCTTCATCCGGACACCGGTCATGTTGACGTCGCGCGGCGTCGCCCTCGCCAGATCGACACCCCAGAACTCCGCCTCACTGAGATCACGTCCGTAGAACTCCTCGGCCATCACGCCTCCTCACCGGTCGGTGTCTGCTCCCCCTGCTCCACCTCGACAGCTTGCACCATCAGACCGGTGGTGAGGATCTCGACGAAGCCATCCGTGCCGTTGACGCGGATGCGCTGTCCGTTCTGGATCAACCGGGTGGCATGTTCGACTCCGACGACCGCCGGTAGGCCGTACTCGCGGGCGATCACCGCACCATGGGTCATCAGCCCACCGACCTCGGTCACGAGCCCGGCGATCGCGACGAACAGCGGTGACCAGCTGGGATCCGTGTACGCCGTCACGAGGATGTCACCGGGTTCGAGGTCGGCATCCGCGATGTCGAGGATGATCCGGGCCCGCCCCTCGACCGTGCCGGCAGAGACCGGCAGTCCGGCCAATGCGCCCGCGGGCAGGTCGCCGCGACGGTAGGACCCTGCCACGACCTCACCGTCGGACGTCAGCACCCTCGGCGGCGTCAGCGCCTGATACGACGCGTGCTCGGCCGTACGGCGGCGGATCAGCTCGTCGTCGACGCGTGCGCCCGTGCGCACGACCTCGTGCAGTTCCTGCAGCGTCAGCAAGAAGATGTCCTCCGCCTCACCGACGATGCCCGCCGCGACGAGCCGGTCGGCCTCGGCCATCAGCGCCTGCTTGTACAGAAAGGTGCGGCAGACGATGCCGTACTTCGGGTGCTCGCGGTAGCCGATGAACGTGCGGATGCGATCGATCATCCGCTTCGCCTGCTCCGCCTTCCGCGCCCCGTCCGGCAGCGCTCGGAGGTGCTGCAGGATCTCCTCCTCCTTCCTCGCCGCAGCGCGCTGCCCCTCGGCGAACCGCCGCTCCGCCTCTCCGGCCGCGAAGTTCTCGACGTTGCCGAGGATCAGCGGCACCAACGTCGTCGGACGCTCGCTCCAGCGCGGCCTGGTGATGTCGATCTCGCCGACGCAACGCATGCCGTAGACATCCAGATAGCCCAGGACCGAGTTTCGCGCCTGGGTTCCGCCGGCCAGCATCGGCAGCTGATCGAGGAAGCCATCCCCATGCACGTCGCGTCCGTCGCGCACGTCGCGCAGGAAAGCCACGACCTCGGGATGGGGCCGGACGGCGTCGGCCACGTCGAGCAGCGCAAGCCCCATCTCCGATGTGACGTTGCCGGGTACCGATCGAGCCAGCGCATCCGCGGCGTTCTTCTCGCCGAGCCACGCCTGCAGCTGTTCGTTCAGCCACGCCGTGGCATCCATCCCAGCCACGATCACCTGCATGCTCTGCGGGTCCGTCAGGACGTGCTTCAGCTCCTGGACGTCCGCGACGATGAAGTCGAGCAACGCTTCGCCCGTCCTGCCCCGGATGCTGCGCCGCGCCTCAGCGATGGACGCCTCGGTGCGGTCGCGCAACGCCGAGACGATCCCCGGATCGGTGGGGATCGGGGTCGGCGCGGTGCCCGGCGCCGGCGCGCCGCGTACGTCATCCGGGCGCTCCTCGATGAAGTCGGCGCGATCGACGACGGCCCGCAACGCATCCCCGATCAACGGGTCCGACGTGCCCAGGCCGTCAATGACTGCCGAACGCGTCGCAGGTGACGCCAGTCGCGCCGTCACGTCGACGAACAGCCGACCGGCGGCCGCGTGCATGGGGATCATCGCGATCGACTGCCAGAGCGAGAGCCCCAAGGGCTTCATCGGATCCGTCATCATCTGCTGATGGCCGACGGAGACGTACACGTGGTTGGCGCCGTCGGCGCTGCTGGGGATCGGGAACAGGGTGGTGATCGGCCGGGTCTGGACGATGTGGAGGACGTCACCGACCGAACACCACTCGATGTCCTGCGGGCACCCGAAGTGGGTCTCGATCCGCCGGCCCAGCTGCGCGAGGCGCCGCACCTGCGCGCCGGTCAGCGATGGCTGCGCCTGACGGTGCAACTCGACGGCGCGATGCTCGGTGCCGCCCGATGGTGACTCGCGGATCTCGAGCTGCTTCCGACCGATGGTCGTGGTGATGATCTCGCCATCGCGCACCACGAACACGTCGGCGTCGACCAACCCGGAGACCAACGCTTCACCGAGGCCGTAGCCCGCCTCGATCACAGCGATCCGCCGGTTCGACGTGATCGGGTCGGCGGTGAACATGATCCCCGCCGCATCGGGGAACACCATCCGCTGCACGACCACGGCCATCTCTGCCGTGCGTGGGTCGATCCCGCGGCGCATGCGGTAGGTGACCGCTCGCTCGGTGAACAGCGAGGCCCAGCACCGGCTGACGTGCCGGAGAATCTGCTGCAGTCCCACGACGTTCAGGTACGAGTCCTGCTGACCGGCGAACGATGCGGTCGGCGAGTCCTCGGACGTCGCGCTCGACCGCACCGCGTAGGCGGCGTTGATGCCCAGCTCGGCGACCGCCTCCGCGATCGCCGCGTCCATGCCGGACGGGATCTCGACAGCGACGATCGCATCGCGGATCTCTGCGCTGAGGGCACGAACCGCGACCGGGTCATCCGGAGCCAGGTTCGACAGGCGATCGAGCAGCACGTCGATGAACGGAGCGGCCGCAACGATCCGGCGGAAGGCCTCGGTGGTGACGCAGAAACCTGCCGGCACGTCGATGCCGTCGATCCGCGACAGCTCGCCCAGGTTGGCTCCCTTGCCACCGACCCTGGCAACGGACGTCCGGTCGACATCCCGCAGCGTCAACACGGTCGCGCCGGCGGCATTCGTCCAGTACGTGCGCATGTCTCTTGACCTCCGATGTGTCGCCCGCCGTGAGCCGACAGCGACCATTCACAGCACGATCGGGGTCCTTGCGGCAAGCCCCCACCCCTGCGACAATCTGGAGGTGGCGGGCAGCGGTGCCGGGTTGTGCACCGCTCCCGGGCCGTTCACATGCGACGGGCGAGCGTGACGCTGCCGATGCTCAGCGCCTTCTCCCCGACGATTGCGGCGACATCGCACACGACGCCGTGCTGGTCGTCGCGCACGACCTCGGCGGTGACGACGACCGGGCCGAGCTCGGTCTGGCTGAGGTACTGAACCTCCGGATCCGTTGCGACGAGCCCGGAGTCGAGCGACTCGCCGGCGCCTGGAACAACATCCCGTAGGCACCGCCGAACACGGTTCCGAAGCTGTTGCGCGTGTAGGCGGCCGGTCGATCTCGATCGTTCCCGGCCGTGTGACGACGGTGCCGAGTCGTTCCGCGAGCGGCTCGGCGCAAGAAGCGCCGGACGACTCGAGGCGTGACCGGGGCGGCGACGTCGCCGGGTCGTAGGTGGCCGACGCCACCGATGCCTCCGCCGGGATGCGGCCGAACGTCAGCACCGCTGATGCGATGCGCGGCATGGCGGCGACGGCGAGCCCGCCGTCGTCCGCCAGTGCGTCCAGCAGTTCGTCGGGCTGCGCACGGCCCGCATCGTGCACCGACGCGCGGACGACGATCGGGGTGGAACCGAGGCGAACCAGCTGGGCGTCCGAGACGAGCGTTCCCCCTGCGACCCTCCCGGAGGCGTGCAGAGACAGTGCCGCTGTCGCGGTCCATCGCGGCTGCGATGCCTGCAGCGCGACCTGGGCGGCGTTGATGTCGACCAAGGCGGACAGGAACCCGACCGCCGGGCGTCCGGTGCGGTCCCGCTTGGAGGGGTCCAGCGAGGTGGCGCTGAGGGTGCGGGTGGGCGACACGCGGTGCGTCACGATGCCGAGATCGCGGAGCAGATGATCTTCCGGGGGGAACACCGGAACATCATCATCGGCACACATAGTCTCGGGAGGATCGGACCGGCACTGATCACTTCTCGCGAACTGCTCGAGCTGCTCCGCTCGCCGTTCAGCGACGAGCAGCTGGCCGGCGGGCTCGCGCATGTGGTGGTCGAGATCGACGACGCCGATGCGCTCGGCGCCGTTGCCGACGCCGGGTCGCTCCCGATCGTCGTGATCGGCATCGGTCGCGGCGAGCAGCTGGAGGATCCACCGAGGTTGTTCGACGTCGTGCTCGCCGACGACGACCCTCTGCTGGCGGGCGTGCTGGCCACCGTCGGGCACAACCCGGTTGCCGCGCGCTCGCTGGCGGTGTTGCTGCGTGCGACCGCTGCACTGTCGATCGACAACGGGCTGGCGTCGGAGTCGGCGGTCTACTCGACCCTGCAGGGAGGCGCCGAGTTCGCCACGTGGCGAGCGGCGAACACACTTCGACCCGCCACGCCCACGAACCGTCCCGCAGCGATCGCATCTCGCTCCGGCGACACCTTGCGGATCGTGCTCGACCGACCGGCGCGGCACAACGCGTTCGGGCGGGACATGCGTGATGCGGTCAGCGAAGCGCTCGCCCTCGCCGTCGTCGACGATTCGATCCAGCGGATCGAGATGAGCGGCAACGGCCCCTCGTTCTGCAGCGGCGGCGACCTCGGCGAGTTCGGCAGCTTCGCCGATCCGGCGGACGCGCACGTGACGCGACTCTCGCGCTCGCCGGCCCGGTTGATGGCTCAGCTGAGCGATCGCACCCGCGTCCACATCCACGGCGCATGCATGGGCGCCGGCATCGAACTGCCGGCGTTCGCCGGCCACGTCAGCGCACACCCGGACAGCGCCATCGCGCTGCCTGAGCTGTCACTCGGGCTGATCCCCGGAGCTGGGGGAACGGTCAGCATCACCCGCCGGATCGGGCGGCAACGGTGCGCGCTGCTGGCCCTGTGCGGCAGTCCGGTCAGCGCCTCGACGGCGCTGGAGTGGGGGCTGATCGACGAGATCAGTCCGACGACGGGAGCGGCTTCGCGTCCTTGAGCGCCATCGGCTCGCGATCGACGCTGATCGTGCCGGTGCCGGGCTTGGTGATCAGCAGCTCGATCCCGAGATCGTCGTCGGCGTAGCGCTTGCCGATCGCGGTGCCCGTGGCGAGATCCTCATCGGGCGTCGCCTCGGGATCGCGCTGCTCGCTGGCCGGGAGCATCGGATGCCCACCACAACGCAGATCGACGTCGTTGCCCGACGAGCGCACCACGATGACCTCCGTGGCGCACACCGCGCTGCGCAACCTGGCTCCAGCCTTCAACTCCACGACACGCTCCAAGCTCCGGGCCACACTGTCGGGCCGTGCGAGTCACAGCCTATTCGCCGCCGACGTGCACTCCCGGGTCCCCGGCGGACGAGGCCATCCACTCGGCCGTCTCAGCGAGATCGCCGAACGGACCCACGCCCGCTTCGAGCAGCGCCCAGTCGTCGTCACCGAGCTCGGCCAGACGGGCCGCGACCCGATCGGCAGCACGCGCGTCGGCGGAGGTCCGGGACAACCGCGGGCGGATCCGGTCGAGCAGGTCGGCCGTTCGCTGCGCACGCGCCCCTGTGGGCAGCGTCCACGACCCGGTGCGGGTGGGATCGTCGGCCAGCACCCCGTCCAGCGCGCTCAGGAACGCCGCGTTCTCTGCCGGCAGGCCGACCGTGACACGAATGCCGGTCGGGAACGGGCGCACCACCACGCCGCGTTGCTCGAGCGCGACCGTGATCTCGGTGGAGCGATCCCCCGCCGGCAGCCACCAGAAGTTGCCCTGCGAATCGGGCACACCGAGACCGCGCCGGCGCAGTTCCTGTGCGCCGCGCTGGCGCTCCTCGATGATCACCGCGCAACGGCGACGGACCTCCGCCTGTTGATCGAGCGCGACCATCGCGGCCGCCTGCGCCGGACCGTTGACCGCGAACGGGATCATCGTCGCGTAGACCGCGGCGACCACCACCGGGTCGGCGATGAGGAACCCCACGCGGAGGCCGGCCATGCCGTACGCCTTCGACAGCGTCCGCAGCACGACGAGGTTCGGGAACTCCGCAAGGTGTTGGAGCGCATCGCCCACATCCGCACCGGTGACGAACTCGCGGTATGCCTCGTCGATGACCACGAGGCAGTCGGCCGGCGCGCCGTCGAGCAGCCGGCGGAGGTCGTCGGTGCGCAACGCACCCGAGATCGGGTTGTTCGGGTTGGCGATGAAGACGATCCGCGTCTGCGGGGTGATCGCGGTGAGCACGGCGTCGACGTCGATCGAGCACCGGCGCAACGGCACGACCACGCGGTTGGCAGCGACCACGCCGGAGAACTGCGGGTAGGCGATGAAGCTCGGCCACGGGTACAGGACGTCGTCGTCCGGCCCCGCATAGGCGAGGGTCAGCTGCTGCAGCAGACCGACCGATCCCGGCCCCACCGCGACGTGGGCTCGGGTCAGGCCCAGCTCGCCGGCGTATCGCTCGGCGAGCACATCGCTGTCGTGGTCCGCGTAGCGTGCGGTGTCCGACACAGCACTCGCGAGCGCTTCGGCCACGCCGGGCAACGGTCCGAACGGCACCTCGTTCGACGCCAGCTTCACGGCTTCCTTGATGCCGTGCTCGGCCATCGCCTCGGCCGCGCTGCGACCGGGGATGTACACGGGCACCGACGCGAGATGTGCTCGCGGTGCGGGAGCCACGCTCGCTCCGGGAGTGGTGGAGGTCATGCCGGCTTCGGCGACATCAGCTCAACGCGCACGCCATCGGGGTCGGCGAGGAAGACGATCTCGATGCCCAGCGTCGCGCGAGTCGACTCGATGATCGTGCCGCCGAGCTCGGCGAGCCGCGCAGCGGAGGCGTCGACGTCGTCGACGTAGAAGGACAGGTGGGTGAGACCGACCGTGCCGCGGCTCGTCGACGGCGTGCCACTCGGTGCCGGCATTCGGTACTCGAGCAGCTCGATCTTCAGCCCGTCGAGCTGGATGAACTGCGACGTCAACGAGACCGGTGACGACACCTCCAGGCTCTGGCCGAGGGCCGGCAGCATCGTGTCGTCGAGGACGTACGCGAGGACGCGCTCGAAGCCGAGCCCGTCGCAGTAGAACCGCAAGGACCGCTCGAGGTCGGTCACGCACAATCCGATGTGTGATGTCTGGGCCCCGGCAGATGCGCTCATCCGAGCGAATGTACTCAGCGCACCCGTCAGCACGGCGGGTCGGTCGAGTCCGTCGGTGGCGGAACGGTCGTCGTGGTCGTCGTGGTCGTGGTCGAGGGATCGGTCGTGCAGGGGGGCACCGTCGTGATCGGCGCGGGTGGTGCGGTCGTGGACGTCGTGGTCGGTGGCGGGGTGCTGCTGGTGGTGGTCGTCGTCGACGGCGGAACGGTGCTGGTGGTGGTCGTCTCGGGCGGCACCGTGACCTCGACGGTCGAGGTCGTGTCGACCACCGTGGTGCTGGTCTCGCTCGTGGTGGTGGTCGTCTCCGCCACGGACGTGGTGGTGTCGAGCACGCTCGTGGTGGTGTCGTCGACGCTGCTCGTCGTCGTTGTGTCGTCTCGCGGGGGCGGCGCCACCAGCGCCTCGCCGAAGAACATCAGCCGGTAGCGCGAGGGACGTGGCCACGCGTCGCGCAGCATGTTGCGCGCGTTCTCGGACACGCTGACCACCAACGACCCGCCCGACAACCACGGCATCAGGTAGGCGTTGTAGGTGTTCATCAACGGGTCGCCGCCACGCGGCGAGATGCCACGTCGGTCGACGGTCGTCCACGGTCCCCACGGATCGTTGGCGACGTCGATCGACAACGAATCACCCCAGTATCCGTCGATCTTCGTGGCCGCGACCCACTGCCCGTTCATGTAGCGGGGCTCCATCGGGTTCTCCGCCCAGTACCGCTCGACGATCGGCGTCGCCTGGCTCTCGTCGCTCGTCCACGTATCGCCCGAGCGGTACTCCGGGGCAGCTTCGAAGTGCCCGAGCGGGATGCGAGCCAGCCACATCCTCGTACCGCTGTGCGGTCCGTTGAAGTAGCCACCTTCGCGCTGCAGGTTCTGCTCGAAGGTGTTGCCGAAGAGGTACGTGTACTCACCGTCACTGGCCACCGCGTAGCCGTAGATCGGGGAGACGCCAGGGTTCGCCGCGGGCTGGAACGACAGCCGCTGCAGGGTGTCGGCGTCGTACACCGCGAGCCACGTCTGCGCCGGGTGCCAGCCGAGACCGTTGGCGCCCGTCGGGTTGTAACCGTCCTTCGACATCTGCGCCCAGTAGATGTACGTGCGTCCACCCACCGTCTGCCCGCCCATCGGCCAGAACCACTTCGACTTCCAGTTCTCGCCGTTGCCCTGCTCGAAGGACGTCGGCTGGGAGATCGACCCGCGGTGGTACAGGGTGAAGCACGCGCCCTCCTGGATCATCGCCGTGTTGTGGTCGAACACCGCTTGGGAGAGGTTCGTCGCCTTGCCGCTGTAGTCGACGAAGGTGTCCTGGAACAGCCAGAGGTACCGGTCTCCACCGAGGGGGTAGACGTGCTGGTAGTCGTGCCCGATGACCGGTCCGATCCGCTCCTTGAAGAACGCGTCGAGCGCGCCGGCCGACGTGCCGCCGGCACAGCCGACGTCGGTGGCTACGTAGCCGGCGGCCGTGGTGCGCGTCTTGTCCGCCCACGGCGACACCACCGCAGCGCCGGTCGGCGGTGCAGGATCGGGGATCACTCGGCTGACGTCGGCGTCAGCGCCGGAACCGGAACCTCCGGATCCGTCTCCCCCCGGTGGCACCGCCGCAGCCGTAGCGGTGTCTGCCGTGGCCTGGGGCGGCGCCGTGTCGAGCGTCGTCGCGGCCGGAACTGTCGGCGCCGGGTGCACGGCCTGCGGTGCTTCTGTGGGCTGGGTCGGCAGGGGGCCGGCGGTGGTGGGGACCTCGACCGTGCTGACGATCGTCGGCTGCAGGGCCTCGATCGTGCTGGTCGTGGGCTCGACGTACTGCGCCGGATCGGCGGTGCGCAGCGAACGTTCACGGGATGCGGACGACCGATCGTTGGCCACCAGCAGCATTGCCAGCAACACCGCGAGCACCACCAACTTGGCCAGCGGACGCGCCGGGGCGGCAACGATGGGCTCGACCACGACCCGCACACTGGGCGGGCCTTCGTGAACGGTCGGCGCGTCAGCGATGGGCAGGTCGGGGGGTGGCTCGACCGGGTCGTCGGCGGGCTGGGTCGGCTCGCCCATCCGACGAAGGTACCATCGGGGCCGTCGATCTCGACCGCGACCGGCCCAACGGTGGGCGTCTGATCCCGGCGAGTCGTGGGAATGGTGACGGAATGAGGAACGGATCCGGTTGGCGACGTGCGATCGACGCGTGGCGTCCGTCGTTGGTGCTGCGATCGCTCGACCTCGCCCTCATCGATCCCCCGTCGCTGTGCTGCGACGACGACGAGCTCTGCCCGGCGTGCCGGGCCGAGTCCTCAGTCCGCTGCTGATCCGCTGATCACGTGGGCCGTTCGATCCGTCGGGTCGTCGACCCCGACCAGACAACGATCGCGTCCCCGAGAGCCGATTCTTCATCGTGCCCGGGCCGTCCGGCGATGGTGCACGGAATGCCGCGCTCGTCCGCGAGGGCGACCAGCACCTCGAGGCTGCGCACGCCGCTGGAGTCGATGAACGTCACCTGGGTGAGGTCGACGTGGAGGTGCTCTGGCCGCTCGGTGAGTGCCAGGTCACCGGCAACGGCGAAGGTGTTCGCGGAGTGGACGTCCAGCTCACCGATGGGCACGAGGCGCGCCTCACGGCGGTCGTGGATGATCTGGATGCTGAGGCTGACGTCGGCAACGACGCCGAGACCGAGCTTGGTGTCCACAGGATCCGCCCCTTTCCGCACACCTCCAGCTACCCGGGGAGCTTGGTGCACTAAACGTCACCCTGCCGAGATCGGGCCCAGCTGCGGCGGCTCGGCCCTGATTCTTGGCACAAACTTTGCATTCGTCGGCCGCCCCCACGCCACGCGGATTGAGCCGGTCAGACCGCGTGGAAGACGGACTTCAGGTTTGGCGGCTTGCCATCGGTGCTGACGACGCCGTCGTCGACCAGCTTGACGAGGTGCGCGAAGACGCTGCGGCCGGCAGCCTTGTGCAGCTCCTCGCGAACATCGGCGTACATCACCGCCACCATTGCCTCGATCGTGGTCGACCCGGCGCGCACTCCGGTGAGCACCTGGCGCTCGCGCTCGAGCCGGTGGGCGAGGTACGCGTCGAGGAACGGAGCGACGTCGGTGACCGGGTTGCCGTGGGTCGGCCAGAGCGTGGCGTCGTGACGACCGGCGACCTTGGCCAGCGAGTCGACGTAGGCGCGCATGTCGCCGTCGGGCGGTGACACCACCGTGGTGCTCCAGCCCATCACGTGATCACCGGTGAACAGCGCCCGCTCGGATTCCAGGCTGAAGCACAGGTGGTTCGAGGTGTGCCCCGGTGTGTGCACCGCCCGCATCGCTGCACCGCCGATCTCGGCGACGACATCGCCGTCGGCTGCGACGACATCGGGAACGAACGCGAGGTCGATCGATTCCTCGACCTTCACATCGGAGTCGGCATCGTCGAGATCGACCGCCCCGTGAGGGCCGAACGCGACAGTGGGTGCGCCGGTCTCGGCGCTCAGCCATGCAGCGAGCGGCGAGTGGTCCGCATGGCAGTGGGTGACGAGGATTGCGCGCACCCGCTCGCCCAGCAGTTCGGCGGCGAGCGCGTCGCGGTGGGCGTCGAGCGTCGGGCCGGGATCGATCACCACGACGTCACCGTGGCCGACGATGTAGGTGCCCGTGCCGCGGTAGCTGTACTTGGTCGGGTTGTCGGCGATGAGCCGGCGGATGAGGGGCGTGACCTGCTCGACGACGCCGTACTCGAAGTCGTCGAGTGGCGGCACGAACGGGATCGGATGGAGCGCGGCCATGGTCAGCCAGTCTGGTCGAGGGCGCCGGCGAGGAACGTGACGGCACCGACCTCGTGTCCATGTCCGAGGATCGGCTCGTGCACGACCTGGCTCACCTCGCCGACGTCGACGCCGAGCCGGCGCAGGGCCTCGACCACCACGGGTGCGCAGGCTCGGTGGTTGCCGTCGGCGATCTTCACCGCGACCGCACGACCGTCGGGCAGCGCTGCTGCGAACACCGCTTCGGCGCCGTCCTTGGCGACCAGGCCCGGCACGCCGCGCATGAACTGGGTGACATCACGTGCGGCGCCGCCGACCAGATCAGCGTGAGTGCTCATCGCCGCGGCAACGCGGGCCGCGTCCGAGCCCTGCGAGGCGATCGCGATGTTGCGGAACGCCCGAGCCAAGCCGGTGAGCGACATCACGTGTGCGGGTGCGCCGCAGCCGTCGACGCCGATGTGGCCGATCGGCTCCTCGGTCACCTCCGGGAACGCCGTGTTGATCGCGCGCTGCAACGGGTGCTCGCGATCGAGGTAGCCGTCGAGCGGCCAACCGTTGATCGCGCAGGTGACGAGCATGCCGCTGTGCTTGCCGCTGCAGTTCTGCAGGATGGAGGCACGCCCGCCGCCGGCGCGGAGGACCGCGGATCGAGACGCCTCGTCGAGTGGGAGGTCCGGGGTGTTGTCGAGCTGGGCCTCGTCGATCGATGCGACGGCCAGGATCCGGCGCACACCGTCGATGTGCCTCGGCGTCCCGTCGTGGCTGGCGCACACCAGAGCCAGCAGGTCGGGAGGGAGGTCGAGGCCGCATCGCAGCATCCCCAACGCCTGGATCGGCTTGTTCGACGACCGGGGGTATATCAGCAGGCCAGGGTCGCCGGCGCCGAACGCCACCGTGCCGTCGGCCGACAGCGCGACGACCGCGCCGAAGTGCAGCGACTCGGGCACGCCCGAGCGGGACGTCTCCGCCAATGGCACGAACGAATCGGCGCGAGAGATGCTCATGCGGACACGGCGATCGCATCGGCCAGGGCCGGGGCGAGATCGCCACGGGGCTTGACGACGATCTGCTCCAGGCCGAGCCACGAGGCCATCAGCCGAAGCTCCTCGACCAGCTCGGGCACGATCACGTCGTCGGGAACACCGGGTTCCGCGTACGCACCCTGCACGAGCAGCGTGCTGCTCTGCCGATCCGACTTGAGGTCGAAGCGACCGACCAACTCGTCGCCGAGCAGGAACGGCAACACGTAGTAGCCGTAGATCCGCTTCGGTTGGGGCACGTAGATCTCGATCCGGTAGTGGAAGCCGAAGACGCGCTCGGTGCGCTCGCGGTTGAACACGAGGGAATCGAACGGGCTCAGCAGGGCCCGCGCGGAGACGCGGCGTGGACGTCGCGCCTCGGGATGGATGAAGGCGGGCTTGCCCCAACCCTCGACCGTCACCGGCAGCAGTCGACCATCCTCGACCAGCTCCTGCACGAGCGGGCGGACGTCCAAGGGCTTCTGACGGTGGTAGTCGGCGAGATCCCCCAGCGTCGCCACGCCGTGGTGCTTCGCAGCCAGCACGAGGAGCTCCTTGCGCGCCTCGTGCTCGGTGGGCACCGGGTGGTCGAGCGCGGACTGCGGGATCCAGCGCTCGGTCAGCTCGTACAGACGGGCGAAGTCGTTCGGACGCCGGCGGGCGGTCAGCTTGCCCGACCAGAACAGGTGCTCGAGCGCGATCTTGGCGTCGTCCCAGTCCCACCATGTGCCCTTCGGGCCGACCCGCGCGTTGAACTCGCCGGACGCCGACGGCCCGTTGATGTCGACGCGGGCGAGCACTGCGTCGAGGAACTCGGGGCGGCGATCCTTGAGCCGCTGCACCTCGCCCCAACGGTGCTCACGGTCCATCTTCCAGCGATACAGGTGGTAGTGATCGGTGGGCACGTGACTGGCCTCGTGGACCCAGTACTCGAACAGCGCGCCGGCGGCTGCGGCCTCGTCGATGAGCGTGCGCGGGTGTGGACCCAAGCGCGCGAACAGCGGCAGTTCCTGGCTGCGCACGAGCACGTTGACCGAGTCGATCTGGATGAGACCGATCTGCTCGATCACCTTGCGCAGGTGGCGCTGGGTGATCTTGCCGGTCGGACGTGGATCGGCCAGACCCTGCGCCGCGATCGCCATCCGCCTCGCCTCGGACGCGGAGATGTCCGCTCTCGTTCGGCCGGGCGCGGCGCTGGACGTGGTGGGGCGGGCCACAGCGGCGGGCCGCGGGATCAGTCGTCGGCGACAGTGATGGTGACGCTGTTGATGACGACGTCGTCGACCGGACGATCGCCCCGCGCCGTCTTCACGTTCTGCATCGTCTCGAGCACGTCGAGACCCTTCACGATCTGACCGAAGTGGTTGTACTGCGGGGGCAGGCCGACACCGCTGGGGCCACTGATCAAGAAGAACTGGCTGCCGTTGGTGTTCGGGCCGGCGTTGGCCATCGCGACCGAACCGAGCTGGTAGCGCTGCTTCACCGGCTCGTCGGCGAACTTGTACCCGGGACCGCCGGTGCCGGTTCCGGTGGGGTCGCCACCCTGGCACATGAAGCCGTTGATGATCCGGTGGAAGATGACGCCGTCGTAGTAGTGGTGCGCGGCGAGGAACACGAAGTTGTTCACGGTGCCCGGAG
>JAOBWO010000426.1 GCA_025463415.1 Acidimicrobiales bacterium | reverse complement strand
ACGGCTCACCGAGCGCGGCGCTGTCTGGCACGATGCCGTTCCAGTTGTGGTAGCCGACGTAGTGGCGCTCGATCTCGGCGCCCACGACGTAGGGCCGCAGGCGCGAATGCGTGCCGTCGGCGGCGACGACGAGATCGGCCTCGAGCCGCTCGCCGACCTCGGTGGTGACCACGACACCCCCGGGCAGGTCCTCGACACCCACGCAGCGTTGGCCGAGCGTCACTCGGTCGCCCACAGCGTGCAGCAGCAATGCCTGGAGGTCCGAACGGCGAACCGGGTACGGCCGCTCTCCAACGCGGTCGACCAGCGGGGCGAGGCTGAAGTCGCAGAGCACGTCACCGACGAGATCGCGGTAGCAGAGCCGTTCCATCCGACCGCCCACTGCGGCCACCTCGGCCCCGAGGCCGAGCGCGTTGAGCACCTTGACGCCGTTCGACCAGAGCGAGATGCCGGCGCCGACCGGGCGCAACTCCCGCGACTGATCGATGACCCGGACCCGATGCCCCGAGCGCAACAGCGCGACTGCAGTGGTCTATCCCCCGATGCCTGCGCCGACGACGATGACATCAAGATCTTGCAAGAGGGGGCTCCCGGTGGTGGACGATCAGGCCTGGACGTTGCTCCCGGCCACTCTACGCGAGCCTCTCCGGACCGTGCCCTCAAAACGATCCGTGCGGAAATCACGGTGGTCGCGACGGAAGGACCGGCCATGCGAACGATGAGCGTGCATGGACAACAACACTGCGGAACATCGGACACGCTGGAGCTCGCCCGGAGCGACGACTCGGAGACGCCGTGACCTGTCGCGATCGACAGGTGCGCTGCTGGGGTTGCTCGTCATCGGGAGTTGCTCGTCCTCGGCCTCGACGACGCCGAGCTCCGCGCCCGGGTCCACGTCGTCGGCGCCCAGCTCCGTGGCTGAATCGACGAGCGCTGCACCCGCACCGGCCACGGAGCCGACCATCGGGACCACCACGGAGGCCACGGCAGTGACGAGCTCCGCTCCCACCGGCACATCAGATCCTGCGCCGACGGATCCGACGTCCGCACCGGCATCGACCGGGGCCACGAGCGCTCCGCCGCCGACGCGGCAGCTGATCGTCGCCACCGACTTCCCGCTGCAGGGCCCGGCTGACGTCGTGGCCGATGCCAACCTCGCCGCGCAGCTCGTCCTCGACCAGGCGGGCGGACGCGCCGGGGCTTACGCGGTGACGCTTCGTCAGGACGACGACTCCACAGCTGCCGCCGGCGGATGGGACCCCGCTGTCTGCGCCTCGAACGCGGCGAACCACGTCGCCACGGCCGATGAGGTAGCAGTGATCGGCACCTGGAACTCGGACTGCTCGGCGATCGAGATCCCGCTGCTCGACCAGGATCCGTCCGGACCGATGCTGATCGTCTCGCCCGCCAACACCCGCACCGGCCTGACCAAGCCGTACGAGACCCGTGAGCCCGATCAGTACTATCCCGCCGGGCAACGCAACTTCGCCCGGGTGATCGCTCCGGACGACGCACAGGGCGCCGGAGCAGCCAGCTTCGCGAGCAAGAACCTGCACCTCTCGAAGTGCGTCGTCCTCGACGACGGTGAGGCCTATGGATCGCACGTGGCCGCGGAGTTCGTCGCCGCTGCTGCCGACAACGGTGTCGCGATCGTCGGTCAGGCGACATGGAACCCGGCCGACGGTGACTACTCGACCCTGTTCCAAGGCTTCGTGTCGAAGCAGCCGGACTGCGTCTTCCTCGCGGGCCTGGCGTCGAACGGCGGCGCTCAGCTGATCCGCGACAAGGTCGCGGTCCTCGGCGCGAACGACGCAGCGGTCCGCCTGATCGCTTGCGACGGCTTCCTGGGGTTCCCTGACATCGACGCGTTGCCCGAGGCGGAGGGCATGTACCTCACGACCGCGGGTCTGCCGGTCTCGGCGATCGCCGCCACCGGTGCCGTTCCGGCGAAGTTCCTCGCCGACTTCCAAGCCGCGTGCGGCCACGCGCCCGTCGCCGGTTACGCGTACGAGGCCGCGGTCGCGATGCAGTTCGTGCTCGCGTCGATCGCAGCCTCGGACGGGACTCGCGCCGATGTCACCCGGACAGCATTTTCAGGCCAGACCGTCCCTGCCTCGACCTCGCTGACCGGCAACGAGTTCGGCATCGACGAGAACGGTGACACGACCGATCGACCGATGTCGATCGAGTCCATCCAGGCTGGCGCGGAGACGTTCGTGACGGCCTGGACGGCGTGACGCCGAGCCGACTGCCCCTTCCGCATGTCCTCGCCACCACTAGGGTCGAGGCTCGACGTGGACAGGATCAGGCGACGCTCACGCTGAGGACAGCACGCGGGTGCGGGAGTGGCACTCCTGCTCGGTGGCTGGATCGTTGCGAGGCCGGCCATCGCGACCGGCGCGCTCGACACCGTCGCCAGTGGCGCCGAGGCCACGTCTGCGGCGGTGCGTGTCGATCCGCCACCGCCGCGAGCTAGCAGCAGCAAGCTGGTTGCGTTCGTCGGTGATTCGCTGGGCACGTTCGGGCGTGCCCAGCTGCAGACGGCGCTGAACCCCGTGGCCGGACACGTCCACTTCGACACCAAAGGTGGCCGGTCGATCATCGCCAACACCGTCGAGCTCTCCGGCGTGCAGACCGTCAACGCGCTGAAGGCGCAGGGGATCTTCCCCGACGTGTGGATCGTCGAGCTCGGCACCAACGACGTCTCGGTGCTCAACGGTTGCGGCTGTGCCGATCGGGTCGCAGCGTCGGTCGAGCGCATCCGCAAGCTGCTGACGGCCATCGGCCCCGGTCAGCACGTGCTGTGGGTCAACGTCGAGAACTTCTTGTTCACTCGCTCGACCGCTGACTACAACCAGGCGCTACGAACGCTGGTGGCCGACGGCGAGATCGACGCCGTCACGGATTGGGCGTCGATGTCGGCATCCGAAGAGGACGCTTGGTTCATCGACGGCAAGCACCTCACCCCCACCGGCTACACCGTCTGGGCGCACGCGATCGCGGTCACGCTGGCGGCCAACTCGTGAAACAAGGTGTCAGGTCGTTGCAACACCTGCTTCTCCGGTGAAGTACATTGCCGCCATATGGGGGCAGGGAGAACTGGAGCGCGCCTGACGCGCGCGGGTGGAGATCTGGAGAGCCACGTCCGTGGCCGTGTCATGGAGGTGCTGATCGGTGCCGTCCTCGCGGGCGGGTTGACCGGGATGTTCGTCGTCGCGGAGACGAACCTCGCCGTCGACGCCCCGCTCGTGATCGGTGAACGGCAACCGGCGCGCAGCATCGAACGCCTGCTGTCGCCCGACTACGTCACGTCTGACGCCGGCTGCCTCGACGACCGTTCGGCCGAGGGCCTCGACCAGTACTTCGCCGCCGCGGTCGGTCCGGTGATCGGTCACGACTCACCCCGGATCCTGCCCCTGGGAGGACAGCGTGCGCTGTGGATCGCCCAGGATCCGTTCGTCGACAACGCGGGGACCGCTGCACAGATGCTCCAGGCGCAGTACATGAACTCCGCGGTGTTCGTGCAGGACGGCAACTGCTTCACGACCGTGGTTCGCGGCACCCCCGACACCTCGGTCTCGTTCGAGCCCGGTGACGGTGAGTCGTTCAACCGCTTCTTCTGGCCCGCCGGTGGATCCGTGGATGGTGCCACGGTGAAGATGTTCTGGACGGAGATGCACCGCGACCCGGTGCCCGCCGATCCCCTCGACGGTGTCAACGTCCATCCGGTTGCGACCTGGCTGGCGACCTACGACGTGCAGACCTTGCAACGGCTGTCGTTCGCGAAGGCGCCGAACTCCGGGGTCCAACCGGTGTACGGGTTCGATGTCGTCGACGACGGCGCATACAGCTACCTGTTCGGCAACTCCTTCGCCCAGAACCTCTCCCGGGAGGGTGGGTACTCGAACGGTCCGCACACGGGCACCAAGATGTGGTTGGCGCGGGTCCCGCGTGGTCAGTTGCAGCTCCCACCGGAGTACCGGACCGCGAACGGCTGGTCGCCCCGACCCGGCGATGCGGTTCCGATCTCGTCGAGGTACTGGATCGAGAACGAGATGCGCCCGGTTCTGATCGGCGGACGTTGGCTGAGCGTCACCAAGGTCGACGGGTTCCTCGGCAACGAGTTGGTGGTCGATGCCGCTGAGGACCCCTGGGGGCCGTGGACCCAGGTCGCTTCACAGCCGGCGGTTCCACGAGGCAGTCCGGACGGGTTGGTCACCTATGCCCCCATCCCGATGCCGTGGCTCGACGGCAACGGCGACCTGATCGTCGGCCTCTCCCAGATCGACGTCCAGTGGCCGAGCCATCGCGGCGGGGATCCGGCCCGCTACCGGCCGCACTACGTCGACATCCCGCTCTCGGGCGTGCAGGAGCTGGCGCACCCCGGCTGATCCGGTCAGGCGGCCCAAATCGTCGCGACACCGAGCGAGTCGATCGTTGCCACCAGCTTGCCGTCCGGACTGAACACAGCACCGAGCGTGGAGCCGCCCGTGGTCAGGGTTGCGACCGTGACGCCGATCGGCGTGCCCGGCGAGACATCCCAGATCCGGGCCGTGCCATCGGCGCTGGCCGTCACGGCCAAGTTGTCGTCGGGACTGAACTCGGCCGACACGACGTTGTCGTCGTGGCCGGCGAGATCGCCGAGCAGCTTGGTTGACACGACATCCCACAGCGCCGCGGTGCGGTCGTGGCCGCTGGCCATCAACCGAGTCCCGTCGTTGCTGAACGTGGCCGAGACCACACCACCTTCGATGTCGCCGAGGTTGGCGTAGGGGGCGCCGGTGCTGGTGTCCCAGACGAGGATCTTCGCGTCGTCACCTCCGCTCAGCACCAACGTGCCGTCCGGGTTGAACGCGCCGGCGCGGACGGGTCCGTCGTGGCCGCCCAGCACGACCGGTGACTCCGGCGTGCTGATGTTCCAGAGGTACGTGTTGCCGTCATCACCGCCGGCGAGGATCTGCTGACCATTCGGGCTGAACTCGGCGAAGTGCACCGGCCCGACTGGACCGGCGTACTCGGCAACCTCGGAGCTCGTTGCGATGTCCCACACCCGGACCGTGCCGTCCGTCCCGGCGCTGACCAGCGAGCCACCGTCAGGGTTGAACCGAACTTGCTCGACGGCATCCGTGTGGCCGGTGAACCAGGCGACCTGCTTGCCGGACTCGGTGTCCCACAGTCGAACGGTGCCATCGACCGCCGAGGTCGCGACGGTGCTGCCGTCAGGGCTGAAGGCCACCGATGTCAGGGCACCGGTGTGTCCACTCAACAGGCTCATCTGCTTGCCGGTCTGGACGTTCCACACGACGCCGAGCCCGTCGGCGCCGGCCGTCACGAGGAGCCGGCTGTCGGGGCTGAACTGCGCGGCACGAACGTCTCCCTTGTGCCCGAGCAACGTCTCGTACTGCGTGCCGACCGGCTGCGCCGAGCCGATGCCGGTGGATGCCGTGCTGCTCGGTGGGACGATCTCGATCGTCGGCGTGACGATCTCGGTGGTTCGGGTGACGATCTGGGTCGTCGGCGTGACATCGCTGCTGCGCGACACGGTCTGCGCGCTGCCGGTGTCCACCGTGGCGGCGCTGGTCGACCCGGACGCAGTGGAGGCGGGGGACGCGGCCGCCGTGGAACCAGTGGCCGCCGAACTGCTGTCGTCGCCCGACCGCGTGGCCACGACGACGACGGCGACGATCGCCGCTGCGACGAGGAGGCCGACCAGCCCGATGAGGCCGCGCTTGGAACGCGGGCTCATCGGTTCCGGGAGCAACTGCCCGCGGACCGCAACCTGCGCCGGCTGAGGCTGCGGCTGAAGCGGCGGCTGGGGCGGCGACTGGGGAGGCGGCTGGGGCGGCGACGACGCAACGGGCGGGGGCCTCGGCGACGGCGGCGGGCCGAGGTCGGGCGGATCGGAGAGCGGAGGTGGAGCGAGCCGCACCGCTTCGTGGGCCGTGCCCGGCGACGCTTCCTGGGTGATCTGACTGCGCCACAGGTGCGGCGTCGAGGGCGACGGTCGGTCTGCAAGGGTCGCGCCCGCTGCAACGGTGGCCTTCGGGTCGCCACGACGGCTGATCGGCACGTCGGGGAAGGCGTGGCGGACCATCTCCTCCACCACCGGCGACCGGCTCGATCCTCCCACGAGCGAGATCCCGGCCAGCTCGTCGGGTCGGGCTCCGGCCTCGGCGATGCACCGCCGCAGGGTCTCGATCGTCTCTGCGATGTACGGCTCGATCATGCCGCGGAACTCGTCGCGGGTGACGCGCACCTGTGACAGACCGCTGGGCAGCGGCACCAGCACATTGACGAACGGGTGCGACGAGAGCGCCTCTTTCGCCTTGCGCGACTCGTTGCGGAGCGCCGCCCCGATCTGGCGCCACAGCGGATCCTCGCCGACCTGGATCGCCTCCCATGCTGCCGGATCGAGCTGCTCGCCGATGTGGTTGGACATCAACTCGTCGAACAGCTCGCCACCGATGTGCTGATCGCCGCCGGGCCGACCCACCACTGTGAAGCCGCCGTTGCGGACGGTCACGAGTGCGGAGTCGAACGTGCCTCCGCCGAGGTCGTAGACCGCGATCGGGTGACCCGGCACGATCCCGACATCGGCCGCGTACGACAGCGCCGCGGCGACGGGTTCCGGCACCAGCAGCGGTTGGTCGAGACCGGCTTTGGCGGCAGCCTCGACCAGCCGGGAGACACGGGGTTGGTTCCACGTCGCAGGGTGCGTGAGCCGAACCTCGGCCGGGGGCTCGCCGAACCGCTCGACGATCTCCTCATAGACCCCGCGGAGCAGGGCCGCGACCAGCGTGACGACTTGGTAGGGCCGCCCGCCGAGGATCGCGGGGGTCTGATCGCCGAGCCGGTTCTTCAGGGCGCGCAGCGTGCTGCCGGGGTTCGACACCGAGAGGTCCTCGGCGGTGCGCCCGACGAAGATCTGCCCGTCCGGGTCGACCATGACGACGGACGGCATCCGTCGCTCGCCGCCGATCTCGACGATCTCCGGTCCACGATCGCCGAGCTTGGCCGCGGCGACGGTGTAGCTCGTTCCGAAGTCGATGGCGAGGATCCACGAGGCCAAGGCAGCCAACTTCCTGTCGGTCGTCAACGGCTCGTGCGCCACGGTCCGGCTGAGCGCGCCGGCGTGACGCCGTCACCGGCACGTCTGACACTACTGTTCCTCGTTCGGCAGGCTCACGCGACAGAGCGGATCGCGAGGGGTGCCACGAGGAGTCGTCTTGATCAAGAAGTTCGTGATCGCCGCCGTGGTCGTCGTCGCCGGAGCCGGCGCGACGGCTGCGCAGGTCGTCCACGCCGACGGTCCGCCGAAGGCGGTGCAGACGTGGGCGTGGTGCGGCGTCCACCCCGACGACCCGTTCGCCCAGACCGCGGCGCGTTCGATGGCCGTGTTCAGCGGGATCGACGCGACGTTCGGCCCGTGCAAGGACGGGTCTCCCGGGTACTCACCGGCGAACCCGGGCGACCGTTACGTCGCGCCGGACCAGTACATGCGCGTCGTCCAGATCAACGCATCAGTGGGCATGAAGACCGTGGTCTACGACGCCCGGGTGTGGTCCCCTGATCCAGCGGTGCGCACGGCGGCCAAGGACTTCTGGCGGCCCGTCTACGGCAACATCGCGGCCTGGGACATGGGCGACGAGTTCGATCCCGCCAGCAGCGAGTGGCAGCAGCTGGTCGACCGCACCAACATCGTGCTGTCCGACGTCACCATCGACTCCCGGATCCAGCCGTTCACCAACTACTCCGGCGACGCGGCGGACCGCGCGGTGCGCGACGTGCCCGGTGCGAAGCGGATGCTCTCCTTCGACTTCTACTTCAACGACGGGGGCGAGGCGATCGCCAGATCGTTGAACTCGAAGGTGCGCACGCTGATGTGCGCCGTGGACGCGTTCGAAGTCGACAGCTTCCACCCCACGTCGGCACTGATCCGTGACACCACCGCCCGCCTCGTCGCAGCGGGTTGCGACATGATCCTGGAGTTCGGCGGAGCCCAGGTCTATGGCAGCCATGCGTTCGGGCCGAAGTCGATCATCGACCGCAGTGGCGAACCGACCGATCTCGGCACCGCTGCGCTGGAATCGACCGGGTACTCGAGCTACGTCGCAGTGCCGCCGGCGCGCCTGTTGGAGACCCGCACCGACTCCGGCGCATCGACGGTCGACGGACAGTCCAGCGCGCTCGGCGTGCTGGCGCCAGGAGCGACCACCCAGCTCCGGGTCGGCGGACGGGCCGGGGTACGGGCCGACGCCGCCGCTGCCGTGCTGACGCTCACTGCGATCAACGGTGCGCTCCCGGGCTTCGTGACCGCGTTCCCGTGCGGGACGCCGCAGCCGAACGCCTCCCAGCTCACCTATGCGGCGGCGCAGGTCGTCGCCACGACCGTCGTCGCCAAGCTGTCGAGCACGGGAAGCGTCTGCATGTACAACCTCACCGCCACCGATCTCATCGTCGATGTCGCCGGCTACTTCCCGCCCGCGAACACGAGCTTCGTCGCCGCACAGCCGGCCCGCCTGCTCGACACACGATCGGGCCCGGGGCTGAACACGGTCGACGGCAAGTACCTCGGCGTCGGGTTCCGCGGCGCGAAGTCGGTCACCAGCCTCGCCGTCGCAGGTCGCGCGGACATCCCCGGCGACCTGTCCTCGGCGACGATGAGCGTCACCGTCACCAACGCGCGGCTGCCCGGCTTCGTCAGCCTCTACCCGTGCGATCAGCCGCGGCCGCAGACCTCGTCGATCAACTTCCCCGCCGGAGCCGCCGTCACCACGAACACCGTCGTCAGCGCGATCACCGGCGGGTCGGTGTGCATCTACACATCGGCCGACATCGATCTGATCATCGACCTGTCCGGCTACACCCCCACCGGCTCGAGCTTCGCCGCGCTCTCCCCGCAACGGCTGCTCGATTCGCGCATCGAGGTCGACAGGATGCCGAGTGGCAACGGCGCAGTCCGCCAGCTGAACGTCGCGGGTGTCGACGGTGTGCCGATCGACGCGGGCGCCGTGGTGCTGAACCTCACGGTCACCGGCGCTACCAACGCCGGCTTCGTCACCGTCTTCCCCTGCGGCACCACCAGGCCGACGACGTCGGTCATCAACTTCGGTGCCGGCGACACGGTGTCCGACCTCGTCATCGCGCAGGTCGGCACGAACGGGTCGGTGTGCATGTTCAGCTCCGCCGACCCGAGCTACGTCATCGACCTCGCGGGCTATCATCGCTGACAGTCATGCCGACATACGCGATCTATCCGTCCCTTGCCGAACGCACGGTGTTCATCACCGGTGGCGCTGATGGCATCGGCAGCGCGATGGTCGAGCAGTTCGCACGTCAGGGCAGTCGAGTCGCGTTCGTCGACATCAACGTCGAGGCCGCCCGAACCACGATCGACAGGTGCGTGGTGGCAGGCGTGAACCACGCGCCGCTGTTCTTCGAGGTCGACCTGATCGACATCAGTGCACTCCGGGATGCGTGTGCCAGCGCAGTGGCGGAGCTCGGCGGTGTGTCCGTGCTCGTCAACAACGCGGCCAGCGACGACCGTCACGACTGGCGGGACATGACGCCGGAGTACTTCGACAACCGGATCAACACCAACCTGCGCCACTACGTGTTCGCGATCCAGGCCCTCGCGCCGCAGATGATGGACGCCGGGATGGGCTCGATCATCAACATCGGCTCGAGCAGCTACATGATGCAGGAAGACATGTTCCCCGGCTACGCGATCGCCAAGTCGGCGGTCGAGGGGATCACCCGCACGATGGCACGCACCTTCGGTCCCTACGGCGTCAGGGTCAACACGGTGCTGCCCGGCTGGGTGCCGACGCAGCGCCAGCTGACCAAGTGGTGGACGCCCGAGGGTGAGGCCGCGACGATGCGCGACCAGGCCATCAAGCGCCGGATCACACCGGACGAGTTCGCCCAGATGGTGCTGTTCCTCGCGGCAGACGACGGCGCGGCGTGCACGGCACAGCAGTACCTGGTCGACGGCGGACGGCTCTGATCCAGCGGGTGTGATCTCGCGGTGCTGACGCGGTCGGCTCCGACCGCGCGCTGAGCCCGTTCAAGGACCGACGGGCGAACTTGCCTGATTCTTGACGGCCGTTGTCTCAAGGCGTGAGCGGTGCGATGCCGATAGCTCTGCGTACCCACCTGGTGCACCTCGCGCCTCGGGGCGGAGGTTCGATCCGCCTCGAAGGAGCTGCCAGTGCGCTCACGCCTCTGCACCGTCGGCATTGCCCTGTCCATCTCAGCCACGTCCATCGGCTGCGCACTCGGCGCCGTGCCGACCACCGCAGCGGCGCCCGCGGGTGCCACCGCTGCGCCGAGCGCAGCCCTGCCGTTCGACATGCCCGCCGCCGACGTGCTGCACGGCTCGCCGAAGAAGGTCTTCGCCCACTACATGACGACCTTCCCGCTGTCGATCGACAACGCCCCGTCGGCCTCTGACTACTACGCCACGCAGTACCTGCTCGCGTCCGGCGAGAGCGGCAAGTTCGCCAGCTCGGGCGGATTCATCCGCGAGCGCCCACTGCCGGTTGCCGTCAACCCGTCGGCGTCGTGGAGCTCAGTGAACATGCAGACCGAGGTCGCTCGCGCCTCCGCCGCCGGCATCGACGGCTTCTCGGTCGACATCCTCGGGCTCAGCGGCGTGGTGTGGGACCGCATCGGTCAGATGATGCAGGCCGCACGCGCGGTTGACCCGAACTTCAAGATCATGATCATGCCCGACGTCTCTGCCGGAGTCGCCGCCAACTCCGATGCGCTGGCAGCGGGCGTCGCGGCCCTCGCCGCCGACCCGGCCGCGTATCGGCTCGACGACGGCCGGCTCGTGGTGTCTCCGTTCTACGCAGAGGGCCGGAGCGCCGATTGGTGGAGGCAGTGGATCGCGACGATGCAGTCGCGATACGGGATCACAGTGGCGTTCGTGCCGACGTTCCTCGACGCCGGATCCGCTGCATCGTTCGCTTCGATCTCCTACGGCTTCTCGGACTGGGGCAGCAGGAACCCGGGTGCGATCGACGGTGCCGCAACGGCGATCAAGGACGCCCATGCCCGCGGCAAGATCTGGATGCAGCCGGTGGCCCTGCAGGACGAGCGACCGTACGCCGGCGTCTACGACGAGGCGGGGAACACCGAGACCCTGCGGGGTCAGTGGGCCGTCGCCATCGGGCAGTCGGCGGAGTGGGTGCAGCTGACCACCTGGAACGACTACGCAGAGGGCAGCGAGATCTCGCCGTCCAGCCGCATCGGCTGGTCGCCCCTCGACCTGACGGCCTTCGACATCAACCGGTTCAAGACGGGCGCCGCTCCAGCGATCGTTCGCGACGTGCTCTACGTCTCCCACCGGACCCAGCGCGCCGAGGCCTTGCCGACCGGCCCGCAGACGATGCTGATGCACCTTCGTCCGGGCACCACCTCGCCGCGCAACACGGTGGAGGTGCAGGCGTTCCTCCGCAACGCCGGCATCGTCAGCGTGGTCGTCGGCGGCTCGCGCTACACGTACAACGCGCCGGCCGGCAGATCGACTGCTGACTTCCCGCTCGCCGTCGGCCAGGTCTCGGCCGCGGTGTCGTACGCCGACGGCACGGCATTGCAGGTGGTGTCGCCGTTCACCGTTGTCGACCGCCCGGCGGTGCAGGACCTGGGTTACGCCTTCGCCAGCTCGGCGCGATCCGGTCAGACGATCGCGATGCCGATGCCGACCACCATCACCAGCCCGCCCGCGACGCCGGTACTGACCGCTCCGGGCATTCGCACCGAGGACATCCGCGTGGTCCCCAGCGCCGAACCGGTGCCCGCCACCCCCGTCGTCGACGCGACGGTGCTCGCCGCGCCCGGCGGCTTCACGGCCGTGCCGCCACTGCGCCTGGCGGACACCCGCTCGGGTCTCGGAGGTGGGCGGCTCGCCCGCGGCACCGTTCGCCGGATCCAGGTCACCGGAGTCGGCACCGTCCCGACCGGAGCCACAGCAGCGAGCGTGAACCTCACCGTCGCCGCATCCACCGATGCGGGGTACGTGTCGGCATACGGCTGCGGGCCGGTGGTCCCCGGTGTCTCCACCGTGAACTTCTCCGCCGCGGCCGTCGTCGCCAACGCGGCCATCGTCCCCTTGGACGCAACTGGGGGCATCTGCGTGTTCGCCAACGTCGACGTCGATGTGATCGTCGACATCAACGGGTACGTCCACCCCGCCGGGCCAGGACGGCTCGTTCCGGTCGCTCCCCGTCGAGTCGTCGACACGCGAGACGAGTCCAGTGGGGTTCACCGGCTGACCGGCGGGCAACCCGTCGAGGTGCCGTTCCCGACCGGCAGCGACGGCCTACCGTCGGTCGCCACGGCTGTCTCGCTCAACGTCACAGCAGTGGGTGCGGCGTCGGCGACCTTCGTCACGATCTATCCCTGCACATCCGCCATCCCGCTCGTGTCGACCGTGAACGTGGCCGGCGCGGCACCGCAATCGAACGCAGCGATCGTGGGACTCAGCGCAACGGGGACCGTGTGCCTGTTCAGCCCGCACGACGTCGACGTCGTCGTCGATCTCGCCGGCTACATCACCAATGGCCCCGGTCTGCGGTTCACCCCACTGGCCCCGACGCGACTGATCGACACACGCGACGGGCAACCGGCGCTGAACCTGGGTCTCGGCGGCACGCCGATGGCTGCCGGGTCGATGCAGACGATCGCCTTCGCCGGCCTTCGCGGCATCCCGGCAGGCGCCGCAGTCGTGTCGCTGAACGTGACGACGACGGGAACCGCCGGCATGGGCTTCGTGACCGCGTGGCCGTGCGCCGGCGACCGGCCGGTGGTCTCCTCGCTGAACGCGATGCAGGGCCGTGCGGTCTCGGCAGCCGTCACCAACGGGTTGTCCGCCAGCGGCACCGCGTGCTTCTTCACCCAAGCGAGCACACACCTGGTCATCGACATCAACGGCGTCTGGTCAGCCTGACGACGTCGCAGCAGACGCGCCCGGCCGACCTCTCGGCACGTTCTTCGACCCCCGTAACTCTGAAGCTCCTATTCATGTCAAGTGGTTTGTAGGAGCCAGTTGCGGATTCTTTCGACGCGTTTGGTGTCGTGGGTGAGGCCTCGCTCGAGTCGGGAGAGGTGGGTGGCGGTTGTAGAGAAGTGCTCGGCGACGCTGGCGAGGCTGAGGCCGCGTTGATTGCGTAGCTCGCGGATCTCTTCGCCGGTGACGAGCTCGGCCGGCGGGTTGACGAGGACGTTGTAGATCTCGCGTGCGACGTAGCGCTTGAGGCAGCGCATGATCTCTTTCTTGTTCATGCCTTCGGTTGTG
>JAOBWO010000400.1 GCA_025463415.1 Acidimicrobiales bacterium | reverse complement strand
ACGAGGTCTGCGCCTGGATCCTCGGCGAGGAGCCGCGCGTTCGGTGACGGCGTACGCTCCACACATGGCCGTCGCATCCCCCTCCACCACGCCGAACCCTGATGCGATCAAGTTCACCCTGGACGTGAGGCTTCCGGGATCGATCAACTTCGCCAACGCCGGAGCGGCCGCTGACAACCCCTTCGCAACGGAGGTCTTCGCCCTCGGTGGTGTGGCTGCAGTGTTCGGCGTCAACGACTTCGTCACCATCACGCGCGTCGCCGGAAGCGACTGGGACCCGATCGTCAGCGGCGTGGTGGCTGCGGCTGCGACCCATCTCTGACGCCGGCCGCGGTCAGAGCATGCCCTGCACGCGCTCGATCGTGTCCGCCTCGGCGGCCGGCTTGTCACTGCGGTAGCGACGCACGCGCGCGAACCGGAGTGCGACCCCGCCCGGGTAGCGGGTCGAGCGCTGCACACCGTCGACGGCGATCTCGACGACGAGCTCCGGGCGCATGAACATCACGAACGCGCCATCGTCGGTGCCCTCGCCGAGCGCGTACTGCGGAAAGGTCTCGGTCTGCCAGCGGAGCAGCTCGTCGGTGAGGCCCTTGAACGTCTTGCCGACCATCACGAACGTGCCGTCGGCACCGCGCGCTCCGAGGTGGAGGTTGCTCAGCCAGCCGGTGCGGCGCCCGTGCCCCCACTCTGCGGCGAGCACGACGAGATCGAGGGTGTGCACGGGCTTGACCTTCCGCCACGTCGCGCCACGCCGGCCGGCCTGGTAGGGCGAGGTCAGCGCCTTGACCATCACGCCCTCGTGGCCTGCAGCGATCGACGTCGCCGCGAACTCCTCGGCAGCGACCGGGTCGTCGGTGTCGAGGGTCGGCAGCCGCAGTGCATCCGGCACCAGTTCCGCGAGGGCCGCCTTGCGCTCGATCAGCGGCAGGTCGATCAACGATTCCCCGGAGGCCTGGAGCGCATCGAAGAAGAACGGCCGGAGATGGGTCTCCGCGTTCATCGTGTCCTGGAACTTGAGCGGGTTCCCGTCAGCGTCCAGCCCGAGCGCTTCGCCGTCGAGCACGAACTCCGTCGCCGGCAGTTCGAGCGCGGCCCGGACGATCTCGGGCACGCGAGCGCTGATCTCGTGGAGCGTCCGTGTGAACACTCGGATCGAATCGTCGGTGCGGTGGACCTGGATCCTCGCGCCATCGAGCTTCCACTCGACGCTGGCCGGGCCTGTCTCCCCCAACGCGTCGGTGACCGTTGCCGCGGTGCTCGCCAGCATCGGTTGCACGCCGACGAGAGGCGTCAGGCCGATCGTCGCCAGGTCGTCGCCGGTGAGCGCTCGCTGAGCCGCGGCACCGAGGTCGCCCAGCAGCATCGCCGCGCGGCGGACCGTCGCCAGCGGCAAGTGGGCCGCCTTCGCGATCGCGTCGGTCACCACACCGTCGTTCGCGCCCTGGCGCATCTCACCCGCGAAGACACGATGGAGGAAGTGCTGCTCCGGCTCGGTGGCCGCGGTGAACAGCTCGGCGATCTGCGTCGCTCGCTCGCGCTGAGACCCGACACCCTGCAGCGCGGCAAGCCGGGACAGGGCGCGATCGACGTCGGCGACCTCCAACGTCGCCACCTCGGCTGGTCGGGCGCGCACGTCGGCCAGTCCGGACAGCGCCGCCCAGCCGATCCCCAGCCGGCCCTGGCGCGGCGAGCCCAACAGCAGTCCGATCGCGGTCTCGATCTCGCCGTCGTCGCGGTTCGGCCCGCCGAGTTCGGCGAGCACCGCCGCCAGTTCGGCGACCTTCTCCGACCGCTTCGAGGTGGCCCTGACTCGCCCCGCCGCCGCGACCAACCGCTCCAGCTTCATCGAAACCCATGGTAACGACGAGCCACGCCACGAACTAGAAACGGACCATGCCCGACCGCACGAGCATTGCCCTCTACCTGGACCGGCTCGGGATCGACCACGCCCCGCCCAGCGCCGAGGCCCTGTTCGACATCCTCCGCGCGCACGTCGAGCGGGTGCCGTACGAGACAACCTGGATCCAGTTGCAGGAGCGCTGGACCGTGGATCAGGAGGCGTCGTTCGAGCGCATCGCGCTGGCCCGCCGCGGCGGATATTGCTTCCACCTGAACGGCGCGCTCGCGTTGCTGCTGGGCTCCTTGGGCTACGACGTGACGCTGCACCGCGGCGGCGTGCACGATGAGAACCGGCCTGGAGGAACGACCATGGACAACCACCTCGTCCTGATCGTGCACGGGCTGGAGGGCAACGGCAATCCGGGGGGCGATTGGTACGTCGACGCCGGACTTGGCGACGGCCTCCACGAGCCCCTCCCCCTCCGCTCGGGCACGTTCGCCCAGCATCCGTTCACGTTCGGGCTCCACGAGTCCGATGCCGACGACGCCGATTGGCAGTTCAGGCACGATCCAGCCGGCTCGTTCTTCGGCATGGCGTTCCGCGCCGCGACCGCTGGCATCGACGAGTTCGCCGAGCGCAACGTCGCGCTCTCCACCTCACGGGACTCGGGCTTCGTCAAACTGGTCACCGTGCAGCGCCGAGACGCCGACGGTGTGGACGTCATGCGTGGCCTCGTGCTGCGCCGCGTCGGATCAGGAGGCGAACCGGAACGAACCGTCGACACGGCGGACGAGTGGTTCAGCGTGCTCCGCGACCGCTTCGGCCTTCCCCTGGCCGATGTCAGCTCGACGGACCACCAGCTGCTGTGGGAGCGAGTGCACGCGAGCCATCAGGCGTGGCTGGCTCAGCAACCGTGACCTCCGCGCTGCGGAGGTGAACGACCGCAGCCGTGATCCAGTGCTGGATCGCCCACCCGAGGGCGAGCACCATCGCGGCGACGACACCGTCGAGCCACCAGTGGTTGGCCGTGATCGTGATCGCCGCGATGGTCAGGAACGGGTGGAGCAGGACCAGCCAGCGCCACCTGCTGGTGCTGATCGCGATCACAGCGACGGCGACGAGAACGCACCACGCGACGTGGAGCGAGGGCATCGCGGCCAGCTCGTTGGAGACACCACTGCCGCCTTGGCCGTACACGGACAGGCCGTACTTGAGGCCGGCGTCGACGAAGCCGAGATCGGGGAGGAACCGCGGCGGGGCCATGGGCACGAGGGCCTGGATCGTGAGGCAACCAGCGATGGTCAGCGCGAAGGTCGTGCGCACCGCGGCGTAGCGATCGCGGTGGCGCCAGAACAGCCAGATCAAGAGCGCACCCGCAGCGGGCACGTGCACGCCGCCGTAGTAGACGTTCAGGAACTGCATGGTCGGGCGGTTGTCGATGAAGAGCCGCTGCAACGCGACCTCACTGGGCAGGTGCAGGTCGCGTTCGAGGTTCCAGAGGTGATGCGCGTTCTCGATCGCCCCGGCAGTGCGGGTGATCGCCAGCTCGCGGATGTACTGCCACAGCGTGTACAGCAGCATCACGACGGCGAGCTCACGCCCGGTGGCGACAGCGATCTGGACGCCGCGATGGTGCACCCGCCAGAGCGCTGCGACGAGCACGATCAGGATCACCGCGATCCAGAACGAATACTCGTAGGGCAGCCACATGCGGAGGCGATGGTACCGCCCTCACTGTGGTGCCGAACGGCGGGATCTATCCGTGTGGCTCGTCGTTCTCGGCGGTGCGATCGAGCGTCAGCGACGCCGAGTTCATGCAGTACCGCTGACCGCTCGGTGCCGGCCCGTCGTTGAAGACGTGCCCGAGGTGACCGCCGCACGCGCGGCACACGACTTCGGTACGGGTCATGAACATGCTCCGGTCAGAGATCAGTGCGACCGCTTCGTTCGTGACGGGGTCGGTGAAGCTCGGCCAACCGGTGCCGGACTCGAACTTGGTGTCGGCATCGAAGAGCGCAGCGCCGCACCCGGCGCACCGGTAGACGCCGTCGTCGTGGCAGTCGATGTACTCGCCGGTGAAGGCGCGCTCTGTGCCCGCCTTGCGCAGCACGGCGTACTGACCCGGAGTGAGCTGGGCGCGCCACTCCTCGTCGCTCTTCACGACTGTCGGTGTGGGGATGTCGGACTCGGTGCGGTTCCGTTTCATGGGGCTCATGTGCCCGCGAGCGCTGGATTCGTTACACCGGATGTCGAGATCGTCGACTCACCGCCGGTTGCCGTCAGGCGTCGCGGCGGCTGAGCGAGACCATCGCGACGATGTAGGCCAGCACGATCCAGCCCAGGAACACGAACAGCCCTTGGGTGGGCGTGAGCAGGTCCGGGTCGTAGCGCACCGAGAACATCGCCTGCCCCGCGTTGAACGGCGCGAGCCGGCCGATGCGGACATCCCACGGCTCGGGGAAGGCCTGGGCGATCAGCGGCAGGATGAGGACGATGCCGAACAATGCCGCGATCGCGCCCGGCGTTCGCCGCACGATGGTGCCGATCGCCAGACCGAACAGCGCGATCAGGGTCAGGTACAGACCGGCGCCGAGGACCGCACGCAGCACGCTGTCGGCGCTGAGCGACGTGCCGAGGCCGTCGCCCGACAGCACGGCCTGGCCCATGAAGAACGCGACGAACACCGACACCATCGACACCACGAGGCCGACGGCCGCCAGCACGATCGTCTTGGCCAGGAGGAACACGCGCCGGTTCGGCACTGCGGCCAACGATGTGCGGATCATGCCCGTCGTGTACTCCGAGCTCATCACGAGCACACCGAGCACACCGATCGCGAGCTGGGCCAGCACGACTCCGTTCAGAGACCGCGCCGTCGGATCGAACAGCAGCGCCCGGAGCGCGTTCTGACGATCGCCACGCTGCTCGCGGCGATGCAGGTACGCCCAGCAGAACAGCGTGCCGAGCCCGATCGTGAACGCAGAGGTGAGCACCAGCGACCACACCGTCGAACGCACCGAGCGGAGCTTGGTCCACTCCGACACCAGCGCTGCTCGCAACGTCGACTGCGTCGGCTTGTCGTGCGTGGTCGGGAGGTGCTCGGGCTCGGGCGCCGTCGCCGCGGGGGTCATGGTGTCGGTGCCGCTCATGCTGCGCTCGCGTTCTCGGTGCCGAGCAAGCCGTGGTACTCCACGCTGTCGACGGTCATCCCGAAGAAGACCTCTTCGAGCGTCGCCCGTTGCTCGGCGAGCCCGTAGATCGCAATCCCCGCGCCGAGGGCGAGGTCCCCGATCTGGGTCGAGGTGAGACCGCGCACCTGCTGATCACCGTCGGCGATCTTGATCGTGCCGCCGGCTGTGGTGAGCACGGTGGCGAGGGCGTCCGGCTTGGCCGAACGGACCTGCACCCACTGCTCGCCCTGGGACGTGAACTCCTCGACGGTCGCGTCGGCGATCAACTTGCCGCGACCGACGACGATCAGCCGGTCGGCGGTCATCGCCATCTCGGTCATCAAGTGGCTGGACACGAACACGGTCCGACCCTCCGACGCCAACCAGCGGAGCAGGGTCCGGATCCAGACGATGCCCTCTGGGTCGAGGCCGTTCACCGGTTCGTCGAACATGAGCACACCGGGATCACCGAGCAGGGCGCCGGCGATGCCCAGCCGCTGGCCCATCCCGAGCGAGAAGGTGCCGGTCCGCTTCTTGGCGACCTCGGCGAGGCCGACCTGTTCGAGCACCGTCGTCACCCGCTTGCGGCCGATTCCGTTGCTCTGCGCGAGGCACAGCAGGTGGTCGAACGCCCGACGTCCGCCGTGCAACGCCTTCGCGTCGAGCAGCGCGCCCACCTCGTGCAAGGGGAACTGATGCTGGGCATAGGGCTTGCCGTTGACGAGTGCGGTGCCCTTGGTCGGCGCATCCAAGCCCAGGATCATCCGCATCGTCGTCGTCTTGCCCGCACCGTTCGGTCCGAGGAATCCAGTGACGCAGCCGGGCGTGATGTCGAAGGACAGGTCGTCGACGGCCAGTGTGTCGCCGTATCGCTTGGTCAGTCCTCGCAACTCGATCATGCGCACAGTGAACAGCAGTGAGATGTGAGCGGGTTAAGAGCTCGAGCTCAGCGAACGAAGGGGTAACGCGTCGGAAACCCAGACGCGAACGTGCCGTCCTAGAGTTCGAACGATGGCGTCCAGCGAGCTCGTTCCACGCACGACGATCCTGCGCGGCGGGCGGGTGATCGATCCGGCGAGCGCCACCGACGCGCTCCTCGACGTGGTCGTCCAGGGAGAGACCATCGTCGCGTTGACCCGTCCTGCCGATCGCGACAGCGAGATGGCGCACGGCGCCACGGTCATCGACGTGTCCGGATGCGTCGTCACGCCAGGTCTGATCGACCTGCACTGCCATGTGATGCCCGGGCTCGGTGACTTCTGCGTCGAGGCCGACGAGGTCGGCGTGGGCATGGGCGTACCGGTCCTCGTCGATGGCGGCACGAGCGGCGTGGCGACCTTCGACCTCGCCCGTCGGGCGGTGATCGATCATCCCGCGACCAAGACCAAGATCCTTGCGTTCATCGATCCGAACCAGCTGTACCTGGCGACCAAGGACTTCATCTGCCACAAGCTGGAGATCGCCAACGACGCCCGGAACATCGACCGACAATCACTGGCCGAGTCACTCGATCGCAACGCCGACATCGTCGTCGGACTGAAGGTGCGCGCCTGCTACACCGACGATCCGACGGTGTCGCCCTTTCTCGAAGCCGCCAAGGCAGCGGCAGACGAGGCAGCACGTCCACTGCCGATCATGGTCCACCTCGGGCGCTTCCCGCACACGCCCTGCATCTCCACGCCGACGCTGTTGGCGGCGCTGCGCGGCGGCGACATCATCACGCACGCGTTCCGCGGTGGCGGCGGAACGCTCGACGGGTTCGGCGAGCTGATCCCCGAGTTCCGCGATGCGCTCGACCGAGGTCTCCTGCTCGACGTCGGCCATTCCGGCACCGACTTCCGCTTCCGAGAGGCTCGCCGGATGTTCGCCAAGGGGGTCTTCCCGCACACGATCTCCACCGACCTGAACATCTTCAACATCGGCGGCCCGGTGTTCTCGCTGGCGGAGACGATGACCAAGATCTGGGCGATGGGCGTCGACCTCGCCGACGTGATCGCGATGTGCACGATCAACCCGGCCTCCAGCATCCACCGTCAGCGCGAGTTGGGCAGCCTCGCCGTCGGCCGCAGCGCGGAGGTCAGCGTGATGCGGATCGTCGAGGCGCCGGGCACTGTCAGCGACGGCTACGAGACCGTCGCGATCGAACGTCGCCTCGCCCCCGTCGGCTGCGTGCGCGGCGGTTCGTGGCACGCGGCGCACTCGCTGGGTGCTGACGTCGCCGCATGACGGACGCGGCCGAGCTGCCCGGCCGGACGCGCGACGACGCGGCGGTGACCGAGATGCTCGCCGCGTTCTGGCACCCGGTCTGCACGCTCGACGAGCTGCGCGCGAGCGCGACCCGTGTGCTGCCCGTCCGCCTGCTCGGGTGCGATCTCGCGATCGCCGAGCTGTCCGACGACGAGCACACGATCGTGGCGATGGACGATCGGTGCGTGCACCGCTCGACCAGGCTGTCGGTCGGCTGGGCGGAAGCCGACGGCCTGCGCTGCGCGTACCACGGCTGGAAGTGGGACGGCGGCGGACGGTGCATCGAGATCCCGTCCATGCCGGACGGACCGATCCCCGGCAGGGCTCGGGTCCGGGCGTACCGCACGAAGGTCGTGTACGACCTGGTCTGGGTGTGCCTCGACGAGCGATCGAGTGCCGAGATCCCACGATCCGTCGCGCACGGCGACCCCGCGGTCCGGATCGTGCCCGGGGTGCCGTACACCTGGTCGGTGTCCGCGCTGCGACGGGTCGAGAACTTCGTCGATCTCGCCCACTTCGCATGGGTGCACGTCGGCACGCTCGGCCAGCGCGAGCGGCCGGTGCCTCCACTGCCCGAGATCGAGCGCGCCGATGGAGAGCTGCGCTTCACATATGACCCACCGAGCGACTTCGACGCCGGCGGTGCAGCGATGTACGGCTGGTCGCGATATCGGATGCCGATGCCGTGCACGGTCAGCATCGAGTTCGACCTCGCCGGTGGTGCCCGGCGCACGTTGTGGATGACGGCATCGCCGATCGATCTGGACACGTGCCGTTGCTTCTGGTTCATGGGCCGCACCGACGACCTCGACGGTCCGGACGAACCGCATGTCGAGTTCCAGCGGATCGTGCTCGCCCAGGACGAACCGGTGGTCAACAACCAGGTGCCGCGCGCCCTACCGCTCGACCCGGCGGACGAGTTGTCGGTGCGCACCGACAAGGTGTCGATCGAATACCGCCGCTGGTTGCGCGAGCTCGTCGACGCCCGGATCGGAGCACACGCATGAGCACGTCGCCACGCGAGCTGACCAACGTCGACCCGGGTCTGCGCCGGGCCTGGCATCCGGTCGCGCTGAGCACCGAGGTCGACACAGAGCCGTGGCAGGCCTGGCTCCTCGGAGAGCCCTGGGCGCTGGTCCGCGTCGGGGACGAGGTGCGCGCGTTCGTCGACCGCTGCCCACATCGCCGCGCCCCGTTGACGGCGGGCACGGTGCTCGACGACGGCACGCTCCAGTGCGGCTACCACGGCTGGCGGTTCGGCGCTGACGGCGCCTGCACGCTCATCCCAGCGCTCGGCGCCGACGCCACCATGCCGCCACGGGCGCGCATCGTCCCGGCCGCGGCCGTCGCCGAGCTGGCAGGCATGATCTGGATCGCACCCGAAGCTCCGCGGACGCCACTCCCCGACCTCGGTGCAGTCGACGACACGTTCGTGCTCGGGATGCTGTCCCCGGTGTCCACACCGGGTTCAGCCGGCGCGATGCTCGACAACTTCCTCGACGTCGCCCACTTCCCCTTCGTGCATGCTGGGACCTTCGGGATCGACGAATCGGATCAGGTCGACGAATATGCCGTGACCCGAACGCCGGACGGCTTCCTGGCCGTGACCGAGCACAGCTTCGCCAACCACGAGGACCCCGGCGTCGCGTCCGGCGTCCGGCCGCTGGTGCAGCGTCGGAAGATGACCTACACCTACACCGGTCCGTTCACGGCGACGCTCGAGCTGCAGTACATCGATGCCGGCGGCACCAACCTGATCGTGTTCGCGGTGCAGCCAGAACGCGACGGCCACTGCCGGGTCTATACGTCGATCTACCGCAACGACATCGCCCCGGAAGCGATGGCCGCCGCCGTCGCGTTCGAGGAGCGCGTGCTGGCCGAGGACCTCGTGATCCAGCACCGCATGCCCCCGTCGCTGCCGCTCGACCTCACCACCGAGGTCCACACCAAGGCCGACCGGGTCACGATCGAGCTGCGCCGGGTCCTCGCCGACTTCCTCGCGCACTGATCAGCGGAGGCCGTGCGCAGCGGACGGTCGCGTCACAGAGCCTCCGATGGATGAGGTCACGCCCGACTGGAGGCCCTGTGCACAAGCCGGGTGCTCTTGATGTCAGGCGGGGGTGGCGAGCCACGAGTCGATGCCCGCGAGGGCTTCGGCCTTGAGATCGTCGGGGGCGCCGCCGCATTCGAGCGAGCAGCGCGCCGCGAACGCGAGCTGCTCGTCGGTGAGGCCGAGCTCGCGGCGGCACAGCTCGTACTCGTCGAGCAGGCCGGGGCCGAACAGCAGCGGATCGTCCGCGTTGATGGTGACCTTCACCCCGGCCTCCAGCAGCTGGGGCAGCGGGTGCTCGGCCAGGCTGGGGAACACGCTGAGCATGATGTTCGAGGTCGGGCAGACGTCGAGGCAGATCCCCTGCTCGGCCAGTTGCTCGACCAGGCCCGGCACCTCGAACGCTCGCACCCCGTGCTGGATCCTGTCCGCTGCGAGCAGGTCGACCGAGTCCTTCACGAACTGGCCGTGCTCCAGTTCACCGGCGTGCGGGGTGATCAGCAGCTCACCCGCCTTGGCGACGCGGAAGCAATCGACGAAGTCCTGCGGCGGATGGCCGACCTCGTCGTTGTGCAGGCCGAAGCTGACCACACCGCGGTCCTGGAGCTCGACGGCCAGGAGGGCGATGGCCATCGCTTCGTCCGGCGAGTCCAGGACGCGATCGACGGCGGCCATGAACCGGACGGTGATCCCGTGGGTCGCGGCGGCTTTGTCGAAGACGTCGAGGACCAGGTCCCACGTGGCCGCAAGGCTGCCCCAGATGTCGACGTACTGGCCGGCCCAGAACGACGGCTCGATGTAGACGGCCCCGTCGGCGACCGCGTCGGCGCAGATCTCGTCGGCGAGTCGCTCCCAATCGGAGCGGTCGCGCAGCGTCGCCATGGTGGCCTGGCAGGTCGCGCTGAACGCAGTGAAGTTGCCATAGCCCCGGATGACCGGCACCTCCATGCCGTACTTCGCGGCGAGGTCGGCCAGCGTCGACGGCCGCATGGCCAGCTCGAGGTGGAGGTGGAGGTGTCCCTTCGGCAGGGCTCTCAGATCGCGCATCGCGCTCCTTGTTGGCTTGCGAGGTGGTGACGTCCATCCTGACAGCCGGTCACCGAAGCAGCCACCGACTCAGTCTTCGACTCAGTCTTCGGACAGGCGTTCGGGGTTGAACCTGGCCAGGATGGGCGTCTCGATGATGCCGACGAGCGCGTAGAGGACGAGCGCGACGGTGGTGACCACGGCGACCGCCGCCCACACCCCGGTGTAGTCGAACCGGGCCGGGCGATCGGCCAGGTAGCTGCCGATGCCCTGCTTGGTCAACAACCACTCGCCCAGCAACGCGCCCACCATGGCTCCTGGCACCGCGATGCGCATGGCTGCGAACAGTGGTGGCACGGCGTACGGGAGCCGCACCTTGAGCAGCGCTGTTCGGTTGGAGCCGCCATACGCCTCGATGAGATCGATGGACTGCTTCGGCGCGGACTCGAGGCCGAGCGAGATGTTGACGAGTGACGGGAAGAACGTGACGAGCGCGGTGACGATTCGTACCGATGCCAGTCCGTAGCCGGTGATGAGTCCGATGATCGGCGTCATCGCGATCAACGGCACCGACCGCAGCAGCAGCGCGAACGGCATGAAGGTCCGCCGGATCGCCGGGGACAGCACGAACACACTCGACACCACGATGCTCGTGACCAGGCCCATCAGGTAGCCGACGAAGACGTTGCCCAGCGTCGTCTCCAGCGCGTCGAACAGCGCCCTGCGGTTGGCGGGAGCCTTCTTGGTGGAGAACAGGTAGGTCCACACGTCGCTGGGGGACTTCTTCACCAGCGCATCAATCGTGATCGTGTGCACGAATGCGTACCAGAGCGCGAACGTCGACGCGAAGCCGATCACCAGCAGCATCAGGATGCGCACCACCCGCTTCAGCGCAGGGCGGTTTGCCCTGCCTCCGGTCGACTCGCTGATCTCGTCCTGGACAGTGACGGCGACGGTGCTCATCGCCTGGCACGTCCCGGTGCCCACGCCGTGCAGTAGCGGGCAGCGATCGTGGTCGCGAAGAAGCCGACGCCCGCCAACGCAGTGGCGAGGAAGCCGATGCCCCACGTGCGGGCGACGTTGTTCGCCTGCAGGCTGGCGATCATGAAGATCCCGAGGCCGCGGTCGCCACCGAAGAACTCGCCGATGATCGCGCCGAGGATCGCGGCCGGCGCAGCGATCTGCAGACCGGCGAACGTGCTCGGCAGCGCAGAGCGGATGCGGACCTTCACCAGCTGGCTGAAGCGGTTGCCGCCGTACGCCTTGATGAGCTCGATGCTGTGACGATCGGCCGACCGCAAGCCGACGAGGACGCCGATGAGGGTGGTGAAGACGACGCTCAACGAGACGAGCGCGATCTTCGGCGCATCGCCCTTCAGCGTCGCCTGCAGGATCGGCCCGACCGCCACGATCGGTAGGCAGTACGTCGCCACCGCGATCTGCATCAGGGCCTTCTCGAGGAACGGCACCAGAACGAACATCACCCCGATGACGATCGCGAGCGCGTTGCCGATCAGGTAGCCGCGCCACGCTTCGGAGAAGGTGGTGCCGACGTTGCGCGGGTAGTAGTGCCAGTCGTGCACCAGATGGGCGACCACGCTCCACGGCTGTGGCACGCCCTTGCGCACTCCCCAGACCGTGGCCGCGAAGATCCAGCAGCCGAGCACGATCACCATGCCCAGCATCGTCGCCGCCCATGCCGGCACGTGGAACGAGGACTGATCGTCGCCCCGCTGCTCGCCGTCGCGCTGCTGGGTCGGCGCATCGAGCATGCCCGAGTCGAGCACCATCTCCGTATCGGACTTCACGACGACGCGCTCACAGGTCGTCGCCGCTCGCCGAGGCACCGTCGGCGAACAACAGGTCGGAGAGGTGATCCTCGAGTGCGTGGAACTCGTGGCTGCGCAGCATCTCCGGCGTGCGGGGGCGGGGCAGATCGATCGGCACGACGGACTTGATCCGGCCCGGTCGCGGGCTCATCACCGCAACCGTGTCGGACAGGAACACGGCCTCGGCGATGGAGTGGGTGACGAGGAGCGTCGTGGTCACGCGTTCTGTCCAGATCCGCAGCAACTCGAGGTTGAGCCGGCGCCGGGTCATCTCGTCGAGCGCGCCGAATGGTTCGTCGAGGAGCAACACCTGGGGCTCGACGACCAACGCGCGGGCGATGGCGACACGCTGTCGCATGCCACCGGAGAGCTGCGCCGGACGCGCCTTCTCGAAGCCCTCGAGCCCGACAAGACTGATCAGATCGGGGATCACGTTGGCGGCGACCTTGACGCCACTGACCTCGAGCGGAAGCCGGATGTTGCTCTCCACCGTGCGCCACGGCAGCAACGCTGCGTCCTGGAACGCGATGCCGAGGTGGCGCTTGTCGCGCAACGCCTTCGGCTTCTCCCCGTGCACCCTGACGTCGCCCGACGTCGGTGTCTCCAGGTCGGCGATGATCCGCAACACCGTCGACTTGCCGCAACCGGACGGCCCCAACAGCGACAGGAACGATCCCTGCGGTGTCCGCAGGTTCAGGTTGTCGAGCGCGACGACTCGCTTGCGCCCGATCGTGAACACCTTGGTCAGCGCCGAGATCGCAATGCCCGCGCCCGGGCTGACGGCTGAGGACGGCGAGGACGGATCGGCGACCTCTCCCATTCGACTTTCGTCGGTCGCCGCTCCGTCCTCCTCCGTCACATTCACGTCCCGACTCAGCTCGGGATGCCGAGGAGGTCGGGGTTCTCGTCGTAGACGGCCCTGAGCAACGACAGATCGAAGAGGTCCTCGGCCGTGATGGTGAGCCCGGCCTTGGTCAAGACGTCGATGTTCTCCTTGATCAGGTCGTCGCTGACGTTGAGGATCCCGATCGTCTTGGCCGCGTCGGTGAACACGAGCGTCAGCTCGGACTCGACTTCGAGCTGCTGCTCGGCAGTGTCGAGGCCTTGGTCGGCTCCGTACTTGCTGGTGGTCAGCTTCGCAGCACCGGCGGGATCGGAGTACACGTCGCGCCACCCTTGGATCTGCGCCTTGAGGAACGCCTTCAGCGCATCGGGGCTGCTCTTCACCGTGTCCTTCTTGGTCACGTACGTCTCGCTGACGAGCGGATAGCCGAAGTCCGCCAACAGGAAGGTCACCGTGTCGACACCCTGCACCTTGAGCAGGTTCGGCTCGTTCGTGACGAAGCTGAACCAGCAGTCGCACTCGCCGTCGACCAGCGGTTGCGGGTTGAACTGCGCCGGGAACTTGATGATCTTGGAGTCGTCGATGCCGGACGCCGCGACGAACGCGTCCCAGACCACCTGGTTGGCGCTCTGCAGCCCGAACTTCTTGCCGTACATGTCCTCTGGCGTCTTGATCGGGTTGCTGGCCAGCGACATCACCGCGAACGGGTTCTTCTGGTACTCCGCACCGATGATGACGAGATCACCACCCGCCGCGATGGCGGCCGCGGTCAGGTCCGGAGCCGAGATGCCGACGAGCGCCGTGCCCGACGAGACGTCGACCTCGGAAGCAGTGGCCGACGGGCCGCCGGCGATGAGATCGACCGACGAGAATCCGGCGGCGGTGTAGTACCCGTTGGTGTCCGCGAGGTAGGCGCCTGCGAACTCGGAGTTCTTGATCCACGACAGGCGAAGGGTCATCGCGCCGAGATCGCTGGGAGCGATCGCAACCGTGGTGGCCCCGCCGGCGTCGGTGACCGCCGTCGTCGCGGCCGTGGTGTCGCCGGTGGATGCGGCAGTCGTTGCAGCGGTCGTCGCGGCCGTGGTGTCCGCCGTCGTCGCGGCGGTAGTCGGGGCGGTCGTGGGCGCCGTCGTCGTCGCTGTCTTCTTGTCCGAGCCGCAGGCGGCCAAGAACGCGGCACCGAGCACCGCTCCCCCGCTGAGCTGCAGACCTCTCTGCAACAGGTCACGTCGGTTCATCGTGGTCATGGGTCCTCCATCCCTGAGGCGCTCGAGTGCGCCATCTCCCTCGGCGAGGACGGTACGCATCGCGCATTTCCTCCGTGTTTCGGGCGGCGTGGGGGTTGGTGAACGGTCTGTGCTCGCACGTCGCAGCGGCGCGATCCGTCAACCGGCGTGGAGGAGCTCCGCAGAGACCTCGTCGATCACCGCATGCATGCGGCGCTTGTCGTCGTCGTCGGCCCATGTCGCCGTGACGCCGTCGTGCGCGATCTGGACCATCGTCGACAGGCCGTAGCCGTACGCGTTGGCGACGTTGGTGTACTCGGCGCCGAGCGAGAGCCCGACGAGTGCCGGGTCGTCGGTGTTCAACGTCGCCAGCAACCCTGCGGCGCGCATCGCCGGATAGGCGTGCGCGTCGAGCGACACGCACTTGTCCGGGTTGATCACCACGTTCGCCGTCGGGCACACGGTCAGCGGGATCTGCTCGTCGACCAGACGGGCGACGAGCGCAGCGTCCTCGAGCACGGAGATGCCGTGATCGATCCGCTCGCACCCGAGCACGTCGAGTGCGATCTCGATCGCCCACGCGGGCGAGTCCTCGCCCTGGTGGCCGGTGCGGTGCAGACCGGCTGCCTTGGCGGCGCGGTATGCGGGAGCAAACACGCTGGGATCGACACCACGCTCGGTCGAGTCCATGCCGATGCCGATCACCCGGTCGATGCCGTGCGCAGCGCGGCGGCGGAGTTCGAGCAACATCTCCAACTGCTCGTCAGCCACGCTGGGGCCGAAGTCACGGTCGATGTCGTAGATCATGCGCGTTTCGGATCCCGTCTCGCGCTCGCCCGCGGACATCCCGTCGTCGACGCCGGCGACGATGTCGGCCAGGGACATGCCGCTGCGCAGGTGGCGCGCCGGCGTGAAGAACACCTCGCGGTAGATGACACCGTTCGACGCAGCCTGGAGGACGCTCTCGTAGGCGAGCATCGCCCAGTCCTCGCGTGTCTGCAGGACCGATTGCACGAACCAGAACACGTCGAGGAAGCCGCTCAGGTTGGCGTAGCGGTACATCTCGTCGAGCGGGGCCGGTGGGGTGACACCGTTCTTCCGAGCGAGCTCGCTCAGCGTGTCGGCCAGCATCGTGCCCTCGAGATGGACGTGCAACTCCACCTTCGGCAGGCGGGTCAACGTGTCGCGCAGCGATGTGGGCACGACTCGTACTGTGAGCCTGCGATGTTTCGCCGCCGTGAACGGAGGCACACGGAACGATGAGCACCGTGTCCGCGGCGGCGGACCTCGGCCGCGCCCGACGGATCAGCCGGCGGTGCCGGCGCTCACCTGCTGGGCGTAGTCGATGCCGCAGCTCTGGTCGAGGCCGAGGACCTGCATGAACCGGCCGAAGGCGATGTACTTGGCGATCACCAGGGTCAGCTCGACGATGTCGGCCGGGCTGAACGCTGCGGTCAGCCGAGCGAAGAAGGCGTCGTCGATGTTCGCCGAGTCGCGGCTGAACCGTTCGGCGTACTCGATCGCGACCTTCTCGGCGACGGTGAGGTCGGCTGCGGTTGCATAGTGCTCGACCTGGTCGAGGAGCTCGTCGGTGACTCCGGCGGCGAGCGCAGCTGGCGTGCGCCACGAGAGGCAGACCGTGCAGGCGTTGATCTGGGCGACGCGCATCCGCACCAGCTCGTGCAGGCGTGGATCCAGCGTGCTGGCTGCGACAGCGGCGTCGTAGCCGCCGACCGCCTTGGCCATCTCCGGGCGAGCGATCGACAGCGCGTTGATCACGTCGAGGTTGCCGTTGTCGGGAAGCGCGATGCGTGCCATGCCGCGATGGTAGGTCGTGTCCGTCGACGTGTCGGTAGCGGACCGCGTGCAACACTCTCCGCGTGGGCACCAGCGACCAGAGGAGTCTGAGCCGGCGCGACCTGTTGCGTTGGTCCGCGCTCGGCGCCGGGGCCGCACCGGTCGCTGCGTTCATCGCGTCGTGCTCGGACGACTCGGCGCGGACGACGGCTGCGCCGACCGTCGCCCCGACGCCCATAGTTCCGACGACGACCACCATCCCATCGGCCACCAGCACCACCGCAACCAGCACGACAACCAGCCCGCCCACCACCAGCGCCGCCGTCACCGAGACAACGGTCGCCGTTGATCCGAACCGGCCCTGGTGGATGCAGGGCAACTACGCGCCGGTCTTCGACGAGATCGATTCCACTGCGCTGGTCGTGACCGGCTCCATCCCGCCGGAGCTGACCGGCATGTACGTGCGCAACGGATCGAACCCCTCGGTCGGCGATTCGCCGCACTGGTTCTTCGGCGACGGGATGGTGCACGGTGTGCGGCTCGAGCGAGGTCGTGCGGTCGAGTACCGCAACCGCTACGTCGGGACGTCCATGTACCAGGCCGGCGCCGGGTTCGGTCAGGGACCGCCGGGCGGTGCCTCGAACGAGTCGAACGTCTCGTGCATCTGGCACGCCGATCGGTTGTTGACGAGCGGCGAGATCGGGCTTCCGTACCGGCTCGACCCGACGAACCTCTCCACGGTCGGGCCGTACGACTTCGCCGGCCGGCTGACCACCGCGTTCACCGCCCACCCGAAGATCGATCCCGCAACGGGGCGTCTGCACTCCTTCGGCTACGGCTTCACTCCGCCGTACCTCACGTACCACATCACCGAAGCGGACGGCACGCTCGTCCACAGCGAGGTCGTCGACGTGCCACGGAGCACGATGATGCACGACTTCGCGATCACCTCCACCGATGCGGTGTTCTGGGACCTACCGGTCACCTTCGACCTCGACGCTGCGATCGCCTACATCGCCGACCCACGATCGGCCGCGTTCCCGTATCGCTGGTCACCCGAGGATGGCGCCCGGGTCGGCATCATGCCGCTGATGGGCGGTGCGTCGGCGATCCAGTGGTTCGACCTCGACCCGTGCTACGTCTTCCACGGTGCGAATGCGTTCCGCCGCGGTGACGAGGTCGTGGTCGACGTGTGCCGGCTGTCCTCGATGTTCGCACCCGGCCAGCTGCTCGGCGGCGACGCCTCCTTCCGGCGCTGGACCTTCGACACCGCGACCGGTGCGACGCAGGACGACGTCCTCGCCGTCGACAACCCCGGCGACCTCCCCAGCCGTGATCCACGACGGCTCGGCCGCGAGCACCGCTACAGCTACCTGGTGGGCACGCGCGAGAACCCCGCGACGGTGGAGTTCGGCGGGCTGATCAAGCACGACTCCCGCGACAACAGCCGCACCGAGTGGGATCCCGGACCGTCACGGCACTCCGGCGAGTGGCTGTTCGTGGCGGCCGGCAGCGATCTCGACGACGACGCCGGCTACCTCTTGAGCTTGGTGCACGACGAGGCGACCGGGGTCAGTGAGCTCGTGATCATCGATGCGAGCGATGTCGCGGCCGGACCCGTCGCCAGCATCGCGCTCCCCCGCCGCGTGCCGTACGGCTTCCACGCCGCATGGGTCCCCGCCTGACCCGGCAATACTGGCTGGATGAACGATCCACTGTGGTTCACCTCCTCCGATGGTCTGCAGATCGCATACGACGACTGGGGCAGCGACAGCTCGCGCCCACCCGTCGTTCTCCATCACGGGTTCGCTGCGAACGCGAACCTCAACTGGGTGCTGCCCGGCGTCGTGGCCGCGTTGACCGACTCGGGCCGCCGTGTGGTCGCGCTGGATGCCCGCGGCCACGGTCGGTCCGACCATCCTCATGATCCGGACTTCTACGGTGAGGAGAAGATGGCCGCGGACGTCGCGACCTTGGCGGACGTGCTCGGCGTCGACGAGTTCGACCTGGTCGGTTACTCGATGGGCGCAATCGTCGCGCTGCTGGTGGGATCGACCGAGCCGCGGGTCCGACGACTCGTGATCGGCGGCGTCGGAGCCGGAGTCGTCGAGCGTGGCGGCGCCGACACCCGAGCGCTCTCCACGGATCTCATCCAGGCGGCCCTTCGCGCCGATGATCCGGCGACGATCACCGATCCGACTGCCGCATCGTTCCGCCAGTTCGCCGATCACACCGGGGCCGACCGTTTCGCACTCGCCGCGCAGGTCGCACGGGTCCACCGCTCCCCGATCGAGCTGAACCGGATCACCGCACCGACCCTGGTGGTCGCCGGACGCGACGATCCACTCGCGGTTCGGCCGCACGTCCTCGCCGAGGCCATTCCGGGCGCGCAGCTGACAGTCATCGACGGTGATCATCTCGGTGCCGTCGGCGAGCCGGCGTTCGCGCCGGCGATCGTCGCCTTCGTCAACGGCTCATGACGGCGCCGCGCACGGCGCTGGTGCTCGGCGGCAACAGCGACATCGCGCTCGCCACGCTGCGTCGGCTGGCGAGCGACGGGCTCGATCGAGTCGTGCTCGCCGCGCGGGACATCGACGCGCTGGAACGACGGCTCGAGGCGGAACCCCTGTCGATCGCCGAGGTCACCATCGTCGCGTGGGACACCCTCGACGCGGCCGGACACGGTCCGCTGATCGACACGGCGGCCGAGGAGCTCGGCGGGATCGACCTCGTCATCTGCGCCGTCGGCAGCCTCGGCCACGGTGCCGGAATCACCGCCACCAGCGCGTCCGCCAATGCCTTGATCGAATCGAACTTCAGTGGTCCCGCCGCAGTGCTGACGGACGTTGCCCATCACCTGGTTGAACGCGGGCGCGGCACCATCGTCGTGCTGTCGTCGGTCGCCGCGCTCCGCCCACGGCGGTCCAACTACCTCTACGGCTCAGCGAAGGCCGGGCTCGACTCGTTCGCCCTCGGCCTCGCCGATGCCGTCGCGGGCAGCGGTGTGCAGGTGCACGTGATCCGTCCCGGGTTCGTCACCAGCAAGATGACCACCGGTCTGCGCCCGGCTCCGTTCGCGTCCACTCCGGAGGCCGTGGCCGAGGCCATCGCCGACGCGATGACGAGCGCCAAGAGCCGGATCGTGCACGTACCGCGTGTGCTCGGCCCGCTGTTCGCCGTGCTGCGCCTCACCCCCCGCGCGATCTGGCGCCGAATCGCCGGAGACCGCTGACGGCCGACAGCCGACCGCTGATCGCTGTCACGAAATGTCCGCGTGGCGCGGACATCCGAGGACAGCGGTTCAGGCTGCGAGCAGCGCAATGGCCTCGATCAACCGATCGGCGACCCAGTTCGGCCGGTCGCGTACATCGTCGTGGGTGAAGGTGATCACCGTGTTGCCGAGGAGCGTGAGCTCGGTGCGACGCTGCTCGTCGCGCTGGCGCTCACGACGGCTCGAGTGTGTGCCGTGACCGGCGAGCTCGACGACGAGACCACCTGAGAAGAACGCGTCGACTCGAGCGACGGTGCGCGTCTGTGTGCGCCAGACCTTCTGGAGCGTCGGCCGGGGCAGACCTGCTCGACGGACGATGGCGAGGAACCAGCGTTCGAGGCGGCTCTCGCCGCCGGTGTCGACGAGCGCATCGAGCAGTGCCCGGCCGTGGTTGATCCCACCTCGGTGGCGTGCGAGCACTGCGGCTCGCAGACGTTGTTCGCTCACCAGCTTCAGCCGGATCGCCGAGTCGATCGCGTTCTCGACTTCGAGACGCGTGAAGCCGAACAGCGGCGCGTCGAGGATCAGGCGTTGGGCACTGAGACAGCGGATGCCACCGACCGTGACCGTGTCGACAGTCGACAGCTCGAGCGACGTCGTGGCCACCTGATGCGGTGTTGCCGCGTTCCGATGCGTGCGAGCGACCAGTAGCTCGATCTCGTCACCGACGAATCCATCCAATCCGTTCAATCGTGCGGCGGTCCTGCCGGCTGGATATCCGAAGCCACGGACGTCCGCTGCGGCCGCCCAAACGGAACGATGCCACGACGGAGGAGAACCGACGATGGCATACGAGTTCGGCCCGAGGCGTTCGATCCTGCCCTGCGTCGCCCAACGGCTGCGGGCCCGACGGTCGACACCGATCCCCTCGAGCTGAACGACAGAGAGGGCGCCGTGCTGAGCCGACGCGAGTGCTGCCACACGGGCGAATCGATCATCCATCACGGGATCGTGCACGAAGGGTGTGACGCCCAGAGATCAGCGACCGCTGTCCCCACATGTCCGCGTCACGCGGACATCCGGGGACAGCGATGCACGCTCACGGCGACAGCGTGGTCTGCAAGAAATCCGGAAGAAGTCCTTGAGGCGGTGGACCGGTGTGCCGATGGACTGATCATGGGTGCTTCCTCGCCGTTCGATCTGTTGCTGATCACGCTCGCGATCGGAGCGGGCTACGGCGCACTTGGGTGGCGGTTCCTCGTCGTGCCTGCGCAACGCCGTCGTGGTGCGGTTCCCCAACCGCCGGCAACGGTGCGCGTCAGCGCTGCCCCCCGCCTGCGGCTCGTGGTCGACAACTCCGCATCGCGCTGATCTCGCCGGTCAGTCCGGCGCTCCACAGCTCCCGGCCACGCTGGCGATCGACGTCGTCCGCCGCGCCTCGCGCAGGAAGTGCTCGTCGAGGCCGTTGGTGCAGTAGCCGAAGCTGAGCCCGGTCGCCGGATCCGCCCACGCGATCTGGCCTTTTGCCCCGTTGTGACCGATCGTGCGCGGCGACACGGTGCGGCCCATGCCGCGCAGGTGGCTCAGCCCGTCGCCGCCCGCCTGGACGAGACCGAGCGTACGGTTCGCCGGGACGCCCGTGAGCCGATCGGGCAAGCGGTTGCGCACGTTCGACGTGACATCGGCGAGCACCGCAGGATCCCACATGCCGCCCGGGTTGTGGAGCACGGCCTGGTAGTACAGCGCCAGGTCTGCGGCGCGCATCACGCCACCGCCGCCCGGCATGCCGACGCGCTGCACCGCGGGATCGTTGAAACCCATCAGCGCCGCGGTGGTGACCTCACCGACCTCGATCGAACGGATGCCGAGCGCGGCCTCCAGCTCGTCGGGCGTCGCGGGCTCACCGACGACGATCAGCTCCGCGGCGACGTGCGGCACGTCGCCCAGCACTCGCCCGAGGCCGGCAGGCGTGGTGACCCGGTCCTGGACGACGTCGCGGAAGTCGCGCCCGGTGACCCGCTCGATCAGCTCGGCCAGCACCCAGTGCGCCGAGGACGGGTGGTACTCGAACGTCGACCCCGGCTCCCAGTTCAGCCGCCACTTGGCGAAGGCGGCCACGCGACCTGCGCTCGTGTCGCCGTCGATCGGGCTGAGTGGCGCAGACGGGAAGCCGCCGGTGTGAAGCATCACCTGCTCAACCGTGATGACGTCCTTGCCGTTGGTGCCGAATTCGGGGATGTACTCGACGACGCGCTTGGAGACGTCGACGAGGCCGTCACCGATCAGCGCCCACACCGCACCGGCGACGAAGGCCTTCGTGGCCGAGTAGACGACGTATCGGGTGTCGTTGGTGGCGTCTCCGAACGTCTCGAACTCGACCAGTTCTCCATCATGCGCGACGGCGATCTGCGCCGAGGGCAACAGCCCCGAGTCGACCTCTCGATGCGCTCGCGCTGCCAGTGCCTTGACAGCAACCAGATCGACCCCCAAGGCGAACCCCCTTCTCGTGTGCTGCATGTCTAGCCCGGAGGCGATCCGCTGCCAGACTCGATCGGTGATCCTCGACGTGCAGTTCAACTCGGCCACCACACACTGGGTCGAGATGCGCCAGGCCGTGTTGGCGGCCGAGGCGGCCGGATACGGCGTCGCCTGGGTGGTCGATCACATCGCCGGACAGGTGATGGGCGGCGATTCGATGCTGGAGGCGTGCACGCTCAGCGGCGCCCTCGCCGCCGTGACCTCGACCATCGGCATCGGAACGTTGGTGGCCAATGTGTGGAACCGGCCGATCGGCGTGCTCGCCGCCGCAGCAGCGACCGCGCAGCAGATCGCCGATGGGCGGTTCTGGCTCGGCATCGGCGCGGGAGCGTCACCGGCATCGCCGTACGCCGCCGAACACGCCGCGCTCGGCATCGAGCTCAGCGACGATCTCGCGACACGGCATCGCCGTGTGACGGACTTCTTGACCATCGCGACCGAGATGTGGGGCACCGGTTCCCTGGGCGCCGTCACCGGCTTTCCCCGGCCTCCCACGGCGATCCCGCTGATCGTCGGGGTCAACAGCGTCGCGCTGGCCCGGCTCGCCGCGACCACTCACGACGGGCTGGTCGACGGCATCAACGTGCGTTCGAACCATCCACGGCTGGAGGAGATCCTCGACGCCGCGCGCACTGCTCGGCCCGACTCGGTGAAGCCGCTGGTGATCACGACGTGGGAGCGCACCAGCCCGGAGCTGCGCGATCCCGAGTCGGTGCGACGCCGCTACTTCGAGCGGATCGGGATCGACCGACTGGTGATCGTGCAGTTCGATCGGGTCGACCTACGCCTGATCGAGCGCTTGATCTAGGCCGCGATCGGGCTGGTCAGCGTGCGCCGAGCAGGTCGACGACGAAGACGAGGGTCTCGTTCGGCTTGATCACGCCACCGGCGCCCTGGGCGCCGTAACCGAGATGCGGCGGGATCGTCAGCCGGCGGCGGCCACCGAGCTTCATCCCGGCCACGCCCTGGTCCCATCCGCCGATGACCTGACCCGCGCCGAGGCGGAACTGGAACGTGTCGCGACGATCCCAGCTGGAATCGAACTCCTTGCCCGTGCTCCACGCGACGCCCACGTAGTGGACGTCGACAGCCATCCCCTTCGCGGCCTCGTGACCGTCCCCGATGACGAGATCCTCGATGACCAGCTCTTGGGGTGCGTCGCCGGCGGGGATGACGACTTCAGGCTTCGTTGCTTCACTCATCGCGCCGAGGCTACCGCTACGCCTGTTCGCTCGCAGGCGCCACATATGTGCCCTGTGCCGCAGCAACGGGCTTGTCCGGATCGTCGGTCCACGCGATCACCGAGCCGATCAACGACCGCCGGCCGGCGTGGTGCAACTCGGCCCGGGCGCGCAGCACCTGGCCTCGTGCCGGGCGCAGGAAGCGGATCGACATCTCACTGGTCAACGCCATCGGGACGATGCCCAACACGGTGAAGCACGCGTAGTACAGGGCGGCGTCGCAGATCCCGAAAACGGTCGGGCCGCTGATGATCCCGCCCGGGCGCAGGTTGCCTTCATGGGCGTCCATCCGCGCCACGGCCCACCGATCGCCCACGGACTCGCACCGGTTGCTGTTGCCGGGGAACTCGGCGAGCAGGAACTCGTTGATGGCCTCGACGGTCACTCGACTCATGCCGGGTCAACGTAGTGTCGAGCCATGGCGCTGCGCACCACCGGTCTGTCCGCTGACGAAGCGCTGCACGCGCTCGACGAGCTCAAGGCGAACGACGTGCGTTGGCGCGAGGGCCGAGCCTTCACGCTGACCTATCACGGCGGTGACGACGTGGTCGCGCTGGCCGAGCAGGCCTACCAACGGTTCAGCTCCGAGAACGCGCTGAACACCGACGCGTTCCCGAGCCTGCGCACGATCCAGGCCGAAGTCGTCGACATCGCGCTCGGTTGGCTCGGTGGGCCGCCGGGGTCGGCCGGGTTCATGACGTCCGGCGGTACCGAGAGCATCCTCCTCGCGGTGAAGGGCTCGCGGGAACGTGGTCGCCGGGAGCGCAATGTGACGGCACCGAACATCGTGCTGCCGACGAGTGCCCACGCTGCGTTCGAGAAGGCCTGCTACTACTTCGGCGTGGAGAGCCGGCGGGTGCCGGTGCGCTCCGACTGGCGAGCGGACAGCGCGGCGATGGCCGACGCGATCGACGACGACACGGTGCTCGTCGTCGGATCGGCTCCGCAGTACCCACAGGGCGTCATCGACCCGATCACGGAGATCGCTGCGATCGCGGCCGATCGGGACGTCAGCTGCCACGTCGACGCATGCATGGGCGGCGTGATCCTGCCGTACCTGGCCCGCCTCGGGCACGACATCCCGCCGTGGAACTTCGCAGTCGACGGCGTGACGAGCATGTCGGTCGACCTCCACAAGTTCGGCTACACGGCGAAGGGCGCGTCGGTCATCGCCTACCGCAACAAGACCTTGCGCAGCTACCAGACCTACGTGACGAACAACTGGCTCGGCGGCCTGTACGGATCGTCCGGCATCCTCGGCACCAAGTCGGGTGGATCGATGGGCGCGGCATGGGCGGTGATCAACCACCTCGGTGACGACGGCTACCTCCGCCTCGCCGCGCAGGCCCGGCGTGCAGCGGACGAGCTCGTCGCCGGCGTGCAGGCCCGGCCGCAGCTCTTGCTGCGGGCACTCCCCGACACCTGCCTGGTCACCTTCGGCGCGGCCGATGCCGAGTCCCTGGACATCTTCGCCGTGGCCGACGCCCTGTGGCGGCGCGGCTGGTTCGTCGACAAGCAGGGTCCGCCGGCATCACTGCACCTCACTGTCAACGCGATCCACGACGGCAAGATCGCCGAGTTCCTCGCCGACCTGGACTCGTCGATCGACGAAGTCGTCGCCACCGCCGCCGGAGGCCGAGAGGCGGCGTACGGCACGGTGGAGTGATCGACGAAGCCGTGACGTTCCGAGGACTGGACGCGTGATCGGCTCCAAGACGGGGTCATCACGCAGCCAGTCTCCGGGCCGATGTCCGCCGGGCGGATGTCCGCGGTGAGTACGCGGCCGCTGCGATCTGAGTGGTGGCTACTCTGTTGGCCCCCTGCGGGCGCTGGCACGATCTCCTCATCAGCCCGAGATCCGCCAGGAGCCAGTCATGAAATCAGTCCAGCACTACATCGACATGTACCGGACCTCGGCCCAGCTCGCGGCCCCTGAAGAGCAGGTCATCGCCGTCGGCGTGCTCACCCGCGCCGGCTCGATGAAATCGATGGCGGTCAGCCAGCTCTCCCCACTGGCCGGGATGATCATGCGCCACCGCCAGAAGAAGCGCTCCAACGGGTTCCCCCTGAACGTGCTCATGGCCGTCACGCCGACACGCCTGATCTCGTTCCACTACAAGCCGCGCGGCTCGTCGGTGAAGATCGTCCGCAAGGTCGCCGAGTGGCCGTGGCACGCCGTCCGGGTGCAGGCTGCGCAGAACGGCAGCGGGCGGATCATGTTCCAACTCATCGATGGCACGAGCGTCGAGTTGCAGAGCTCGCGGAGCCTCGGTCAGTACGCACATCTCAATGATCCGTTCTACGCTGCACTTGGCCTCGGTGCTCCCGTCTGAGCACCCGAATGGAGCGGTGAGTGGACGCAGCGTTGGTGGACCGGCTCGATGCGGCTCTCGCCGAGCTCGACCGTTCCGGCTTGTTCAAGCGGGAACGGGTGATCGACAGCCCGCAGGGCGGGCACGTCCGCACCGACGGCGGCGAGCTGATCAACCTGTGCGCGAACAACTACCTCGGGCTGGCAAGCCACCCCGACGTCGTCGCCGCGGTCCACGCGGCAGTCGATCGCTATGGCTACGGCATGGCTTCGGTGCGATTCATCTGCGGTACCCAGACCCCGCACCGCGCCCTCGAGCAGCGGCTCAGCGAGTTGCTCGGGATGGACGACACGATCCTGTTCCCGTCCTGCTTCGATGCCAACGGCGGTCTCTTCGAGGCGCTGCTGGACGAAGGCGATGCGGTGATCTCGGACGCGCTGAACCACGCCAGCATCATCGATGGGATCCGGCTCTGCAAGGCCACCCGCTACCGCTACGCGAACAACGATCTCGCCGATCTCGAACGCTGCCTGCAGGAGTCGGCGGGCGCACGTACCCGCTTGATCGCGACCGACGGCGTGTTCTCGATGGACGGCACGTTGGCTGATCTGGCCGGGATCTGCGACCTCGCCGAGCGCTACGACGCGATGGTGATGGTCGACGACTCGCACGCCACCGGGTTCATGGGTGCCGGCGGCCGGGGCACCCACGAGCACAGTGGCGTGATGGGACGGGTCGACGTCCTGACCGGCACGCTCGGCAAGGCACTCGGCGGCGCCAGCGGCGGCTACGTCGCCGCCAGCAGCAGCGTGGTCGCGTGGCTCCGCCAGCGGGCACGGCCGTACCTGTTCTCGAACAGCGTGCCGCCGATCGTCGCTGCCGTCAGCCTGCGCGTGCTCGACCTCGTCGAGTCCGAGCCGGCGCTGCGCAGCGCCGTGCACGCCAACGCGCGTCGCTTCCGCGCCGGCCTGACCGCAGCCGGTTTCACCCTCCCGCCCGGCGAGCACCCGATCATCCCGGTGATGCTCGGCGACGCAGCGCTCGCGGCGCGGATGGCCGACCTCCTGCTGGAGCGGGGCGTGTACGTGATCGGCTTCTCCTACCCGGTCGTGCCGATGGGCAAGGCGAGGATCCGCACCCAGATGTCGGCGGCGCTCACCGACGCCGATCTCGATGCGGCGATCGCCGCGTTCACAGCCGTCGGCGCAGAGTTGGGCGTGATCGAGCCCCGGAGCAGGGGCACCGCGTGAAGGCGTTGATCAAGGAGCACGCCGAGGCCGGCATCACGATGGGTGATCTGCCCGAGCCGACGATCGGTCCCAACGACGTGCTCATCCAGATCCGAAAGACAGCGATCTGCGGCACCGACATGCACATCTTCGACTGGGATCCCTGGGCCCAGCGCACGATCAACGTGCCCATGGCGATCGGGCACGAGTACTGCGGGACCATCGTCGCGATGGGCAGCGAGGTGCGCGGGTTCGACATCGGCGACCGCGTCTCCGGTGAAGGTCACATCACGTGTGGCCACTGCCGCAACTGCCGCGCCGGACGGCGCCACCTGTGTCGCAACACCGTCGGCGTGGGCGTCAACCGCCAGGGGTGCTTCGCCGAGTACCTCAGCCTCCCCGCTGTGAACGCGTTCAAGCTCCCCGAGTCCATCGGCGACGACGTCGCGGCGATCCTCGATCCGTTCGGCAACGCGGTGCACACGGCGCTCGCGTTCAACATGGTCGGTGAGGACGTGCTCATCGCAGGGGCCGGCCCGATCGGGATCATGGCGGTGGCCGTCGCACGGTTCGTCGGCGCCCGTCACGTGGTGATCACCGATGTCAACGACTACCGCCTGGGCCTCGCCGCGCAGATGGGTGCGACGCGGGTGGTCAACGTCGCCGACGAGTCGCTCGACCAGACGATGGCGTCGCTCCGCATGCAGGAAGGCTTCGACGTCGGATTGGAGATGAGCGGCAATCCGGTCGCGCTGCGCGAGATGCTGCGAACGATGCACCACGGCGGCAGCATCGCCATGCTCGGCATCCCGCCCGACGAGACCGCGATCGACTGGACCCAGGTCATCTTCAAGGGCCTCACGATCAAGGGCATTTACGGCCGGGAGATGTTCGAGACGTGGTACAAGATGGCCAGCCTGCTGCAGAGCGGGCTCGACATCGCACCGGTCATCACCCATCACCTGCCCGCGGCGGACTACCTGGAGGGCTTCCGCACGATGGGTTCGGGGCGGTCGGGCAAGGTCATCCTCGACTGGACGGGTCTCTGAACCAGAGGCCCTGGAGCACGGCGCCCCGGCGACGTGTGGTAGCACCTGCGCATGGATCCGCTCCGCTTCGGCATCTTCCTCCCGCCCATGCACCGCACGGGTGTCAACCCCACCCTGGCGCTGCAGCGCGACCTCGAGCTGATCGAGCACCTCGATCGTCTCGGCTACGACGAGGCATGGATCGGTGAGCACCACTCCGGTGGCTCGGAGCTGATCGCCAGTCCGGAGGTCTTCATCGCCGCGGCCGCCGAGCGCACGACACGGATCAAGCTCGGCACCGGGGTCAACTCACTGCCCTACCACCACCCGTTCATCCTCGCCGACCGGATCGTGATGCTCGACCACCTGACCCGCGGGCGGATGATGTTCGGCGCCGGACCGGGCCAGTTGACCAGCGACGCGGCGATGCTCGGCATCGACCCGATGCATCAGCGCCCGCGCATGGAGCAGGCGTTCGACGTGATGATGCGGCTGTTCCGTGGCGAGACGGTCACCGAGCACACCGACTGGTTCGTCTGCGACCACGCGGTCCTGCAGGTCAAGCCGTACAGCGACTTCGACATCGTGGTCGCATCGTCCATCTCGCCGTCGGGATCGAAGCTCGCCGGCCGCTACGGCACCGGGCTGCTGTCGATCGCCGCCACCGAGCCGGCCGCGTTCCAGGTCATCGACTACAACTACACCGTCTGGCAGGAAGAGGCCGAGCGCCACGGCCACGTCGCGCCACGGTCCAAGTGGCGGCTGATGGGCCCGATGCACATCGCCGAGACGGTGGAGCAGGCCAAGGTCAACTGCCGTTACGGGTTGCAGTGGGTCTTCGACTACCTGTCGCACGTCATCCCGACGGGCGATCCCAGCGCTCCTCCACCGCCGAGCGACCTCGACGACTTCATCGACTTCGCCAACGAGACCGGGCGGATGGTGATCGGCACGCCCGAGATGGCGATCGAACAGATCCAGCGGCTCCAGGACAAGACCGGCGGGTTCGGTGCCTACCTGTTCCTCGGTGCCGACATCGCCGACGTCGCCGCGACCAAGCGCAGCTACGAGCTGTTCGCCGAGCAGGTGATGCCCCACTTCACCGGCCAATTGGCCCCCGTCCAGGCGAGCTACGACCTGATCCGCAACGCCGGTTCGCGCTGGGTCGATTCCACGCTCGGCGCGCAGCTGACGGCCATCGCCGACTACGAGGCCACGCGCGGCAAGCGCTGATCCCTTGGCAGTTTCGGGAACGTTCCGGCAGACGGGAAAGACGCTGCGGGCCGCCAGATGCGGTTAGCGTGACGTTCGCCGCTACACCCACGCGGGAGAGTTCCGACCGACAACGACGTCGATCGGGCGCCGAAGGAGCAACCGCCCCGGAACCTCTCAGGCACCCGGACCGTGTGGGCAGGCAACGCTGGAAAGCAGGTGCGTGCACCTCACCGAAGGGGAAACCCGGAGCGCGTCGGTTCGACACGGTTCGGCGAAGCTCTCAGGTTCCGTGACAGCGGGGGTCACACCCCCCGACGCGTCCGGAGCCACGATGACCGCCACCCACCACGCACCTCCCACACCGCACCGCGCCGCGCCTGGCCGACCGACGCTGGCCGAGCTGATCGAGACCGACGAGTTCGTCCGCCGCCACATCGGCCCCGATGATCCGGATCAGCAGCGCATGCTCGACGTGCTCGGGGTCGAGTCCGTCGACGCGCTGCTCGACGCAACGGTGCCGTCGGTGATCCGGATGGCCGACCGGCTCGACATGGCCGGCTCGGTGAGCGTGACCGATGCGCTGGCCGAACTGCGTGGACTCGCCGAGCAGAACGTGCTGACGACCAGCCTGATCGGCATGGGCTACTCCGGGACGTTCACCCCGCCGGTCATCCTGCGCAACGTGCTGGAGAACCCGGCGTGGTACACGGCGTACACGCCCTACCAACCCGAGATCAGCCAGGGCCGGCTGGAGGCGATCCTCAACTTCCAGACCATGGTCGCCGACCTCACCGGGTTCGCGCTCGCCAACGCGTCGCTGCTCGACGAGGCGACTGCCGCTGCCGAGGCGATGACGATGATCCGTCGCTTGACCAAGCACAGCGGTTCCACGTTCTTCGTGCACGTCGACACGCATCCTCAGACGATTGCCGTGCTCACCACCCGAGCGAAGCCGCTCGGCATCAGCATCCTCGTCGGTGATCACGATGCGTTCGACCCGGCGCTCTGCTTCGGCGCGCTGATCTCCTGGCCCGGCTCGAGTGGAGAGCTCCACGACCACACTGCGCTGATCGACGCTGCGCACGGCGCCGGCGCCCTGGTGGCCGCGGCCACCGACCTCCTCGCCTGCGTGCTGCTGACTCCGCCGGGCCACGCCGGCGTCGACATCGCGATCGGGCTGGCCCAGCGGTTCGGCGTCCCGATGGGCTTCGGCGGCCCGCATGCGGCATTCATCGCCACCCAGGACGCTCATGCCAGGGCCCTGCCCGGCCGGTTGGTCGGCGTCAGCACCGACACCGCTGGACGGCCCGCCTTGCGTCTGGCGCTGCAGACGCGTGAGCAGCACATCCGTCGCGAGAAGGCGACCTCGAACATCTGCACGGCGCAGGTGCTGCTCGCCAACATCGCCGGGCTGTACGCGGCGTGGCACGGCCCCGATGGTCTGCGCCGGATCGCCGAGCGCGTGCATCGGCTGACCTCGATCGCTGTCGCGGGCCTGCGCGCCGCAGGCATCGACGTGCGCAACACGAGCTGGTTCGACACCGTGCAATGCCGCGTCGCCGACGCAGGTGCCGTCATCGCCCGCGCTCGGGCAGAAGGCCTGTCGTTGCGGATCGTCGACGACTCGACGATCGGCTTCAGCCTCGACGAGACCACCACCGTCGCCACCGTGGATCTGCTCTGGAAGGTGCTCGACTGCTCCGCCTCGGTGGATGCTCGCGCCGCCGACGACGACGCCTCGTTGCCCGATGGCATCCCCGTCGCGCTGCGCCGCACCGACGAGATCCTCACCCACAGCGTGTTCAACCGGTACCACTCCGAGCACGAGATGCTCCGATACCTACGCCGCCTGGCCGACAAGGACCTCGCGCTGGACCGGACGATGATCCCGCTCGGATCCTGCACGATGAAGCTCAACGCAACGGTCGAAATGCTCCCGATCACCTGGCCGGAGTTCGCCAACGTGCATCCGTACGCCGACCCGGCGGACACCGTCGGCTACCGCACGATGATCGCCCAACTGGAGGCCATGCTCGTGGCGATCACCGGCTACGACTCCGTCAGCCTGCAGCCGAATGCGGGCAGCCAGGGCGAGTTCGCCGGCCTCCTCGCGATCCGTCGCTTCCACGCCGCGAACGGTCACGACGAGCGGACGATCTGCCTCATCCCGTCCAGCGCGCACGGTACCAACGCTGCCAGTGCGGTGATGGTCGGGATGCAGGTCGTGGTGGTCCGGTGCGACGACAGCGGCAACGTGGACCTGGGTGACCTTCGCGTCAAGGCCGAAGCCGCCGGCGAGCGTCTCGCCGCCGTGATGGTCACGTATCCGTCCACGCACGGCGTGTTCGAGGAGGGCATCCGCGCCATCTGCTCGATCGTCCACGATCAGGGCGGCCAGGTGTACGTCGATGGCGCCAACCTCAACGCGCTCGTCGGGCTGGCCCAGCCAGGCCGGTTCGGCGCCGACGTCAGCCACCTCAACCTGCACAAGACGTTCTGCATCCCCCACGGCGGCGGAGGTCCGGGCGTCGGCCCAGTTGCGGTGCGCTCGCACCTCGCGGCGTACCTGCCGGGCAACCCGCTCGACGAGGGCAGCGGCGCCGTCGCGGCAGCCCCGTTCGGCTCGGCCAGCATCCTGCCGATCTCGTGGATGTACATCCGGCTGATGGGCGCCGAGGGCCTGCGCAACGCGACGAGCGCGGCGATCCTCAGTGCCAACTACATCTCCAAGCGCCTCGAGCACGCGTTCCCCACGCTGTACCGCGGCGATCACGGCTTCGTCGCCCACGAATGCATCCTCGATCTGCGCCCGCTCACCAAGGACACCGGCGTGTCCGTCGACGACGTGGCCAAGCGGCTGATGGACTACGGGTTCCATGCGCCGACGATGAGCTTCCCCGTTGCCGGCACGCTCATGGTCGAACCGACCGAGAGCGAGACGTTGCGCGAGATCGATCGCTTCTGCGACGCGATGCTGGCCATCCGCGCCGAGATCGACCGCGTCGCCAGCGGCGAGTGGCCGCTCGCCGAGAGCCCCTTGCGCAACGCGCCGCACACCGCCGAGGATCTCCTCGGCGACTGGGAGCGGCCGTACTCGCGTGCGCTCGGCGCCTATCCGTTGCCGACGCTGCGGTCCGGAAAGTACTTCCCGCCTGTGTCGCGCATCGACGCCGCGTACGGCGACCGCAACCTGATCTGCTCCTGCGAGCCACTCGAGGCTTATGCGGACAGCGTCTCATGACCCGGTGACAGCGGCCGGTGATCGCGGATTACCCTGACGGCGTGACCGACACTCCTCCCCGTGGACCGAACCCGTCTGCCGGCGGCATGCCGGGGTTGGGCGATCTGGTGACCCTCGTCGTCGCCGGGCTCGGCGGCAGCAACCCGCTGGCCTCAATCGGCAAGACGATCGATCAGTTCAAACGCGGCGTCAACGACTTCCTCGTCGCCGTCGAGAACTTCAACGCGACGATGCAGACGATGAACGCGGTCGCCACACGGGTCAGTTCGCTGCTCGACGAGGTCGAGGAGCCGATCCGCATCCTCGTGCCGCAGGTGACGCGCAGCATGAAGATGGCCGACGCGATGATCGACCAGATGAGCGGCCCCATCGAGAAGGTCGCGCCGGGCATCGCCCGGCTCGCGGAGACGCTGGGCTCGCCGGTGTTCACCGCAATGCCGACCGAGATCGGCAACTTCCTCGACACGATCGGCGATGTCGCAGCCCGTCTCCAGCCGCTGGCACAGATCGCTGAGAACGCCGGCAGCCTGTTCGGACTGCGCAACCTCAACCCGTTCAGCAGCGCCGGCCGCACTGCGACTCCTCCGCCTCCGCCATCACCTACGCCGGCCCCGGCTCCTGCCCCCGTTGCCAAGCGGCCCCCGGCGCAGACACGGGCTCCTGCCGCCAAGAAGGCTGCTGCCGCGAAGAGGCCGGCGGCGAAGAAGAGCGCTCCGAAGCGGTAGCCCCATCGCACGGAGGCACCGAATGTCATCGCAGCGATGACAATCCGTACCTGCGTGGAGGGCGGCAGCGGCTACTTCTTCTTGGCGACGAAGGGCGTGGCGACGACGGTGCCCGCCAGCATCGAGCCGCGCACGTCGATCGCGACCGACGTCCCCACCTCGGTCTTCGGCGGCAAGAACGCGAGCGCGACGCCGTGGCCGAGCACCGGCGAGAAGTTCCCGCTGGTGATCACTCCGGCCGCGGCGCCGTCGATGAGCACGGCACAGTCCTCCCGGGGCGGACGGCGGCCCTCGGTGGCGATCCCGGTGAGCAGCCGTTCGACTCCCTTGGCCTGCTCGACCTCCAACGCGGCGCGACCACGGAAGTCACCCTTGGTCCAGGCGACGACCCACCCGAGCCCGGCCTGCAGGGGCGTGATCCCGGCACCGAGCTCGTGGCCGTGCAACGGCAGCGCGGCCTCCAGCCGCAGCGTGTCACGTGCGCCCAGCCCGGCGGGCGTGATGCCAGCGCCCAGCACGGCCGTCCACAGGCCGGCTGCGTCGTCGGCGGGCACGGCGATCTCGACGCCGTCCTCGCCGGTGTAGCCCGTGCCTGCCACGACGCACGGCACACCGTTCCAGTCGAGTCGAGCGACGTGGAAGCGCTTCAGCGCCGCGGCCTCCGGGAACACCTCGGCCAGACGTCGACGGGCGTCGGGTCCCTGCACGGCCAGCACGGCGCGGGCGTGGGTGGTCTCCTGCCCGCCGATCGCGTTCCGCACTCGATCGGTGTTGGAGGCGTTCGGCATGACGTCGAAGGTCTCCTCGTCGAGCCACCAGACGATGATGTCGTCCAGCACTGAGCCGTCGGATTCGTCGAGTAGATGCGTGTACTGGGCGCGCCCCGGCGCGACCTTGTGCAGATCGTTGGTGAGCGCCCACTGCAGGCGTTCCAGTGCATCGGGACCGGTGACCTGCACCGTGCCGAGGTGGGAGACGTCGAACACGACGGCCCCGGACCGACACGACATGTGCTCCGCGATGGTGCCCTCGGAGTACGACAGCGGCATGTCCCAGCCGCCGAACGGAACCATCTTCGCGCCGAGGGCGCGATGCTCGGCGTCGAGCGGCGACGCGAACGTGAGCTCGTCGTCGCCCTCGTCCATGCTCAGACCGCGGCGGGGACGACAGCGTCGGCGTCGCTCAGCGTGTGCAGCTGCTGATCGACCTCGGCCTTCACCGTGGCGACGGCCAGCACGTTGAGGACGCCTTGGCCCTTTTTCACGACGTCGATCCACTGATCGCCTTCGCAGAGCACCACCGAGTTGCCGCTGATGACGATGTGCGCCGCAGCGATGTCGGTCTCCATGTGCTCGCGCAGGTAGCTGAACACCTCGCGAACGGCTTCGAGCTTGATCCCGCCGTCGAGCAGGTACTTGATCACGCGGATCTCGAGCAGGTCGCGGTAGGAGTACTCGCGGCGGCTGCCGCTGCCGGCTGCGTCACCGAGCGACGGCCGGACCAGGCCGGTGCGCGTCCAGTAGTCGAGCTGCCGATAGGTGATGCCGACGATGCTCGCGGTCTTGGTACCGCTGTATCCAGCGTCGCTCATGATCTGCCTCCGTGCCCACCGATGACACGGACGTAGTTACGCCCGTGTAAGGGATGCAACCTTACGCCGCGCCGCGCGCGCCGTCAACCGGTCAGCCGGAGAAATCGTCTGGGTTGATGCTGTCGATGAAGTCGCGGAACTCGTCGAGGATCGACTCCTCTTCCGCGTCGTCGTCGAGCGCCTCGGCAGCCGAAGCGTCCTGGCCCACCGCGTCGAGCAGTTCCTCGCTGGCGAAGATGTCGGCGCCGACCCGCACCGCCAGCGCCAACGCGTCCGACGGCCGGCTGGAGATCGTCCGCAGACCGGCGGGGGTCTGCAGCGACAGCTCGGCGTAGTACGTGTGCTCGCGGATCTCGGTGATCAGCACGCTGCGGAGGCTGACGCCGAGCGCGGTGAGCACGTCGACGAACAGGTCGTGGGTCATCGGCCGCGGGGCGACGACGCCTTCGAGTGCGAAGTGGATGGCCGACGCCTCCGGCGTGCCGATCATGATCGGCAGCACGCGCTTGCGTCCCTCCTGCTCGCGCAGGACCAGCACGGGGGTGTTGTCGGGCACCTCGACCCGCACCCCGACCAGCTCCATCGCAACGTCCACGTCTGCGATGGTAACCGGCCGCTCCCGCGGAGTGTTAGCCGCATCCCCGGGAATTTCGGCGGCTGCGTTCAGCTGCCTTCGAAGTGGTGGCGCAACGCCGAGTCGACCAGCGCACCGCGTAGTTGACCGCCCAGATCGGCGAGCTGGGTGAGCGTGTCGAGCGCTGCCTGACGGGACTGCGGGTTGCGCTGACGGAGCAGTGGCATGATCCGCTGCTCGAACAGCGCGGCCTCGCGGTCGGCGGCTTGGCGCCATGTGCGGAGGTGGCGCGCGTCGATGCCGTTGGCCAGGAACCGTCCGGCGATCGCGGCGATCGCCAGCGCGTCCGCCGTGTAGGTGACGTCCCGCCCGGTCCCCCGCCCCGCCACGAGACCGAACGACTCCAGCTGGGCGAGGTCCTCGACCGTGATCCCGGCGGCCGCGCACAGCTCGTCGCGGTCGAGCGGCATCCCTGCTGCCGCGGGCGCGGTGACGGGGGTGCGGGTCGAGACGGGCGCGTGGTGCACGAGGGCGAGCGCCTGCTTGTCGGCCGGCGCGGCGACCGGTTCGGGGCTCGAAACGGGCTGGACGCTCGGAACGGGTTCCTGCGCCACTGCCGTGGGTTCGGGCGGCGCAGGCGTCGTCTCGACGGCAACAGGCTCGACGGGCGGCACCGGGATGACCGACGCCGGAGCTTCGGTGAGCGCTGCGATGTCGACCGTCGGGTTGGCCGGCATCGCCGACACCACGGGCACGGACATCGTGACCGGCGCGGCAGGCGATGCCGAGTTGAAGGCGCCGGGGATCAGGGCTCTGCCGTCGGCCCACTCGGGTCCGCCGTCGGTCCTGCGGAACACGCTATCGCGGTCGGGCTCGCCGCTGGTGGCCTCGCGTGCCGGCGCCGCACGAGACGCGACGGCTCGAGCCGCCGCACCGTTGGTGTCGACGTTGCGGATGCCCCGGGGCGGCGTGCGCGCACCGGTGCTGTCGGTCTGGATGCCACCGGATTCGATGCGGTCACGGATGACCTTCAGCGGCAGGAAGTTCTCACGCTGCTCGTGCAGGATCGCGCGCAGCAGGTCGACATCGTGGTCGTAGAACTTGCGATAGCCGGACGGCGTGCGTTCGGGCTCGATCAGGCCCTGGCTCTCCAGGAAGCGGATCTTGGAGATGGTGACGTCGGGAAAGTCTTCCAGCAGCAGTCCGAGCACCTCGCCGATCGACAGGTAACGGTTGTCGGGCACTCTCTACTGAACCCTCTCGAAGAACACCAGTCGGAACTTGCCGACCTGCAGCTCGTCGCCCTGACGCAGCGGGGTCTCGTCGACGCGCTCCTGGTTCACGTAGGTGCCGTTGAGCGATCCGGCGTCGCGCGCCACGTATCCGGTCGCGGTGCGCTCGACCTCGGCGTGGCGCCGCGACACGGTGATGTCGTCGAGCATGATCTCGCTGTCGGGGTGGCGACCGAGGTGGGTCAGGGGGTCCGACAGCACGAAGGTCTCCCCCGCCTGCGCGCCGCTGCGCACGATCAGCACGCCGCCGTCGCCCGGCAGATGGGCGAGGTCGAGCTGCACGTCGTCCGCGGGGCCGGGTGCTTCGAGCAGTGGGTCGACCTTGGCCAGCGAGATCGTGTGATCAGCGGTGAGGTCCAGCGCGGTGCCGCACGCCGAGCAGAACATCGACTCGGGCGGGTTGCGGTGACCACACTTGTTGCAGAAGACGTACGCCATCGTCTAGCCCTCCGTCAGGGAACGGTATGCAGCGGCGTCCAGCAGCTGAGCCAGATCGGCATCGGTCGGGAGGTCGATCACGCAGAGCCAGCCGGCGCCGTAGGGATCAGAGTTCACCGATGCGGGGTCTGCCGCCAACGCCTCGTTGACCGAGGTGACGGTGCCGGACACCGGTGCGTAGATGTCGGAAACCGACTTCGTGCTCTCGACCTCGCCGAAGCTGTCGCCGGCCGCGATCACCGCACCGACGGTGGGAACCTGCACGTAGACGACATCGCCCAGGGCGTCCTGGGCGTAGTCGGTGATGCCGATCTGGACCCCGCCCTCGACCCGCCGGATCCATTCGTGGTCGGTGGAGTAGAGCAGATCGTCGGGCACGTGCATGCGCCCACGGTAGTCAACTCGCGCACCCCGGCGGAACAGCGATCGGCAACTTCGCAGCGTGGCCGTCGACGACGGCGCTGAACCTGAACGTGAGCTTGAGACCCGCCCTGCTCAGCGCAGCAGCTGGCGGATCCGGCGCGAGTACTCCTGGGCCAGTTTGCGCGCCTCGGAGTCGCTGGACGCCTCGGCCCAGACGTGTGTGACGGGCTCCTCCGGGTCCGGGAGGGCCAGCACCCAGCCGTCGCTGTGGACCACCTTGACGCCGTCCACCAGCACGACCTCACGGCCCGCCATCTCGACCAGGCTGCGCATGACCAGGCCCTTCTGCTCCCACGGGGTGATCACGGATTCGTGGGTGAGGTGCACCTTGGGCAGCGCTCCGACCACTTCGGACAGCGGCCGGTCATGACGGGCGAGCAGATCCATCATCTTCAACAGCGCGCCGGCAGCGTCGAACGCCGGCAGGAAGCCGGGGAGGATGTACCCTCCGGCACCGTCGGAGGCGAACCCGACTGCGGGGTCGTTGGCGGCGGCCATCAGCGCGGCGATGGACATCTTGGTCTGGATGACCTCGACCCCATGCGCAGCCGCGATCGCCGTTGCCTGCTCGGTGATGCTGACCGGCAACGCGATGGTGTCGCCGAGGAGGTGGTCGCAGACGAGCTCGATGAAGGCCAGCAGCGCATCGGTGTGGCTGAGCACGTGGCCCTCGTTGTCGATCAACGTCAGCCGCTCGCCGTCCGCGTCGAGGATGGCGCCCATGTGCGCACCGGACGCCCGGACGAGGCCGGCGACGCGTTCGGCGGCGACCACGGGATCGAAGTTGACCCGGGCCGAGGTGGATACGTACGGGTTGACCGCCAGCACATCGGCGCCGAGCTTGCCCAGTAGCGTCGGCATGACCAGTGACGTGGCGCCGAAGCTGTAGTCGACGACCAGCTTGAACTTGCTGCGCCGGATCGCGGCGGCCTCCACCGTGGCTTCCAGCGCGACGGTGTACTCCTCGAGCGCGCGCGGCGGGATCGAGATGTCGCCGACCTCTTCGGCCAGCACCCGCCGGAAGTCCTCGCGCTGGAACAAGCGCTCGATCTTGCGCTGGCCGTCCTCGCTGATGTCGGTGCCCTCGGCATCGAAGAACCGCACCATGATGCGCGAGGGGTCGTCGTTGTGCAGACGGACGGTGATG
>JAOBWO010000392.1 GCA_025463415.1 Acidimicrobiales bacterium | reverse complement strand
ACCTCGCTGGCGATCTCCGCGGCCTGCACCGGCGAGACGCGTCCGTTGACGAGCACGATGTCAGCTAGGGTGCGGCCCTCCACGAATTCCATCGCGATGAAGTACGTGCCGCCGTACTTGCCCCAGTCGTAGACGCTGACGATGTTCGGGTGGTTCAGCGCGGCAGCCGACTGAGCCTCCCGTCGGAACCGCTCGACGAAGTTCGGGTCGGTCGCGAACTCGGCGAAGAGGACCTTGATGGCCACGGGTCGGTCGAGCAGGAGATCGCGCGCGAGGAGCACGTCGGCCATGCCGCCGCGCCCGATGCGTTGCTGGATCTCGTAACGGTCGTTGAGGACCGTGCGCTCACCATTGTTCGTCACGTGTTGCCTACTTCGCGACGCCCACCGAGGTGGATGAGCGGCGTCTTCTGATTCTGTAACGCCTGCAAGCGTTCAGCGAGGATACCGACCTCGCCTGCGGAGTGTCCGGTCGCCCTGCAGTTCACGGGCATCATCCGAGCGGGTGCGCGAGCGCGTAGTCGAGGATGGTCTTGGCGATCGGCCCGGCCAGCTTGCCGCCCGTGCCGGAGCTGATCTCGGCGTTGGTGCCCTTGAGGATGACGGCCACTGCGTACTGCGGTGCGGTGGCCGGAGCGAACGCGGCGATCCACGCGTGCGAGCGCTGCGGCTGTCCCGTCGCGTTGAGCTGAGCGGTACCGGTCTTGGCCGCGGCCTGGATGCCGTTGTCGAGCTGCAGGCAACACTTCGCCGTGCCGCGCTGCACGACGCCGATCATCAGGTCGGTCATCTTCAGCGCGGTGACGGGAGAGATGGGGGTCTTCCACATCGTCGGTGTCGTCTGATCGAGCACCTTGCCCTGGTGGTCGAGCGTTGCGGCGACGACGTACGGCTGCATCTCCACACCGCCATTGGCGATCGTCGCTGCGATCATCGCCATCTGCAACGGCACGATCAGGTCGTCGCCCTCACCGAAGCCCTGGATCGCCAGCTTCGGGATCGCGTCCTGGAAGTGAGCCTCGTCGCCGAAGTACGACGTGGTCCCGCCCGGCAGATCGAACGGGATCGGCTCGCCGATGCCCCACGCCTGGGTGCCGGCGACCATCTTCGGGACGCCGACGTCGACGGCCGTCTGCGCGAAGGCGGTGTTGCAGCTGCGCGCGAACACGGTGCGCAGATCGCCACCGCAGATCTCGCCCTCGAAGTTCTCGATCGGGTTCGTGGTCTGCGGCGGGGTGTACGCCTTGTCGTTGGTGAACATCGAGTCGAAGTCCACGACGTTGTTCTCCAGCGCGACGCTGGCGGTGACCATCTTGAACGTCGACCCGGGCATGTAGCGCTCCTGGTACGCGTTCGCCAGTGTCGGCTTGCCGGGAGCGGCGTTGAGGAAGGTCAGCACGTCGCCGGCCTTCTTGTTGTCGTGGACGGCGACCAGGTTGGGGTCGAAGGTCGGGTAGCTCCACATCGCCAGCACGGCGCCGGTGGCCGGGTTGAGCACGACCACGCTGCCTTCTCGTTCGCCCAGGGCGGTCTTCGCGACGAGCTGGAGATCGGCGCGCACGGTGAGTTGCACCGAGCCCGTGGTGTCCTGGTTGCTGAAGATGTTGCCGAGCGCGCGCAGCTGTTGCTCGCCCGTCTCACCGGCCAGCACGTCGCTGTACTTCTTCTCCACCTTCGTCGCGCCGTAGGCCTGGGTGTAGTAACCGCTGATGTTGGCGAACAGATCGTTGGTGGGGTACTGGCGTTGGAACTTGATCGAGTCGCCGGGAGCCGAGGGCACGGACTCGGCGATGGTGACGCCATCCGCCGTCACGATCTTGCCGCGTGGCTTGTCGAAGTCTCGCAGGATCGCGCGCGTGTTGTCCGGGTTGGCCGCCAACTCGGTGCGCTTGACGACCTGGAGCAGGTTGAGCTGCACGAACAGGATCAGGTAGCAGACGAGGAGTCCGGCGGCGAGGCGGCGGATCTGCTTGTTCATCCCGGCGGTCTCACTGGCGTGTCCCGGACGCGGCGTACGTGGTGTCGTCGCCGGGCACCGCGCCGACCTGCTTGCGCAGCCGGCGACGCAGCCGCCACGCCGCGAAGCGCTCGTTGATCGTCGGGTCGTCGGGCAGCTCGCCGATGCGCCTCGAGGTGCTGTCGCTGACGCGGATCAGCAGCGCCAGCAGCACGTAGTTGGCGACGAGCGACGAGCCGCCGTAGCTGACGAACGGCAACGTGATGCCGGTCAGCGGGACGACGCGGATGACGCCACCGATGATGATGAACGCCTGCACGCCGAGCAGTGCGGTGAGGCCGGTGGCAAGCAGCTTCTCGAACGGACGCTCCGCGCGCACGGCCACGCGCAGCCCGGCCCCGACGATGAGCATGAACGACATCAGGATCGCCGTGGCCCCGAAGAGTCCGAGCTCCTCGGCGATGCCGGCGAAGATGAAGTCGTTCTGCACCGCGGGGATCAGGGTCGGGTGACCCTGTCCGAGGCCCGCACCGCCGAGCCCACCGTCGCCGATCGCGAACATGCCCTGCACGATCTGGTAGCCCTTGCC
>JAOBWO010000389.1 GCA_025463415.1 Acidimicrobiales bacterium | reverse complement strand
AGAGTGCGACGAACCACTCGTGCTACATGCTCCAGAACGGCATCGCCCACGACGAGGTTCCGGGCAGGGCGGGCTACACGACGGCGGGCGACGACACGGGCAACAAGAGCAACGTCGCCGTCAGCAGCGCGGCGTCGATGACCGGTCAGGCCTATGTCGAGCTCTGGATGTCGGGCCCGTTCCACGCGATCGGCATCCTGCGGCCCGAGCTCGCCTCGATCGGCTACGGCTCGTGCGTCAACAACTCGACGAACCCGTGGCACTCCGGCGCGACGCTTGACGTCCTCTCGGGGCTGCCGGCCTGGACCCCTCCCGCCGCTCCGGTCGTCTGGCCCGGCGACGGGACCACCACCAGCCTCAGCCAGTTCGTTGCCGAGAGCCCCAACCCGGTGACGTTGTGCGGCTGGCCGTCCGGCGGTGGCCTCCCGGTCATCGCGATGCTGCCGGAAGCTCCTCGGCAGGTGTCGGCGACCATCACTGGACCGGCCGGACCGGTGCAGGCCTGCGCGCTTACTGCCGAGAACGTCAACGACGCGACGGCGCGGGCGATCCTCCAGAGCAGCAACGCCGTCACGGTGGTGCCCCGGAACCGGCTCGATCCCGGCACGTATGTCGTCACCGTCACCACCGCCGTGCGCACGGTCCGGTGGTCGTTCACGGTCGATCCGGCGGCGACGATGACCATCACCCCGGCACCGGCCGCACCGACACCGACCGTGCCGACGACGCCGGCACCCACACCCGTCGAGGACACCACCGTGCTGGCACCGGCCGGCGGGTTCACGACCATTGCACCGTTTCGCCTCGCCGACACGCGCCAGGGACTCGGCGGCACGCGGCTCGGGGCCGGCCAGGTGCGCCGCATCCAGGTCACCGGCGTCGGATCCGTTCCGGCCGGAGCCACCGCGATCAGCGCCAACTTCACCGCCGTGCTCGCCACCCTGCCCGGCTTCGATTCAGTTTACGGATGTGACACCACGGTGCCGAACGTGTCGACGGTGAACTTCGACGCAGCGGCCATCGTGGCCAACGCGGCGATCGTTCCGCTCGACGCGAACGGCGGCGTGTGCGTGTTCTCGAACACCGCTGTCGATCTCGTGGTGGACATCAATGGCTTCGTCGCACCGGCGTCGTCGGGTCGTCTCGTGCCGACCGATCCGCGACGGGTGATGGACACCCGCACCGACGGCGGCACCTCCACACGCCTCGCCGCAGGCCAGACCCGTGAACTGCACCTCGCCGGCACCGATACCATCGTGCCCGCCGGAGCGACGGCTGTGGTGCTCAACGTGACCGCCGTGAACGCAGGCGTCGCCACCTTCGTGACGACCTTCCCATGCACCACGCAGCGGCCGGTCGTGTCCAGCGTCAATGTGGTCAGCGGCGCTCCTCAGTCGAACACGGCCATCGTGCCGCTGAGCCGGGCCGGGTCCGTCTGCTTCTACAGCCCGCACGAGGTCGACCTCGTCGTCGATCTCGCCGGCTACATGATCGAGGGCCCCGGTCTGCGGTTCACGCCGCTGTTGGCCACTCGTTTGACGGACACCCGGGACCGCCAGGTCGCGCTCGACCTGGGTGGAGGCGGGTCACCGCTCACCACCGGTGCCACCAACGTCCTGCAGCTCGCGGGCGCACGCGGCATCCCGGCCGATGCCGTCGTGGTCTCCTTGAACATCACCGCCACAGGCACGACCGGCAGCGGGTTCCTCTCGGTGTGGCCCTGCTCGATCGCCCGACCGGTCGTCTCGTCGCTGAACGCAGTCGAGGACCACGCTGTTTCCGCGGCGGTCACCGGAGTGCTGTCCGGCCAGGGTGCGCTCTGCATCTTCAACCAGCCCTCCACGCACCTGATCGTCGACATCAACGGCTTCTGGTCGTGAGCGCCTCGAGCGCTCTTGAGCGCAGGTCCTCACGGGTCTGGTTCTGGACGGGGCGCTGCTGCTCTGTCGCCAGCGACGGGGCAAGCGTTTCGAAATCGAGTATTCGTGTCCCTCCTCGACGGAGGATCGCTGGTTCCTCCTCCAGGCTTCGGCAGCACCCGTGCAGAACGGCCCAGGCGCAGTGAAGTGACCGGATCAAGCTATACCAGGCTTGACATCGAGCGACGCCCGGGCGACAGACACAAGGCACAGGCAATTTCAGTCAATCCTCATCGGCTCGGTCCAAGAAGCGCTCGATTGCTTCGATGCGGTCCATCACCTCGAGTCTCCAATCGAGCACGAGCCTGCCGTCGGGCGACGCCATCGAGTCGTTCGACGGCGCCCACAGCCGCCAGACGTGTTCTCGCATCTCCGTAAAGGGGTCGCTCATCGGGCACTCGCTTGAACAAGCCCGCTGAGGCTCCAGGATCTGTTCGAGAGATGGCTTCGATCTTGATCGGCCGGCCATTTCTCTTCAGGGCTCACGTCGTCAGCTTGCGGCTCATTGGCGGCACCTCACGCGCTCCATTGTCGTCGATCGTGACGCTACTGTCAACTGACGCTGTCGATTGACGGAGTCACAAGAACATGGCCCGGGAAGGATAGGCTGGTGCCGTGGCACCGTCTCGAATCGGCAATTGCGTCCGCGCCGCTCGCGAGCGCGTTGGGTGGAGCCGCGAGGTGCTTGCGTACAACTCCGGGGTGAGTTGGCCGGCAATTGCGCAGATCGAATCGGGCAGGCGAAGAGACATCCGATTGAGCACGTTGGCTGCCCTCGCGGACGCGTTGCACTTGAGTGTCGACTACTTGATCGGAACCGAATCGGCGATCGCACCGAAACTCTTTCAGCATCAAGTCCTGTCGTACGCCTCTGATGAAGAGTTCCTCGAGGGCGCTGTCCCGTTCCTCATCGAGGGCATCACGCGCTCCCACAGCGTGCTCGCCGTCACGACCCAAGCCAAGACAGTGCTTCTTCGCGACGCGCTCGATGACCGTGCCGAGGGGATCACATTTGCAGATTGGGCGGACTGGTACCGATCGCCCCGGAACGCGTTGGCGCGCTATACAGCCTTCGTCAAGGACGAGTTCGCAGCCGGCGCGAACTGGATCCGAGTTGTCGCCGAGGCCGCATGGGAACATCAGTCAGAAGCCGAAATCGCCGCCTGGACTCGGTATGAGTCGCTAGTCAACATCGTCTTTGCGTCCTCCCCGGCGACGATCGTGTGCACCTACGACACGAGGTTGTTCCCGATCGACGCCTGCGCTGACGCTTGCCGAACCCATCCCATGTTGACCGACGGCGGTCAGGCGACAGTCAGCCCGACCTACCGATCCCCTGAGGATTTCTTGATCGGTCCCACCAACGAGTAGGTCCAGTGTCTTGACGCAGCTTCCCGGCTCCGACGAGGCAGGGTCGATCTGGATGACGATCCGTCCAACAGTCGAGGACCTCGCGCCGAGTCGCTGCATCTTCCTCAGAAACCGCCGAGCGGAGGCATCTCCGACCCGTCTACACCGCAGTCAACGAAGCCGACGCCGCCAGATGCTTGGACGAGTTCCACACGATCTGGGGCAACCGCTATCCGGCGATCAAAACCCTGTGGAACAACGCGTGGGCCGAGTTCGTGCCGTTCTTGGACTACAGCCCGGAGATCGGCCGGGTGATCTACAGCACGAACGCGATCGAGTCGTTGAAGGCCAGGTTCCGGCGTGCAACGCGCGCCCGCGGGCATTTCCCCAACGAGCAAGCCGCGATGAAATGCCTCTACCTCCTCGTGCGTTCACTCGACCCCAAAGGAAGCGGCCAAGAGCGCTGGACGAACCGCTGGAAGCCAGCGCCCAACGCCTTCGCGATCACCTTCGAGGGCCGCCTCTTCTGAGGTCTACCATCTCAACGACAACCACATGAGCCAGACCAGTTACACCGTTGTTCTGACAGACCCAGTTACGGTTCTGACGGCGTCCAATCGGCGGGACTGGGTTGTTTGGTGATGCGCGGCAGATGGATGATGAATGAGCTGCCGCTGTTTGTGTCGCCAATGGAGATGGTGCCGTGGTGTGCGCGGACCAGCTGACGGACGATGGTCAGGCCGAGTCCTGTGCCACCGCTGTCGCGAGCTCGATGGCCGTCGAGTCGGACGAATGGATCGAAGATTGCGTCGCGATCTGTCGGTGCGATTCCCGGTCCGTCGTCCACGACGGTGATCTCGATCTGAGTCGGGTTGGCTGCGAGGCCGACCGTGACACGGCTCCTCGCGTGTCGGAGGGCGTTGTCGATGAGGTTGGACAGGATCCGTGTGATGTGGTCGGCGTCAGCGTAGATCGTGACGATCGGCAGCTCCGGTTCGGATTCGAGGGCCACGTCGTTTGGGCTGCGGCGAGCAATTTCGTGCGTGATGAGAGACGCGATGTCGACCGGGGCGAGGCGAACGTCGAGTACTCCTGCATCCGCGCGCGCGGAGAGCAACAGGTCGTCGGTGAGACGCTCCATTCGTGCGTCCTGCTGAAGGACTCGGGTGGCGACCGATCGCCACGGAGCGGGCTCAGGGTGTTGCAGCACGACTTCGAGTGCCGTACGAATGTTCGCGATGGGGGATCTCAGTTCGTGTGAGGCGTCGGCCACGAATCGCCGATGTGCGTCGGTGGCAACCTGCAGTCGGTCGAGCATGTCGTTCAGGGTGTGGGACAGTCGGGCGATCTCGTCACTGGCTGCGGGTGTCGGTACTCGCCGGTCGAGGTGCCTGGCCGTGATCTGGGCCACCTCGGCACGCATCAGCTCGACCGGTCGCAGCGCGCGACCGACCACGACCCAGACCAACAGGCAGACGAGCGCGACGAGGGCGGGCACGATGATCATCAACGCGTTACCAAGGACCCCGGCGCTGTGCTCGCTCTCCTCGACGGAGGTCAGGACGATGACCGTTGTTGCTTGGCCCCGGATCGTGGCAGCGATGCCCTCGGCGAGCCACGGACCGTCTGGCAGGCCTTTCACATCATGGAGGACGCGGCGACCGAGACTCGACGCCGGCAACAGAGCTCTTGAACCTTGCAGTTGACTACTTGCCGCGATGATTCCACCATCCGCGTCGACGACTTGGACGACGGTGAGCCACGGAGTCTGCAGCGCTGGCAGCAGCGTTGGAAGCGGACCGTCGCGCGCCAACGTCTCGAGTTCCGCTGCTTGCTGTCGTGCGCTTCCCGTCTGTGCTTGGAGGACACTGTCGTGGAGCATGCCGAGGAGGACAAACGAGGCCGCGATCAGCGCGGCAGCGACCACACCACCGGAGAGCAGCGTGATGCGAACTCTGACCGATGCCCGTCGCCCGAGGAGGTGCACGTCACGACGTCCGGGAAACGAGGCGGTAGCCGGTGCCGCGCAGGGTCTCGATCGAGGATCGGCCGAACGGGGTGTCGATCTTGCGGCGCAGGTAGCCGATGTACACGTCGACGATGTTGGTGTCGAAGTCGTCCTTGCCGTCCCAGACGTGGTGGAGGATCTCGGGTCTCGTCACCACTTCGTTCTCGCGATGAACCAAGTAGATGAGCAGCGCGAACTCTTTCGAGGTGAGCTCGATGTTCGTGGCGCCGCGCCAGCATCGGTGCTGCGACGTATCGATGTGGAGATCTCCCACGGTGACCACCGCTGTGCGTCCATTCGACCCGCGGCGGATCAGCGCGCGAAGACGTGCGAGCAGCACCGGGAACGAGAATGGCTTCGACAAGAAGTCATCAGCCCCGGTGTCCAGCGCTTCGGCCTGATCGAAGTCACCGTTCTTCGCAGTCAGCATCAGGATCGGGAGCTGCCGACCTGCACGTCGTAGCCGTTCGGCGACAACGAACCCGTTGAGACCGGGCAGCATGATGTCGAGCACCATTGCGTCGAATGCGAACTCGGACGCTCGCCACAGCCCGTCGATCCCATCGCGAGCGACTTCCACGACGTACCCTTCGGCTTCCAGGCCCATCTGCAGAGATTCCGCCATCAACGCTTCGTCCTCGACGATCAGAATGCGCATCGAGCGAACCTCGTAGCGACCGTCGGGGAGGCGAACCGCACGGCAGCACCCTACCGGGGCATGTCAGCGAGCCTCAG
>JAOBWO010000177.1 GCA_025463415.1 Acidimicrobiales bacterium | reverse complement strand
CGTCGGCGTTGAGGTACTGGTCCTTGAGCAGGTACTGCGCCAGGTTGGCGGAATCGAGCTGGGTCGTGAGGCCGTCGACGGTGACCGGGCCGGTGATGTCGAGCAGCTTGGCCAGGGCGAACACGTCAAGGCTGATCACGCCGTCGACCTTGCGCCCGCCGCTCTGCGGGTACAGCTGGCTGATCACCTCGGCGGTGTCGGGGAAGTTCGGGGACATCGTCACGTTCGACCACACCGAGTAGGTCGCGAAGCCGTCACTGCGGATCAATCCGTAGGGTCCCCAGTGATCGACCCAGTTCGACGGTCCGGTGATCGATCGTGTCGCAGGATCGCCACCCAGGTTCAGCTCCGAGTGACGGCCGAACTTGGTGACCGAGAACTTCCCGTTGTCGATCACGAGCTCGGCCCAGTTGCCCATGAACCCGCCGCCACCACGCGCCTCGGCAGGTGTGAGGAAGGAGATGAAGTAGACGCGCTTGCCGTCGCCGCCGAGCATCGCCGGCGCGTTCTTGACGACCTGCAGCGCGTTCGCACCGCGGACCTTCTGCTTGGCGATGTCGACCCGCAGCGCGGCCACCCGGTCACGGATCGGCGCGGCCACCCACCCGCTGTCGCTGACGCCGCGCACGGTGGCATCGAGCTCGTCGAGCGCTGCGTTCAGCCCCTCGATCGGCACCTCGAGCCCGCGTACGGTGGCGATGTCGATCTGACCGCCGCGCGGGCGGAGCTTGTCGAGGTCGATCAACTTCAGCGCGTCGGTGATGTGCCGCATCGAGGTCTGCGCCCCGGACACCAGCGCGGACACGGCGTCGCGGTTCTGGGCGATCACCGGGAGCAGGCGCGATGGCTGGGCCCACGCTGCGCTGAACGAGTCGTCGGCGTGGCCGAAGATGATCGTCGCGTTGGCGAACGCCTTCTCGGCACCGGCGAGGTCGCCCTTCGCCAGCATCGAGATGCCCTGCCGCGCGACGCGGTTGCCGTTCTCCAGCTCCGGCCGGGCGGAGGCGGTGGCGACCGCCAGGCCGACCAGCGACAGGAAGATCACCACGAGCCCACCCACGACCGCGGCCCACATCAACCGACGGGTCCTGCTCGGGCGGCGGCGAATGCCGAGCACGATCAGCAAGATCGACACCCCGACACCGAAGATGGAGCTGAGCCCGAAGAAGCCAACTCCGCCCATGCGCGCCAACGGCTGCAGCGCGGCCCCGGCGATCAGCGCCCGGGACCAGGGCAGGCTTCGTTTGGCCAGACCGACCGCGAGACCGCCGGCGAGCGCGACCAGCGCGATCAACAGGAACGGCTTCGAGGACACGAGCGCCGATCCGACACCGGCTGCCACCACACCGGCCCACCAGGGTGCGCTGGCCGCCGCCCACACGACCGCAACCGCGGAGAGGAAGACGAGGACGGCGTCGACCGCCGTGGTGCCCGTGGGTGACGGCCCGGCCTGCACGGTCCACAAACCCGCCAGTACGGCGATGCAGGCCACCGCGACCGCGTCTTGACCGGTGACCTTGATCCGCCGGCGAGCCATCATCATGATGGTACATTTCGGCACGTGGCCCGGCGCGTACTAGTGGTCTGCACCGCGAACGTGTGCAGGTCGCCGATGGGAGCCGGCCTGTTGCTCCACCACCTCCGTGCCGCAGGGCACGACGCTTCCGTCACGTCGGTCGGTACGAGGGCGTTCTCGCTGCCCGTCGACCCGGTCGCCGTCGGGGCCGTACGGGAGCTCGGTGTCGACATCACCGGCCACGTTCCTCGCCAGATGGACCGCGCGCTGCTCGATGCCGAGGGCGCGGACCTGATCGTGACGATGACTCGCGAGCACCTCCGCGTCGTCGTCGCATCGCACCGCACCACCTTTCCGCGCACGTTCACGCTGCGTGAGTTGTTGCGCCGCCACAGCGCCAATGGGCGTTCGGATGGCTCGTGGGACGACTGGCTGACCAGCGTCGCAGCAGGGCGTCGAGCGAGCGATCTGATGGGCGACGAAAGCCACGACGACATCGCCGATCCGTATGGTCTCGGCCGTGGAAAGGTCGCTGCCACTGCCGCTGAGCTGGACGTTCTCACGAGACAGTTGGCGAACACCGCCCCCTGGTGACGGTTTCTGGCCACACCCAAAGTGGCAAGATATCGTCTTGATATCGACGATCTGTGGCTACTTTTCGGCCGAATTGTTATGGTTCGACCCGTTCGGGGATCGGCTGAGATCCATTGCAACGGAGAAGGAAGTCACCACGATGCGTCGGATCGCTGTTCTAATCGCCAGTGTTGGATTTGGTCTGTTCGGCCTCGCCGGAACGTCTCACGCTGACAACGCCTACCCCCCGCAGGAGCCGACCACGACCACGGTCGAGCAGCTTCCGCCGCCGCCGCCGACGCATTGCGTCACCAACGGCACCGGTCACGGTACCGGCTACGGCGCCGGCCAGAACTGCCCGCACACGTGCCCCGCCGGCACGGTGAGCAGCTCGAGCAACAACAGCACGACCTGCACCACCGTGGCGACCCTCCCGATCACGGGTTCGGATTCGGCATCGACGCTGCAGATCGGCGTCATCTCGGTGGCGGCCGGCATCGGCCTGGTCGCGGTGGCCGGCGCTCGTCGCCGCAAGCCGGCACGTACCTCAGCCTGAACATCGCTCTGCACTGCGGGTCATGATCGGCAGCCGACGCAACACCTGCGTCACTGTCCGATCATGACCACCACGGGCTTGGCCTGCTGGTTGCGGAACGGCTCGTAGACGGCGAGGAGATCGCCGACCGAGTCGAAGACCGCCCAGGGCCCCTCGCCCGGCCACACCGGCAGCAGCCGGCCGTGGGAGATGTGCTCCACCATCGCCGCATCGGCGGTCACTGCCGGCAGTCGCGCAACGGCCGTCTCGATCGGCAGCAGGGTCGCTGCCTCGATCGTCTGGGCCTGGTCCAGCGTGAACGTGCCCACCCGCGTGCGGCGCAGGTTGCGCAGGTGGGCTCCGCCGCCGAGCAGGCGGCCGAGATCGTCGGCCAGGGAGCGGATGTACGTGCCGGTCGTGCAGTCGACCTCGATCCGCAGCACGCCGGGCGTGTCCGTGAGCTCCACGTCGAAGCGGGCGATGTGCACCGGCCGAGCGGCGCGCTCGACCTCGATCCCCTCCCTGGCCAGCTCGTGGAGGCGACGGCCGTCGACCTTCAGCGCCGAGACCATCGGCGGGATCTGCTCGATGTCGCCGACGAGGTGCTCTGCCACGACGCGACGGACGTCGTCGATGGTGACCGCCGACATGTCGAACGTGGCGAGGACCTCGCCCTCGTTGTCGAGCGTAAAGGTCGACGAGCCGAGCACGACCTCGCCGACGTAGGACTTGTCGACCCCGGACAGGAACCGCATCAGCCGGGTGGCGTTGCCGACCGCGACGACCAGCACGCCCGTCGCACCGGGGTCCAGGGTGCCCGCGTGGCCGATCCGCTTCTCCCCGAAGTGGCGCCGGAGCTGGTTGACCACGTCGTGGCTGGTCAGCCCGGCGGGTTTGTCGATGACCGTCATCCCATGGACGGTCGGCGGCCTACGCCGGGCCATCGGCGATGTCGAGGACGGCGACCTCGTTCTCGTCGTCGTCATCGCCGTCGATGCTCTCCAGGGCAACCGGGCTCTCACCGGTGAGCACGGTGTCCGGCTCGGCGTCGGTCTCCGGGTCGGTGTCGAGCACCGCCGGGCTGGGGTTGTCGCGCAGGATCCGCTCGATGCGCTCTGCGGAGCGGATCACCTCGTCGGGGCGGAACTCGAGGATCGGGGTCTTCTTCGAGCGGATCTGGCGGGCGACGGAACTCTGCAGCCGCACCCGGTACCGGGCAAGTGCGACAAGGATCTCGGCATCGGCATCCTCACCCTTCAACGAATCGAAGAACACGATCGCCCGGTTCATCTCCGGATCGACGTCGATCGACGTGATCGTCACCAGGTCGAGGTGCTCGTCGTCGATCGCCACCAGCTCCTCGGCGATGACCTGGCGCAGCGACTGGTTCAGTCGCGCCTCACGGGGATAGCGGTGCTGTGACGGCGCTGCCGCCCGGCGCTTCATTGATTTGGCCATGACGGCCTCCTTGCTGGAATCGACGTGGGTCAGGTGAAGTCGAGCTTGGCCCGGTTCGAGCGCTTCAGCTCGGACATCGTGCTCGAGGTGGCGATCGTGATGATCGCGTCCCACAGCTTCAGTGCCTCGGCCCCTCGTGGTGCCTTGGAGATCACCGGACCGAAGAAACTGGACGGCGTCTCGGTGTCCGGGTTGAACGTGATGATCGGCGTGCCCACGTCCTTGCCGGTTCGCTCCAGCGCCAGCGCCGTCTCGGCGCGGAGATGGGCATCGTGCGATTCGTCGTCGGCATGCGCGATCAGCGCCGGATCGAGCCCGGCCTCGACGAGCGCTGCGCTGATCAACACCTCAGGATGCTCACGGACGTGGCCGAGCGCGCGGTTGACGTGGATCGCGTTGCCGAGCGCGGTGTAGAGCCGGCCGACGGCTGCGTTGTCCGCGGTGAGGCGAACCTGATCGGCGACGCGCAGGGCCTTGAACCCGGCCATGTGGCCGGCGCGGTACTCCGGCGTGTACCACTCGCCGGTCTGCTGCTCGTTGAGCACCGCCAGCGCGATGAACCGCCAACGGACGTCGTAGTCGCGCTGCTGGCTGACTTCGGTGACCCAACGCGATGTGATCCACGCGAACGGGCACACCGGGTCGAAGAAGAAGTCGAGGTCAGCCATGACGAGAGGATATCGGGCCGGTCTCAAGCCAGAACCAGCTACTGCTGCGTCCCTGCGATCGCCCGTTCGAAGTCGTCAAGCATGCGACGAGCGATGGACCGACAGAATGCTTCAAGCCTGATCTGCAGCGCCGTAGTGACTGCTGGCAGGACGTCCGACTCGCGAACATCGAGGACTGAAGCTCCAGATACCACTCCGAGTGGAAATGGTTGGTCCTGTCGCAACGTCTCGACAACCCACAGTGATCGCTGACTGCTAAAGCCCACGACTGGACTGAACAAAGAGAGGGTCAGTGCATTCGCACCGGGGCTGGGTACTCGCGGCGCGGCGATCTCGGACGGGTAGATCTCGACGGACCCTGCGCCGACGCCCCAAGACTCGTCCCCCCACTTCGGCAGGACGGAAGTGAGGTTTCCAAGCGTCGCTTGCAACACGGCCTGGAGTCGGCTCCCCGCCGCTCGCCGAGCTGCGAGATGTTCACCGGAAGGCAGCCTGCCGCTGGCGATAGCAAGGTCACCACCGCTGACCTCGTCCGCCGCCCAACCCATCGCATCAATTGCGCGATCGACCACGAACCGGACAAATGCTCCGTCGTCGTCCGTGTCAGCCGCGCGCAATGCGGTCAGGTACGACGCCTTCTGGTCTTCGTAGATCACCAGCGGAACCGACGCCGCACGGAGCAGGTAAATGCTCGCGAGAAGTCTGGCTACACGTCCGTTGCCGTCGGCGAATGGATGCACGCACGCAAGGGCGTGATGGACGTAGGCGGCCTGGACCGCCGGATGCGCACTTTCAAACTCGGCGAGACGCGACTCGGCAACTAGGCGGTGCATCTCGTGCGGTGTTTCTGCGACGGATGCATACGAGTGAAATGATCCATCCGGCTGCTGCACATGGTTGGGGTTCGTCTTGTACGCGCCCTTGAGAAGCGCTTGGTCCTGCGCAACTCGTCTACCCTCGACTTCCGCCACCACCTGATACGTCGTCTGAGCTGCCGTCGCAATCTCGTGCAGCCGGCGAATCAACGCTTCACTGAGGGGCTGTTCGGATGTAGCAACATCGAGCACCAGATCGAAGGCGTCTAACGCTGCATCCACATGATGAACCGTCTCGTCGCCAGCTTCCTTCGACAATGCCTCACGCCAGAGTTCCGCCGTGACGATCGTCAGCGTTATGCCACGGTCTGCGCTGTGAAGGCCTTCCAACGCACCCGTGTGATACGCCGCTTTCCGCAACGACTTCGCGTTGACATCGGCGACGTTCGCTGGATGAGTGACTCGCGCAGCTTCCAGTCGCTCGACATACGCGCCCCACACTCGCCGGTCGACCTCGATCGCCGCCCAGTCCGCGAAAGGACGGAAGGGACGGTACTGCTCATCGAGATTGGAGGCTGAGTCGCTGATGGCCCGAGGCTACCGACTGACCGCAATCGTTCTGGGAGCAATGCCGACGCACAGTACGGCGGCATCGCTCCCAGTCCTGCTCTAGACCCGGGGGATCTCGCGCTCTTCGAACGTCTCGATGATGTCGCCGGGCTTGAGGTCCTGGAAGTCGCTGAGGCCGATGCCGCACTCGAAGCCCTCGCGGACCTCGCGAGCATCTTCCTTGAAGCGCTTGAGCGACGTGATGCTGCCCTTCCAGATGATGACGCCCTCGCGGAGGAAGCGCACCTTGGTTCCGCGGCTGATGACGCCCGAGCGCACGTAGCAACCGGCGATGCCGCCGATGCGTGGCACGCGGAACACTTCGCGGACCTCGGCTTCACCCGTGACCACTTCCTCGAACTCCGGCGCCAACATGCCGACCATCGCCCGCTCGATGTCCTCGAGCAGCTTGTAGATGATCTCGTACGTCCGGATCTCGACGTGCTCGCTGGCTGCCATCTCCCGGGCCTTGCGGTCCGGTCGGACGTTGAAGCCGATCAGCGTGGCGTTGGTGGTGGCAGCGAGCATGATGTCGTTCTCGGTGATGCCGCCCACGCCGCGCTGCACGAAGGCGAGCTTGACGGTCTCGCGCTCGAGACGGCGCAGGCTCTCCGTGACGGCTTCGAGCGAACCGTGCACATCGGCCTTGAGGACGATGTTCAGGGTGGCGACCTCGCCGGCCTGGATCTGGCTGAAGATGTCCTCGAGCTTGACGCCGCGCTGGACACGGGCGTCGCCGCGCTGGTTGGTCAGCGTGGCTCGCTGCTGGCGAGCCTCACCGACGAGGCGGGCGGTCTTCTCGTTCGAGGCAGCACGGAACTCGTCACCGGCGTTGGGCACCTGCGACAGGCCGAGGACCTGCACGGGGGTGGATGGACCGGCTTCCTTGATCTGCTTGCCCTGGTCGTTGATGATCGCGCGGACCTTGCCCCAGGCACCACCGGCGACGATCGGGTCGCCGATCTTGAGGGTGCCCTTGTCGACGAGGATCGTCGCGACGGGGCCACGACCGGTGTCGAGGTTGGCTTCCAGGACGATGCCCTTGGCCCGACCCGTCGGGTTGGCGGTGAGCTCTTCGAGCTCGGCCACCGCGGCGAGCTGCTCCAGCAGGTCGTCGATGCCGAGGTTCTGGCTGGCCGACATCTCGACGACGATGGTGTCGCCACCCCAGGACTCGGGGACCAGCTCGTGCTCGGCCAGCTGGCCCATCACGCGCTGGACATCGGCGTTGTCCTTGTCGATCTTGTTCAACGCCACCACGATCGGCACGTCGGCCGCCCTGGCATGGTTGATCGCTTCGATCGTCTGGGGCATCACGCCGTCGTCGGCGGCGACCATCAGCACGACGATGTCGGTGACCTGCGCGCCGCGGGCACGCATCTTCGAGAAGGCCGCGTGGCCCGGGGTGTCGATGAACGTGACCTCGGCGCCGCTGTCGGTCTTCACCTTGTACGCACCGATGTGCTGGGTGATGCCACCGGCCTCGCCGGAGACGACGTTCGCGTGCCGGATCTTGTCGAGCAGCGTGGTCTTGCCGTGGTCGACGTGGCCCATGACCGTGATGACGGGGGCCCGGGGCGCTTGGAGCGTCTCGTCCTCGTCGTCACTGTCGTCGAACATCGCCTGGAGCTCCATCTCCTCCTGCTGGCCGGCCTCGACCAGCAACAGGTCGGCACCGACCTCCAGCGCGAACAGCTCCATCTGCTCGTCGGCCAGCGTCATCGTCGCCGTGATCATCTCGCCGTTGTTGAGCAGGAAGCGGATGACGTCGGCCGCGGTGCGGTTCAGCTTGGGAGCGAACTCCTGAGCCGACACGCCACGCTCGATGATGATCGTGCCCTCGGGAACGGGCGCATCACTGTTCGTGTAGTTGCCCATCGACTGGGGCTGCAGCTCGTTGAAGTCACGACGACGACGACGGCTCTTGCCCTTGCGAGGCGCACGGCGCTGGCCACTCGGGCGAGGCCCGTTGTTGCCGCCGGGCGCGCCACCGGGACCACCCGGACGAGCGCCACCAGGACCACCGGGGCCGCCGGGACCACCCGGGCGAGCCGGGAAGCCACCGGGGCGAGCGCCGCCGGGACCACCGGTGCGCGGTGCGAAGCCGCCGCCGGGACGTGCGCCGGTGGGACCACCCGGGCGAGCGCCGGGCGCTCCACCGGGACGTGGCGAGAAGCTGCCGCCGGGGCGCGATCCGGGAGCGGCCGGGCGGGCGCTGCCGGGTGGCGGCGGGATGGGACGACCCGTGGCCGACACGGGACGGCCGCCGCTGCCGGGCGGTGGCGGGATGGGACGGCCGGTCGCC
>JAOBWO010000318.1 GCA_025463415.1 Acidimicrobiales bacterium | reverse complement strand
GAGGCCGACGGCGCGTTCTACGTGTACGCCGACGTCTCCCACGTCACTGCGGACTCGATGGATGTGTGCGGCCGCTGGCTGGACGAGCTCGGCGTGGCCAGCACCCCCGGACTCGACTTCGACACCGCTCGCGGGCACCGCTTCGCCCGCTTCTCGTATGCCGGCTCTGCCGACGACATCGGTGCGGCGTGCATGCGCCTGGGGGAGTGGGTTCCGTGACCACGTCGGATCCGCAGCCGGATCGCGCCCAGTCCGGACCACTGCACGATCTGCGCGTGCTCGACCTGTCCACGGTGATCGCCGGGCCGAAGTGCGCGGCGTACCTCGCCGACTTCGGCGCCGACGTGATCAAGGTCGAGCGGCCGGGCACCGGCGACAGCCTTCGCAACATGGCCTGGCGTGACCCGCGCGACGGCACGGGGCTGTGGTGGAAGATCATCAACCGCAACAAGCGCACGATCGCGCTCGACCTGAAGGACCCCGACGATCTCGAGGTGCTGCGCTGTCTGGTGCGCGACGCGCACGTCCTCGTCGAGAACTTCCGCCCCGGCACGATGGAGCGGCTCGGCCTCGCGCCCGCAGCGCTGCACGAGATCAACCCGACCCTGGTGATCACGCGCGTCACGGGGTTCGGCCAGACCGGCCCCTACCGCAACCGGGCCGGCTTCGCGACGATCGCCGAGGCGATGAGCGGGCTGTCGGCGATCAGCGGAGAGCCCGGGGGCCAGCCGTTGCTGCCGCCGATCGCGCTCACCGACGAGGTCACCGGGCTGTCGTCAGCACTTGCGACGATGATCGCGCTGCGCGCCGGCGTCGGTCAGGTCGTCGACGTCACGCTGCTCGAGAGCATGTTCCAGTTGATGGGCCCGCTGCTGTCGTTGTACCGGTTGACCGGGGAGATGCAGGAGCGACTCGGCGCCGGCTTGCCGTACACCGTGCCGCGCGGCACCTACCGCTGCAACGACGATCGCTGGATCGCGGTCAGTGCCAGCGCCGACAGCGTGGCTGACAGGGTCACGCGGTTGCTCGGTGTCGGCGACGACCCGCGGTTCGCCACGTTCCAAGACCGGATGGCGAACCGAGAAGCGTTGGAAGCGGTGATGGTGGCGTTCTGTGCGCAACGATCGCAGTTCGAGGTGATCGAGGCCTTCACCGCTGCGGAGGCCGCGATCGGTCCGGTGATGGACATGGCAGACATCGCGGCGGATCCGCACTACGCCGCACGCGAGGCGATCGTCGAGCTCGACTCGACACCGATGCAGGGACTGATCGCGCAGCTCAGCGAGACTCCGGGGGCTCTCCGCTGGGCCGGTCGCGCGCTCGACGCGGACGGTGCGGACATCCGCGCCAACGGATGGGGTCGCGACGATCGAGACGGCGGGATCAGTCGCTGACCCAGAGGTCCATCAGCACGACAGCCTGTTGCAGCGACACGTCGTTGCTCTGCGTGGTCGACGTGACCTGCACCGTGTACAGCGCGTCGTTCAGTGCGTAGAGGACGGAGTTGCCCTGCGCCTTGGCACCGGGCAGGTCCTGGTTGTCGAGGTCGACGGCACCGGTGTCGGCGCCGAGGTCGGCGAAGCTGGCGACTGCGGCAGGGTCGGTGACCAACGTGAACGCGACGGTGGTGGTGTGCGCGTCGTCGGTGAACACGCAGTCGTTGCCGCTCGCGCTCTGCGATGCGCCCTCGCCGAGCGTCACGGTGACGACCGATTGGATGTCGGACACCGACGGAACCTGTGCGCACATCGACACTGCGCCCGCGGTGCCACCCGTCGATCCTGCCGGCGGCGTGGACCCAGACGCTGCGGCATCGGCATCGGTCGAGGTCGAGGTCGAGGTCGTCGTCGATGTTGCTGATGCTGTCGTCGTCGCAGCCTTGCTGTCGCTGCTGCAACCGGCACCGGCGAGCGCGAGGACGAAGCCGATTCCGAGAGCTGAGATCATCCGTCGTGGCACCATCGGACCGCGACACTACGGCTGCTGCGTCGTCAACTGAGGTCGCCCGGCTGTGAGGATCGGGGGGTGATCCCCTACGACGACGCATTGCGCGCCAACATCGTCGACAACATCGCCCGTCACGAGCGGCGCGAATGTGCGCTGGACGGTCGCCGGCACGCGGCAGTAGCGATCGTCGTCGTCGACAGCGACGCGACGCGTCACGGTGTCGATCCTGCACCAGCCGACGTGGGACGGCTGCTGGCCATCCCCTCGGACACCACCGGGCTCGACGGTCAGATGACCGATGTCGCGGGTGGCGCTGCCTTCCTCCTCTGCCGTCGGGCCAGCCTGCGTGCGCACTCGCGCCAGTGGGCGCTGCCGGGCGGCCGGGTCGATGCCGGTGAGTCCGTCGAGCACGCGGCGCTGCGCGAGTTGCACGAGGAGCTCGGCCTGGACCTGCCGCCGGACTCGGTGCTGGGTGTGCTCGACGACTACCCGACGAGGTCCGGGTACGTCATCACGCCCGTCGTGGTGTGGGGCGGTGGCGACGTGGAGCTGCACCCGAACCCCGACGAGGTCGCCTTCGCCTACCGGATCGGCCTGCGCGAGCTGTGCCGCGCCGACTCACCGCGGTTCGTCGACATCCCGGAGAGCACCCGCCCGGTGGTGCAGGTTCCGCTCGGCGGCGACCTCATCCACGCGCCGACCGGCGCGGTGCTGGTGCAGTTCCGCTGGGTCGCGCTCGAAGGCCGGGTGGACGCGCGCGTCGACGAGTTCGAGCAGCCCGTGTTCGCCTGGAAGTAGAGGCGCCGACGGGTCAGCGGCCGCTGTGGCCGAAGCCTCCACCGCGGTCGTCGCCGTCGAGCTGATCGACCACGTCCCAGCCGACCTCTTCCACGCGCTGCAGGACCAACTGGGCGACGCGGTCACCCCGGTGAACGGCATAGTCCGTCTGCGGGTCGGTGTTCAGCAGCGCCACTTTGATCTCACCGCGATACGCGGCATCGATGAGGCCCGGCGCGTTGACGACGGTGACGCCGTGCTTGGAGGCCAGGCCACTGCGCGGCAGCACGAACCCGGCGTACCCGAGCGGGATGGCGATCGCGATGCCGGTGGGCATCACCAACCGCCCGCCGCCCGCCATGACGACTCCGTCCTCGCGTGCGCACAGGTCGAGCCCGGCGTCGCCCGGATGGGCGTAGGTCGGCAGGGCGAGGTCCGGGTCGAGGCGGACGATCGGCACGGACAGCATCGTGGCGACGATAGTGCGAGGGGTAGGTTTCGAACACGATGGCGACCGCTCGAGACGACCCTGATGATCGGGCGACCACCGGTCGGCCCCCGTCGGTAGACGCGCTCGCCCGATCGCTGGCCGATGTCGGGTTGCCGTTCGCGATCTGCGTCGACATCGCCCGTGAGGCCATCGCCGCCGGGGAGCCGGAGAGTGCCGCAGCTCGAGCGCTCGCGTTCCGGCGAACGTTGCTGATGCCGGTCGTCAATGCGACGGGTGTCCTGCTGCACACCAACCTCGGTCGGGCACCGATCGGCGCACGTCAGCCGGAGCGCTCGATGAACGTCGAGCTGGATCTCGCGACCGGCGAGCGCGGGAGTCGGCAGCGCGCCGTCGGACAGCTGCTGGCCAAGCTCTGCGGTGCCGAGGCGGCGATGGTCGTCAACAACAACGCGGCGGCTGTGATGCTGGTGCTCGCCGCGTTGGCGTTCGACCGCGGCGTGGCCGTCAGCCGCGGCGAGAGCGTGGAGATCGGTGGGGCGTTCCGCGTACCGGACGTGATGGAGCAGTCCGGCGCGACGCTTGTCGACGTCGGCACGACGAACCGCACGCGCGTCGCCGACTACGCAGCAGCGATCGAGCGCGGGCGCCGCCCCGGTGGATCGCCCGTCGCGCTGACGATGAAGGTCCACCCGTCGAACTTCCGCGTCGAAGGCTTCGTCGAGTCGACCTCGGTCGCCGAGCTGGCGGCGCTCGACGTCCCGGTCGTCGCCGACATCGGCAGTGGACTGATCGACGCCAACTGCCCATGGCTCAGCGGTCCACCGCCGGCGTGGCTGGCCGGCGAGCCGGGAGCGCGGCAGAACCTGGAGGCCGGGGCCGCGCTCGTCACGTTCAGTGGGGACAAGCTCTTCGGCGGGCCCCAGGCAGGCATCATCGCAGGTCACCGCGACCTGGTCGAACGGTGCGCCCGCCATCCCCTGGCGCGTGCGCTCCGCCCGGGTGGGATGGTGCTGGCTGCGCTGCAGGCGACGGCGATGTCGTACCTGGACCGCACCGTCACCCGTGACGTCGCGTTCTGGCGGATGGTCGCCACACCCGTCGACGTGCTCCGGCAACGCGCCGCCGAGTTGTGCGCCTCCACCACCGGAGCCACCCTCGAAAAGTCGACCGCGATGCCCGGCGCCGGCTCGGCCCCCGGCGCGACGATGCCCTCCGTTGCCGTGGTGATCGACGGGGACCACCTCGCCCACTTCCGCGATCGAGCGGTCCCGATCATCGGGCGAGTCCGCGACGGTCGCACCTTGCTCGACCTGCGCAGCGTGCATCCCGATGACGACGTGCTGCTCGGCGCCGCCCTCGCCGCGCGCTGAGCTGCAACACTGCCCATCGTGAGGGTCGTCGCCACCGCCGGTCATGTGGACCACGGCAAGAGCTCGCTCGTGCTCGCGCTCACCGGTACCGATCCGGATCGCTTCGAGGAGGAGAAACGCCGCGGGCTCACGATCGACCTCGGCTTCGCGCACGTCGATCTGCCGAGCGGTGAGGGCATCAGCTTCATCGACGTGCCCGGGCACGTCCGCTTCCTGCGCAACATGCTCGCGGGCGTCGGCGCGGTCGATGCATGCCTGTTCGTCGTCGCCGCGACGGAGGGCTGGAAGCCGCAGAGCGAGGAGCACCTGCGCATCCTCGAACTGCTCGGTGTGCGGCATGGTGTGATCGCGCTCACCAAGGTCGATCTCGTCGACGACGACTGGCGCGACATCGCGGTGCTCGAGGTGCTCGATCACGTCGCCGGCACGTTCTTGGCCGATGCGCCGATCGTCCCAGTGGCTGCCGGCCCCACCGTGCAGTTCGGTTTGGACGACCTCCGGATGGCGCTCGACACGCTGGTGGCGGAGACGCCCGCGGCGCACGATCGTGGACGTCCGAGGCTGTGGGTCGACCGCGTCTTCGCCGCTCGGGGCAGCGGCACCGTCGTCACCGGCACGCTCAGCGGGGGCACCCTCGCCGTCGACGACCGCGTCGCGGTCGGGTCGCGCCACGCTGAGGTGCGCGTCCGCAGCCTCCAGTCGCACGGGCAGACGCTCGGGTCGATCGGCCCCGGCAACAGGGTGGCGATCAACCTGGCCGGCATCGAGCAGACCGAGGTGCAACGCGGCGACGCCGTGGTGCACGGCGCGCAATGGTTGCCGACCCGTCGCTTCGACGCCTCGCTCCAGGTGCTGGCCCGACTCGATCACGACGTCTCGCGGCGCGGCGCCTACGTCGCCTACATCGGGTCGGGGGAGTTCCCGGCGAAGGTGCGCGTCCTCGGCTCCGAGGTCATCGAGCCCGGCGGTTCCGGCCTCGTCCGGCTGCACCTGGAGACGGACCTCGCCCTGTTGCCCGGCGATCGATTCATCCTGCGCGAGTCGGGACGCGGCGAGACCATCGGTGGCGGCGAGGTGCTCGACATCCAGCCCGTGCTGCCCGCCTCGAAGGCCCGTCCCGACCGTGACGTCGAGCGGCTCGTGCGCGAGCGCGGCTGGGTGCGGGTCGACGACCTGCAACGCCTCACGGGCGTCGATCACGAGCCGACGATCGGCGGGTGGGTCGTCCTGCCCGAGGCGATCGACCGGCTCACCGAATCGGTCCGCGCCCGGGTTCAGCAGGCGGGCGCGAACGGCATCGACGTCGCCGCCTTCGATGATCGTGAGCGCACCGTGCTGGCCACGCTCGACGACGTCGCGATCGACAACGGCACCGTGCGCGCCGTGGCCGCACCCGATCCACTCGCCGACCACCCGTTCGTCGCAGCGGTGTTCACCGGCTGGTTCACGCCACCCGACGCGACCGGCGTGGATCGCAATGAGCTGCGTCAGCTCGTCAAGCGCGGATTGCTGATCGAGCGCGACGGCGTGTGCTTCCACCCGGGAGTGATCGACGCCGCAGCAGACGTGGCAGCTGACCTACTGGCGGCACATCCCGACGGGTTCACGGTCGCGCAGTTCCGGGACGCCACGGGTTCCAGTCGCAAGCACTCGCTGCCGTTGCTGGCTGAGCTCGACGGGCGCGGCGTGACCCGCCGGCGTGACGATGTCCGCGTCGCCGGACCCCGACTACCGGGTCGATGAGGCTTGCCGGTTCGAGAGGTCAGACCACTCGATTGACGAGCTGGCGTCGCTCGATCTCGTTCAGCCCGCCCCAGATGCCGTGCGGCTCGGCAGTGCGCATCGCATACGCGAGGCACTGCTGACGCACGGGACAGTGGCCGCAGATCGATTTGGCCACTCGCTCGCGTGCGAGCCGCAGCTCTTTGCGTTCGAAGTGGATCGGGGGGTAGAACGACGAGGCGGTCTCACCGCGGCACGCGGCGGTGTGTTGCCAACTCAGGTCGTCGTCTTCGGCATCTCGCCGTGCAACCATTCACTTTCCTTGCGATC
>JAOBWO010000317.1 GCA_025463415.1 Acidimicrobiales bacterium | reverse complement strand
GGATGTTCCGCAACTTCCACGCATCGGAGCGACTGGCTTCCAGGCACTCATACGCGTGGTCGATGTAAGCCTGCTCGTCGGCGAGATCGGGGTGTTGTTGAGTCATGCTTTCGGGCCGAGCCGGGTGGGCACCCGGAACAAAGGTCTGACAACTCTATCGGCGGTCGCCGGTTTTACGAGGTGGTGCCGATCCCACCATCGACCGGGATGATCGCGCCGGTGACGTACGCCCCGGCCCGGCTGGCGAGGTACACCGCGACGCCCGCCATGTCGTCGGCCCGGCCGATGCGGCCGAGCGGCGCCGACTTCGCGATCGAGTCGCCGAACGCCTCCAACGTGGAGGCCATCATCTTGCTCTCGAACGGTCCCGGAGCGATCGCGTTGACGGTGATGTGGTCGGGCCCGAGGCGGCGGGCCAGGGCGCGGGTCATGTGGTGCACGCCGGCCTTGCTGGCCGAGTAGGGATAGGTGTCCATCGGGTTGACGTGCAGGCCGTCGATCGAGCCGACGTTGATCACCCGCGCCGGGTCGTCGAACGTGCCCGCGGCGCGCAGGTTCGGCAGCAGCGCCTGGGTCAGGAAGAACACGCCCTTGAGGTTGGTGTCGACCGTGCGGTCCCAACCAGCTTCGGTGAACTCCTCGATCGGCTGACCCCACGTCGCCCCGGCGTTGTTGACCAAGATGTTCAACGAGGGGAACCGCTCGCCCACCTGCGCTGCCAACGCCTTGACGCCCTCCACCGTGCTGACGTCGGCGGACAGCGCCGCGACATCGCCGTACTGAGCCAGCTCCTGCTGCGCCGCGGTGAGCTCGCCGATCTTGCGCGAACTGATCACGATCGTCGCTCCAGCGTCGAGCAGGCCGCGGGCGATCATCGCGCCGATGCCGCGGCTGCCGCCGGTCACGAGTGCTGTCTTGCCGGCGAGAGAGAAGAGGTCCGAGGTCATCGGCTGATTCTGTCAGCACGACGAGGAGGCGCACGAACGATTCGATCCGCTGCAAGAATCACCACATGACCGTCCTCGACCACTCCATCCACACCCTGCAGGGTGCCGACGCCAGGCTCAACGACTACAAGGGCAAGGCGCTGCTCGTCGTCAACGTCGCCTCCAAGTGCGGCCTCACGCCGCAGTACACCGGGCTCGAGGAGCTGCAGAAGCAGTACGCCGATCGGGGCTTCAGCGTGCTCGGCTTCCCCTGCAACCAGTTCGGAGCGCAGGAGCCGGGCAGCGCCGAGGAGATCGAGACCTTCTGCAGCACGACGTACGGCGTCACGTTCCCGATGTTCGAGAAGGTCGACGTGAACGGCGACGATCGCCACCCGATCTATCAGGACCTCACCAAGGTCGCGGACGCCGAAGGCACCGATGGCGACATTCGGTGGAACTTCGAGAAGTTCCTCATCTCCCCCGCCGGCGAGATCGTCGCGCGCTACAGCCCGATGGTCGCTCCGGATGACGCCAAGCTCGTCGCTGACATCGAGGCCAACCTGCCGGCCTGATCCAGGCTTGCGTGCTCGGACCGGGCATCGCCCGGACGATCGACGACAGGGATCTTGGCCAGTTCTTGATCATCCAGCGGTAGAACCCGGATCGGCACCGCCGACCCAACAAACTGAGCGACAGGTGTCACGAAATACATCTTCGAGGGCACTGGTTCTCGTAGACATGGAAATGAAGCAGATCGCTCACAGGACGCAACGGAAAGCAGGAACGACATGGATGTCATGATGACAGCCCGCAACATCGGCCTGATCGGTGCTGACGGCGGAGACGTCTTCGGGACCATCGAGCGTCATGCAGTCATCGAAGCGATCGAGGAGCTGGCTCGCGCCGACGCGGCCGACGCCGATCTGTTCTCGGCGGCGATCGAGCGGGTGCTCGCCTCGCGCTCCGCAGGCGTGGAGCGCTTGGGAGCGACCAGCTTCCTCGGCCGCACCGATGCCACCGGTGAGATCCACCTCAGCTACCGCGCCGCGATGGCCGAGATCTTCCTCGACCTGGCGATCGACCTCGGCCTGCGCCACAGCGCCTCCGCCGAGCGGAGCACCGTCGTCTGACCTGCAGGCGACACCAGCCGCGCCCTTCTCCGCGCCCGACGGCAGAACCGTGTGACTGATCGATCCCCTCGGGATCGTTCAGTGACGCAGTCGTCAGTGTGCGCTTCAGTACCAGATGGAGACACCCTTGTGGCCCGAGCACGTGCCGCTTCGATGGGTCGAGTACGAGTAGGTCCCGTCCTTGCACTTCGCCGTCGCGCCCGCGGGATTCGAGCCGGGCTTCTTGATGCACTTGCCGTTCACGTTCTTGTACGTGCCGGCCTTGCACATCGGACGCTCGGTGTGCGCGGACGGGGCTGGAGCGGCGTGCGCCAGACCATCCGACGGCCCGAATGACGTGAGGCTCACCGGCACGAACGCAAACGCGCAGCACACGATCAGCCGACTCAGCTTCGCTCCCATGACATCCCCCAACCACCGTCCCCACGGCACATCCATCCGCGAGTGGCGGCGCACAAGAATGACTTCTCCCGAACCACTTGTCAACGAAGGATTCGGCGCGTGTGCGGCGCGAGTTCGGAACAAGTCGGTCGTTGGGCCGGCGCGACCGCATGCCGATATCGTTCGCGCCGATGACCGTCTTGTCGGATGCCCCGTTCATAGCCGCAGCGCGGGGCCGGCGCTCGTCGCACACGCCCGTCTGGTTCATGCGTCAAGCGGGCCGCAGCCTGCCGGAGTACAAGGCCGTTCGCGGCGAGGGCAGCATCCTCCACGCAATCAAGAACCCGGCGCTGTCGGCGGAGATCACCCTGCAGCCGGTGAAGCGCTACGGCGTCGACGCCGCCGTGCTGTACAGCGACATCGTCGTGCCGGCGCACGCGATCGGCTTCGGCATCGACGTCGCTCCGGGCACCGGTCCGGTGGCGAGTGACCCGTTCCGTCGCGCGGCTGATCTGCAACGCGTCCGGGTGTTCGAGCCGACCACCGACACGCCGTATGTGATCGAGACCGTGCGCATCCTCGCTGCGGAGTTGGACGTACCGCTGCTGGCGTTCGCGGGCGCCCCGTTCACCGTCGCCAGCTACCTCATCGAGGGCCGGCCGAGCCGCACCTACGAGCACACCAAGGCGCTGATGCACACCGACGAAGCCACGTGGCACGAGCTGATGTCGCGCCTGGCTGATCACGCGATCGCGTCCATCGCCAGCCAGCTCGATGCCGGCGCGTCCGCGTTCCAGCTGTTCGATTCGTGGGCCGGCGCGCTGAGTCGACGCGACTACGAGCGCTTCGCCCAACCGCACTCGGCGCGTGTCTTCGCCGAGCTCGCTGCCAGCCACCCGGATGCGGTCGGCATCCACTTCGGCATCGGCTGCGATCACATCCTGGAGCCGATGTACGCAGCGGGCGCCGGGGTGATCGGACTGGACTGGCGGACGCGGATCGCCGATGCGCGAGCTCGACTCGGAGCGGACACCGTCGTCCAGGGCAACCTCGATCCATCGCTGGTCCTCGCCGGCTGGGGCGTCGCCGAGCAGGGCTGCGCCGACGTGCTGGCCGACAACGGCGGCCACCCGGCCCACATCTTCAACCTCGGGCACGGCGTGCAACCGAACACCGACCCGGGGGTGCTGGAGCAGATCGTGGACTACGTGCACGAGCACACCGCGACGTGAGCGCATCCCGCACGGCCGTGCTGCTGATGGCGTACGGCACACCGCGCACCGCCGACGAGATCCTCCCGTACTACACCGACATCCGCCGCGGCCGCCCGCCGACCGATGAGCAGCTGGCCGACCTCGTCCGCCGGTACGACGCGATCGGAGGCATCTCGCCGTTGACCGAGCGCACCGAAGCGCAGCGCGACGCTCTGCAGCGCGCGCTCGACGCGCAGGCGCCGGGGCAGTTCTCCGTCACCCTTGGTCTGAAGCACGCCGCACCGATGATCGAGACGGCCGTCGACGAGTTGGCCGAAGCGGGCTTCCGAAACATCGTCGGGCTCGTGCTCGCCCCCCACTTCAGCTCGTACTCGATCGGTCAGTACATGGACCGGGCACGCGCAGCGGCGAGCCCGCACGGCATCGCGGTCACCCCGATCGAGAGCTGGGCGACGGAACCGGCGTTCGTCGAGTTCCTCGCCGCCGACGTTCGCCGACGCCTCGCGCCGATGCCGTCGAACACCAAGGTGCTGTTCACCGCGCACTCACTGCCACAGCGGATCATCGACGCCGGTGATCCGTACCCCGGCGAGCTGCGCGCCACCGCTGCCGCCGTCGCGGATGCCGCAGGGCTCGGCGCGTGGAGCCGATGGGCGATCGCCTGGCAGTCGGCGGGGCGCACGCCGGAGCCGTGGATCGGACCGGACATCCTCGCGGTGCTGCGCGAGCTCGGCGCCAGCGAGAACGCCGACGGCGTGCTGGTCTCGGCGTGCGGGTTCGTCGCCGACCACCTGGAGGTGCTCTACGACCTCGACATCGAGGCCAAGCACCTCGCCGACGAGCTCGGCCTCGCCTTCGATCGCACGACGTGCGTCAACGACGATCCCGCGGTGATGGCCGCGCTCGCGGCGCGAGTCGTCGGTGCGGTCGCCGGGTGAGCGCATCGGTCGTCGTCGTCGGCGGCGGGATCACCGGCCTCACCGCGGCGTACCGGTTGACGAAGGAGCTGCCCGACGCGACCGTGACGCTGATCGAGGCCGATGATCGCCTCGGCGGCAAGATCCGGTCGAGCACGTTCGCAGGCGTCGACGGCGTCGATGAGGCGGCCGACGCGTTCCTCACACGCGTGCCCGAGGCGATGGCGCTGGCCGCGGAGCTCGGCCTCGGCGACCGGTTGACGTCGCCAGCTGCGGGTTCGGCGTCGGTGTGGTGGCACGGCATGCACTCGATCCCGGAGGGTCTGATGCTCGGGGTGCCGACCGACCTGCGCAAGCTCGCCCGCTCCAAGCTGCTCACCTGGCCGGGCAAGCTCCGCGCCGCGCTGGAACCGATCCTGCCCGCCACCGGTGTGGGTGCGGACTCGGTCGGCAAGCTGATCCGCAAGCGGTTCGGCAAGCAGGTCCACGAACGGCTCGTCGACCCGCTCGTCGGCAGCATCTACGCAGCCGACACCGACCACTTCAGCCTCGACGGCGTGCCGCAGATCCTCGACCTCGCGTCGAAGAACCGGAGCCTGTTGATCGGCGGCAGGCGGATGCGCGCCAAGTCGGCCGCGGTGACGGGCCCGATCTTCGCCACGCCGATCGCCGGCATGGCCGCGCTCACCGACGCGCTGGCCGACGCACTGCGCGCGGCAGGCGTGGATCTCCGCACCGGCGCGACCGTCACGTCGATCGTCCGTGCCGACCACGGCTGGAGCGTGCTGATCGAGGGAGACGACGCGCCTCTCGCTGCCGACGCGATCGTGCTCGCCACACCCGCGGGCACCACCGCGCCGCTCGTTGCCGGCATCTCGCCGGAGGCCTCGCGGTCGTTGGCCACGTTCCACCACGCGGGTGTGGTGATGGTGACGTTGGCCGTGCCGGCGGACGAATGGCCGGTCGAGCTCCAGGGCTACTCCGGTTACCTCGTGCCCAAACCGGTGCAGCGTTGGGTCACTGCGGTGTCGTTCGCGAGCTCGAAGTGGCCACACTGGCAACCGCGCCCCGAAAGCGCCCGGCCACTGATCGTGTTGCGGATCTCCCTCGGGCGCGACGGGCGCGACCTCACCGACCGGTCCGACGACGAGTTGCTCGCTGCCGCGGTCGGTGAAGTCAGCGATCACCTCGGCATCGTGCTGCACCCGGTCGAGCACCGAGTCGTGCGCTGGCCGATGGCATTTCCCCAGTACAGGCCCGGTCACGCGGCGCGCGTCGCTGCGATCGAGGAGGCGCTGAGCGCTGACGCTCCGGGCGTCGTGGTGGCCGGCGCCAGCTACCACGGCATCGGAATTCCGGCCTGCATTCGTCAAGGGAATCTTGCCGCTCGCGTGCTGGCCGGTCTCGTGGGATCCGTGCGAAGCTAGTTCGATGCGGATGGCGAAGACGTGGACCGGTTGCGTACCGGTCGTGATGGCTCTGTTCCTCGTCGCCTGCGGGGGCGACAGCGGCAACAAGAGCACACCAACCACCCTCGGCAGCGGCACGCCGATCGCGTCCGGTCAGACGACCGCCAGCACCCTGCCACTCGCCGACTCGGCCGAGACCGGTGTCGCAATCGACCCCAGCCTGCCGGCCGCCACCGTGCCGGCGGACCTCGGCGACCCGGCCGCGAAGTCCGGCTCGACGACGACCGTCGCCGCGATCGCCCCCGTCACCACCGCCGCACCGGACACCACGCCGACCACCGTCGCCGCGGGCGTGCCGGCATCGCTGCCCATCCCGATCCCCGCACCCGTGGACAGCCGCGGCAACGAACCGGTCATCGAGCTCGGCACCATCGAGATCCCCAAGATCGGCCTGAGCACCACGCTCTACGACGGCATCCGTCTGACGACGCTGGACCGCGGTCCGGGCCACTGGCCGGGCACCGCGATGCCGGGCCAGACGGGCAACGTCGTCGTCGCCGGCCATCGCGTCAGCCACGACAAGCCGTTCCGCAACATCGACAAGCTCGCCGTCGGCGATCAGGTGATCTTCACCACGCCGGACGGTCGCTTCGTCTACGACGTCACCTCGACGGAGATCGTCGATCCGACCGCCGTTCGGATCATCGACCAGACGACGGACAAGACCGCAACGCTGTTCGCCTGCCACCCACCGGGATCGGTCAGCCAGCGGATCGTCGTGCACCTCGCCCTCGAAGCCTGAGGTCTGCGGACGCCGTGTGACCGGGTCCGCCACGGGACCGGACACGCGCAAGGCCACCCGCGTCAGCGGCCTCCTGTAGCGTCGGCGGCATATGTCCCGACCGCGGCGGCCGACCATGCAGGCCTTCGCCGCCCTCGGCGCCGGCGTGCTCGTGGCCCTGTCGCTGCCGCCGTGGGGCCTGTGGCCACTGGCGTTCGTCGGGATCATCGTGTTCGAGGTCTCGCTCGGCGACGCTCCCGCACGGAGCACGCGGTTCCGGTACGGATGGCTGTTCGCGGCGGGCTGGCTGTTCCCCGGGATGGTCTGGATGTGGTTCCTCACCGCTCCCGGGTACCTCCTCGCGACCGCGCTGTTCGCCACCTTCCACGGCCTCGCGGCACTCGTGGCGCCGACCGGCCGCTGGCGGGTCGTCGGCCGCGCCGCAGCGCACACCTTGGCCGAGGCGCTGCGCTTCTGCTTCCCCTTCGGCGGGGTGCCGCTGGCCAGCCTGGCCATCAGCCAGAGCACAGGACCTGTGGTTGGCGTCGTCCGCATCGGCGGCGCCGTGCTGCTCACGTGGATCACCTTCCAGATCGGGTTTGCGATCGTCGGCGCATGGCCTCTCGTGCGGCCGCGCGCGACAGGTCTCCGGGACAGGGCCCGAGGCGCGTTCCACAGCGCCACCGCGCTCGCTGCCGTCGTTGCGATCGTCGTGATCGCCGCCCTCGCTCCGTCCGGCACCGATACCGGTCGATCGCTGCGCGTCGCCGTCGTCCAGGGTGGCGGGCCGCAGGGCACGCACGCGGTCGACGTCACCTACTGCGCGGCGGACGGCACGCCCGCGCCGAGTGGTCCGCTGAGTGGCGCGGCGTGCGTCACGCAACGTCAACTCGAGGCCACTCGCACCTTGCAGCCCTCCGACGACCTCGACGTCGTCGTGTGGCCGGAGAACGTGATCGACGTCGCGGATTTCGCCGGCAGCCTGGAGCTCACCGAGGTCGCGGCGGAGGCGAAGCGCCTCCACGCCTCGTTCCTCGTCGGCGTCACCGAGGACAAGGGCGAGAACAACTTCACCAACGCGCAGGTCGTCGTCACGCCCGACGGCGACTACACCGACCGATACGACAAGGTCCGCCGGGTGCCGTTCGGCGAGTACGTGCCCCTGCGTGGTCTGCTGCAAGCACTCGGCGCCCCGACCAACCTCGTGCCCCGCAACGCGATCGCCGGCACCGGGCCCGCCATCCTCACCATCCCCGAAGGCGCTGCTCCCGGCGCCACCGGCACGAAGGTCGCCGTGGTGATCTCCTGGGAGGTGTTCTTCGGTGGCCGGGCACGGGACGGGGTCAGCCACGGCGGAGAGCTGCTGATCAACCCGACCAACGGATCGAGCTACACCTGGACGGTGCTGCAGAGCCAGCAGGTCGCCTCGTCGCGGCTGCGTGCTATCGAGACCGGGCGGTGGGAGGCGCAGGCCGCGCCGACCGGGTTCTCCGCGTTCGTGTCGCCCGACGGCGACGTCTACGACCGCACCTCGGTCAGTCAGCGCGCGGTGATCACCCGCACGCTGCCCCTGCGCACCGGCGACACCTGGTACGTCCGGATCGGTGACAAGCCGTGGGTGGCACTGGTGGTCGTCGTGTTCATCGTCGCGTTGCTGGGCAGCGGATGGCGGCCCAGGCGAGGGATCCGCTCCGCCCCGCGCGGCACCGACGAGGTCACAGCTCCACCATCACCGTGACGGGTCCGTCGTTGACGAGCGCGACCTCCATCTCGGTCCGAAACCTCCCCGTCGCGACGTCCGCACCGAGGCGACGCAGCTCGGAAATGACCAGGTCGATCAACGGCTCGGCGTGCTCCGGGCGCGAGGCCTTGATGTAGCTCGGGCGGCGGCCCGCGGAGGTGTCGGCATACAACGTGAACTGGCTGACGACCAGCACCGCGCGCGTGGTCTCCGCGAGCGAGCGGTTCATCACGCCGGCGTGGTCGTCCATCACGCGCAGGTTCCAGATCTTCTCCGCCAGCTTCCGCGCGGTCGCCTCCGTGTCGTCGTGGGTGATCCCGACCAGCACGCACAGGCCCTGACCGATCGCGCCGGTCACCACCCGCGTGCCGTCCGGACCGACGATGGTGACCGACGCCTCGCGCACCCGTTGGATCAGTCCTCGCATGCATCCGATGTTGCCACGGCGCGGGCAGACTCGGTGCGTGATCGAACTGCGCGCATCGGGGGTCACCTGCCTGATCAGTCCTGACGACGGCGGCAGGATCGCCCAGCTGACCATCGCGGGACGGGACCTGCTCGCGGCGCGACCTGACGACGTGGACGATCCGATGATGTGGGGCTGCTACCCGATGGTGCCGTGGGCGGGGCGCGTCAGCAACGGCCGGTTCGCGTTCGACGGCCACGAGTACCAGCTGGAGATCAACCATCCGCCGCACTCGATCCACGGCACCGGATGGTTCCAGCGCTGGTCCGTGCGCGAGGTCGACCAGCGCTCGGTGACGATGACCTGCGCGCTGGGCGACCACTGGCCGTTCGGCGGCGCGGCGCAGCAGCGGATCGAGCTGACTGCAGACACCCTGACCTGCCACCTCAGCGCGCGTGCGGACGAGCTCGCGATGCCGGCGCAGGTCGGGTGGCACCCGTGGTTCGTCAGGCCCGAGACGGCCGCCGTCGAGTTCGGCCAGATGTACGTCCGCGACGACGCGCACATCCCGACCGGCGCCCTCGTGGCCCCACCCCCCGGCCCGTGGGACGACTGCTTCATCGACGCGCAGCGACCGATCGAGCTGGCATACGGTGATCTCATCGTCGGGATCACCAGCGACTGCTCGCATTGGGTCGTCTTCGACCAACTCGCCCGGGCGATGTGCGTCGAGCCGCAGAGCGGGCCACCCAACGGCTTCAACCACGTGCCGGGCCCGCGCGAGACGTTCACCCGCCTGGAGCCACACGAGTCGATGGAACGCTCGATGACCCTGTCTTGGGCCGGCTCCTGGGTCGGGCAGTGACTCGGCTGCACCGCGTCGGCAACGGCGACGAGCACCTCGTGCTCAGTGCAGCGATGCTGTTCGACCACCCGCCGACCGCAGCCTGGACGGCACGGTTCATCGCCAGCCCGATCCACCACCTGATCCTCGCCTTCGACCAGCACGCCGATGCCGAGGCTCCGGCGATCGGTTTTGTCAGCGGGGTCGAGACCACCCACCCGGACAAGGGAACGGAGATGTTCGTCTACGAGCTCGCGGTCGACGAGTCCCATCGCCGACGGGGCGTCGGCACTGCCTTGATGGCCGAGCTGACGGCGATCGCCGGGGCCGCAGGTTGCTACGGGATGTGGGTCGGAACTGACGCCGACAACGCCGCCGCGATCGCGACCTACCGACGGGCCGGGGCCGATGCACCTCAACCGATGGTGGTCTTGGCCTGGACGTTCTCCGAGGATCGAGGCCACTGAGGCGGCTCCCAGGGGGCTCGCTCCGAGGTCGCAGTCGGTGTGACAGGTGCGTGAAAGAACGGGCGAGCTACCGGCCGGTAACGGCACCGGGGTAGCGTCTTCACCCATGTCCGTCCACACCGGCCCGGGCGCGAGTGATCCCAACGGGCCCCTGCGCATCGCCTATCTCACCTACCGTGGCAAGCCCCACGTGGGCGGTCAGGGCGTCTACACCCGCCACCTCACCAAGGCGCTGGCCGATCTCGGACACTCCGTCGAGGTGTTCGCCGGCCAGCCGTATCCGATCCTCGACCCGCGCGTGCCGATGCACAAGCTGCCGAGCCTCGACATCTTCAACGATCAATATCCCGGCCGTCTGCCCGCTTACTGGGAGTTGAAGACCAAGGAGGATGTGCTCGAGACCGCGCAGTACCTCACCGGCACGTTCAGCGAGCCGCTGGCCTTCAGCGCCCGAGCGTTCCGCGAGCTGAAGACCCGCACCGCCGACTTCGACCTCGTCCACGACAACCAGTGCCTCGGGTACAGCATCCTCCAGATCGAGAAGATCATCCCGACGATCGTGACGCTGCACCACCCGATCACCAAGGATCGCGAGTTGGAGATGAGCCACTCGGCCACGTGGCGCAAGCGCCGCAGCGTCGGTCGGTGGTACGCGTTCGTGAAGATGCAGGGCCGTGTCGCCAGCCGTCTGCCGCGCATCGTCGTCGTCAGCGAGAACAGCATCAAGGACATCAACGCCGACATGGGCGTCAGCCTGGATCGCATGCGGCTCGTGCCGGTCGGCGTCGACCCGGAGCTGTTCAAGCCGCTGCCCCACATCCAGCGCATCCCCGGCCGGTTGATCACCACCGCCTCCGCCGACGTCGCCTTGAAGGGCCTGTCCTACCTGCTCGAAGCGATGGCCAAGCTGCGCACCGAGCGCGACGTCACCTTGACGATCATCGGCAAGCCGCGCCCGGGCCACAGCGACGACCTGATCACCAAGCTCGGCCTGCGCGACCACATCAACTTCGTCAGTGGCGTCACGGACGAGCGGATCGTCGAGCTGTACGCCGAAGCCGAGGTGGCGGTCGTGCCCAGCCTCTACGAAGGCTTCAGCCTCCCCGCGATCGAGGCGATGTGCACCGGCACGCCGCTGGTCGCCACCGATGGTGGGGCGCTGCCCGAGGTCACCGGCAAGGACGGCGAGACCGTGTTCGGCTGCAAGGCCGGCGATGCCGAAGGGCTTGCCGCGAAGATCCGCCTGGCGTTGGAGAACGACGAACTGCGCGCCCGCATCGGTGCCGCCGGCCGTCAGCGAGTGGTCGAGCGCTGGAGCTGGACGCACTGCGCGAAGCTCACCGTCGACCAGTACCGCGAAGTGCTCGCGATGCCGGCCAACCAGGCCAAGCTGCGCAAGAACGGTCGGATCCGCTGACGTGCTGACGATCCGCTTCGATCGACTCGGCCTGCAGGCCGGCGACCTCGTGCTCGACGTCGGAGCCGGCTTCGGCCGGCACTGCTTCGAGGTGGCGCGCCGCGGCGGCCGCGTCGTCGCGCTCGACTATGCGGCCGACGAAGTGGTTGCCACGCGGGCCACGCTCGGCGGGATGGTCGATGCCGGCGAGATCTCGATCGACAACTACGTCGGCGCGTTGCAGGGCGACGCCACCCGACTGCCGTTCGAGGACGGCACCTTCGACCGGGTCATCACCAGCGAGGTGCTGGAGCACATCCAGAACGACGTCGGCGCGATCGCCGAGATGGTGCGGGTGCTCAAGCCCGGTGGCACGTTCGCCGGCACGGTGCCATCGGAATGGCCGGAGAAGATCAACTGGATGTTGAGCGACGAGTACCACGCACCGAAATCGGTCGGTGGCCACGTGCGCATCTACAGCGAGACCGAGCTCAAGGCCAAGCTGCGCACGGCCGGACTGACGGTCACCGGCAGCCATCACGCCCACGCGCTGCACTCGCCGTACTGGTGGCTGAAGTGCGCCGTCGGGCCGCGACGCGAGGACAGCAAGGCTGTCAACGCCTACAAGAAGTTCCTCGAGTGGGACATCATCAAGGGTCCGAAGTCGACCAGGGTGGCTGAGCGGGTGCTGAGCCCGGTGCTCGGCAAGAGCCTTGCCGTCTACGGCACCAAGCCCGTCGGGGTCGCCGACCAAGCGCCAGCCAGGATCGTCGACGGTGGCGCGATGCCGACCTATGCGGTGCCGTCGTCCAGCGTGCCGAGCTCCAGCCTGCCGAGCGCTCGAGTGGCGGCCGGATGAGCCGCCTGCCGGACCTCGGCGACGTGATCTCGTCGGAGGAAGTGCTGTCGACTGCGGAGTCCATCGCGTCGCTGCAGCTGCCGTCGGGCATGATCCCGTGGTTCGTCGGCGGGCACTGCGACCCCTGGAACCACGTCGAGACCGCGATGGCGCTCGATGTCGCGGGTCTGCACGGCGCCGCCGAGCGTGCGTACGAGTGGCTGGTCGACATGCAGCGCCCCGAGGGCGCCTGGAACAACTACTACCTCCCCGACGGCAGCGTCGAGGACATCAAGCTCGACTCGAACGTGTGCGCCTACGTGGCCACCGGCGTCTGGCACCACTGGCTCTGCACGTGGGACCGCGCGTTCGTCGACCACCTCTGGCCCACCGTCGACCGCGCCCTGGACTGGGTGCTCGGGCTGCGCCGCCACGACGGCACCATCCTGTGGGCCGTCGAGCCCGACGCTCGCCCGTGGGACTACGCACTGCTGACCGGCAGCAGCAGCATCATGCACTCGCTGCAGTGCGGCGCCAAGCTCGCCGAACTGATCAACGAGCCCCGTCCGTTGTGGACCGAAGCTGCCATCGCGCTGGGCGAGATCATCGCTTCCAGCGCCGACACCGCGTTCGAGCCGAAGACGCGCTGGGCGATGGACTGGTACTACCCGGTGCTCACCGGCGCGATGCAGGGCGAGCAGGCCAAGGCGCGCATGAACGACGGATGGGATGCCTTCGCGATGGAGGGCCGTGGCATCCGTTGCGTCAGCGACGAACCATGGGTCACGGCGTCGGAGACGGCCGAGTGCGCGCTGTCCTTCGCCGCGATCGGCGATGCCGCCACAGCGGCCGACCTGCTGCGCTGGACCCGCGCCCACCGCTGCGACGACGGCGCCTACAGCACCGGCATCGTCTACCCCACCCTCGAGCGCTTCCCCGCCGGCGAACGGTCCGCGTACACCGGCGCTGCGGTGATCCTCGCGGCCGACGCGATCTCGGGCGCTTCCGCCGGGAGCAAGCTGTTTGTGCCGGCCGAGCCGACCGACTAGACCCTCACGGATGACCACGACGTTGCCCACATCCGATCACCTCGTCTCGCTCGCGCAGGCGGCACTCGCGGCGTGCGGAGCACCGGCACTGGACTCCGGCACCGGCAACCTCACCGCTCGCTCGCCGATCAACGGTGGCTCCCTCGGCCGGGTCGGCGGTGATGCGCTCGATGTCGATACTGCAGTCGAGCGGGCAACGGCGACCTACGCGACGTGGCGCACGACGCCGGCGCCGCGTCGGGCAGAGGTCGTCCGCCACCTCGCCGCGCTGTTGCGCGAGCACCTCGGCGACCTTGCCCTCCTCGTTTCGATCGAAGCCGGCAAGATCCACAGCGAGGCACTCGGCGAGGTGCAGGAGATGATCGACATCTGCGACTTCGCCGTCGGGCTCAGCCGCACGATGGGCGGCCGCACGCTGTCGTCGGAGCGCCCTGGGCACCGGCTCATGGAGACATGGCACCCGATCGGGCCGATCGGCGTGATCAGCGCGTTCAACTTCCCGGTCGCCGTGTGGAGCTGGAACACCGCCCTCTCGATCGTCTGCGGCAATCCGGTGATCTGGAAGCCGAGTGATCTCACGTCGCTCAGCTCGATCGCGTGCCAGGCACTGTTCGACCGCGCCGCCGAGCGGGCGGGTGCGCCGGCCTTCCTCAACCAGACCGTCCTCGGCGACGGCAGCGTCGGTGCCCAACTCGTGGCCCACCCGGGCGTGCCGCTGATCAGCGCCACCGGTTCCACCGCGATGGGTGCCAAGGTCGGGCCGGTGGTGGCCGCTCGCTTCGGCCGATCGATCCTCGAACTGGGCGGCAACAACGCCGCCATCGTGGCCCCCTCGGCGGACGCAGAGCTGGCCGTGCGCGGCATCACCTTCTCCGCGGCGGGCACTGCCGGCCAGCGCTGCACCACCCTGCGCCGCGTGATCGTCCACAGCAGCCGCCACGACGAGCTCGTCGAGCGTCTTGCGGGTGCGTACTCCACGCTCCCGATCGGCAGCCCGCTGGAGTCGACCACGCTCGTCGGCCCGCTGATCCATCGCGCCGCCTACGACAAGATGGCCGCCGCGCTGGCCACGGCTCTTGCCGATGGCGGCAAGCACGTCGTCGGCGGAGAGCGACTCCTCGACGATTTCGCCCCCGAGGCCGCGTACACCCGGCCGGCCATCGTCACGATGCCGTCGCAGACCGAGATCGTTGCAACGGAAACCTTCGCGCCATTGCTGTACGTGATGCAGTACGACGACTTCGAGCAAGCGGTTGCGCTGCAGAACGCCGTGCCCCAGGGCCTGGCCAGCAGCATCTTCACCACCGACGTTCGCGAGGCCGAGCGGTTCTGCGCGGCCGACGGCAGCGACTGCGGCATCGCCAACGTCAACATCGGCCCGTCCGGCGCCGAGATCGGCGGGGCGTTCGGCGGGGAGAAGGCGACGGGCGGCGGCCGCGAGAGCGGAAGCGATGCGTGGAAGGCGTACATGCGCCGGGCCACGAACACCGTCAACTACTCGAACGACCTCCCGCTGGCCCAGGGCGTCGAGTTCGTCTGACGCGCACGTGCGGCGCGCCGCTCAGCCGACTCGCCTCAGGATGCGCAGCGAGCCGGTGGCGGAGTGCAGCACGAACTGCCCGCTCGACAGAGCCGGCAGGAAGATCTGCTCGTAGGGGGCCCTCCCGCCATCTGCCGGGTCCGGGAAGACATCGTGGATCGCGAGCGTGCCGCCGATCGCGACGTGCGGCGTCCATCCCGAGTAGTCGGCGCGGGCGGGTTCGACACCGTGCCCGCCGTCGATGAACAGGAACGACAGCGGCGTCTGCCAGTACCGCGCGACGTGTGGTGACTGGCCGACGACAGCGATGACGAAGTCCTCGACGCCGGCGTCGTAGACGGCGGCGCGGAACAGCGGCAGGGTGTCCATCCGGTTGATGCGTGGGTCGACGACGGTCGGGTCGTGGTGCTCCCATCCCGCCTGGTTCTCCTCGGACCCACGGTGGTGGTCGACGGCGAACACCACGGTCGAGCACGCCTGGGCGGCACCACCGAGCCAGATCGTCGAGCGGCCGCAGTAGGAGCCGACCTCCAGGAACGGTAGGCCCGGGCAGTCGTGGCCTGCGTTGACCGCCGCCTGGAACAGGGCGTCACCCTCGTCGGGCGGCATGAACCCCTTGGCCGCAACGGCGTGAGCGCGCAGCGAGGCGGGGATCACCACTGGTCCCAGTGGATGATGGTGTCCGGCGCCGGACGACCCGCCGGCTTGAAGTCGGTGCCGATCGTGTGTGCGAGCGGGCTGAGGCAGGCCTGCTGCACGCTGTCGAACGGGATGCCGACGATGTCGGCCACCTCGCGCTCGACGAGGAGGTGCATGGTGGTCCACGCCGTGCCGAGCCCGCGGGCCCGCGCCGCGAGCATGAAGCTCCACATCGCCGGTAAGACGTTGCCCATCGTCGACGCAGCACCGATCGCCGGAGCGCCGTCGACACGTCCGCCCTGGCTGCACGCGATCACCAGCACGGGTGCCTCGCCCATGTGATCGCCCAGGTAGTCCGCGCTGTCGCCGACGCGCTGCTGCTGCGCCTGCTCGGCCTCCGTGGCCTTCTTGATCGACCGGACGTAGGCGCCGTCCCATGTGCGGTACTGCGCGTAGCACTTGGCGTACAGCTCACCGATCGCCGCGCGCTTTGCGGCATTGCGGACGATCACGAACTGCATGCTCATGTTGTTCGAGCCGCTCGGCGACTGCATGGCGGCGGCGACGCACTCGCGGATCAGCTCATCGTCGACCGGGCGGGTGAAGTCGAGCCGCTTGCGCACCGCACGGGTGGTGGTCAGCAGCTGATCCGGGTCGAGAGGAAGAAGAGCCATGGCGGGCACCATACCGGTCCACCACGCGGGTCGATGGGGCCGACGGCGCCGGAGCACCGGGTCACGAGCCTGGGTCGAACCAGGGGTCCGTCGGAGAGACGTGGCAACATGACGAGATGCAGGAAGCGCTCGACGATCTCGTGAAGTTGCTCGATCTCGAGTCGATCGAGGTCAACCTCTTCCGTGGTCGGTCCCCGGACGAGAACCGTCAGCGGGTCTTCGGTGGCCAGGTCGCGGGGCAGGCGCTGGTCGCGGCCGCCCGCACCGTCGGCGATCCCGAGCGGATGGTCCACTCCCTGCACGCCTACTTCCTGCGCCCGGGCGATCCCACGGTGCCGATCCTCTACGAGGTCGACCGCATCCGCGACGGCAAGAGCTTCACCACCCGCCGCGTCGTCGGCATCCAGCACGGCCGGGCCATCTTCAACCTGCAGGCGAGCTTCCACATCCGCGAAGAAGGCCCGGACCATCAGCTGAAGATGCCGGAGGGTCTGGCGGATCCCGACACGCTGCCCGACTTCAAGGCGCTGATGGCGCCGTACAAGGAGCAGATGGGCGAGTGGTACGAACGGCCCCGGCCGATCGACGTGCGCTACGCCGATGCCGATCCGATCAGCCGCAAGGGCCGGCCGGCGCTCGGCCAGCAGGTGTGGCTGCGAGCCAACGGCGAACTGCCCGACGATCCGACTCTGCACGCGTGCATCGTCACCTACGCCAGCGACATGACCCTGCTCGACACCACGCTGCTGCCGTTCGGTTGGGCATGGGACACGCCCAACCTGCAGATGGCCAGCCTCGATCACGCGATGTGGTTCCACCGTCCGTTCCGCGCCGACGAGTGGCTGCTGTACGACCAGGAGGCGATCTCCACCGGTGCCGCCCGCGGCCTGGCCAGCGGGGCGATCTACCGTCAGGACGGCACCCTCGCCGTCACGGTGGTGCAAGAAGGCCTGGCCCGGGTCGGTCAGTGATCGGTCGGCGCCGAGGACGCACGATCGCGGCGATGGCGGTGCTCGGCCTCGCGACGCTCGCGGCATGCAGCTCGGACTCCACGAGCACCCCGTCGATCCCGCTGTCGACGGCAGGGCTCACCACCTCCGCGGCCGCAGGACCTGCCGGGTCGACACCGGCCACCACGACGGACTCCGCTCCGTCGCCCTCCTCCGAGGGGTCGACGACTCCGGGTCCCACTCCCACGGCCGCCGCTCCCACGACGGCCGCGTCCTCATCATCGGGGTCGTCCTCACCGTCGGCGTCGTCGGGCACCACCGCGCCGACCTCCACGGCTTCGATCGATCCGGCGACACTCGCGTTCACCTCCGTCGGCCAGACCAGCAATCCGCTCGACCTCGCATTCCGCACCGGTGACGACGCGTTGTACGTCGTCAGCCAAGACGGGTTCGTCGTCGCGATGCGTGACGGTGTCATCGACGACACCAAGCTGCTCGACATCTCCGCCGACATCACCACGGGTGGCGAACGCGGCCTGCTCGGCCTCACGTTCTCCACCGACGGTTCGCACGCCTACATCGACGACACCAACGTCAACGGCGACACCGAGATCACGGAGTATGCGGTCGGCGCCGACGGCGTGTTCGACCCTGCCTCCAAGCGGCTGCTGCTCGAGATCGACCAGCCCTATGCGAACCACAACGGGGGTCAGGTGCGGATCGGCCCCGATGGACTGCTCTACATCGGCATGGGCGACGGCGGCGACGCGAACGACCCTCACCGCAACGGTCAGAACACCGGCGTGCTGCTCGGCAAGATGCTGCGCATCGATCCGACGCCGGGGGGCGACTCGCCGTACACGATCCCGGCGGACAACCCGTACGTCGGGGTGGACGGCGCACGGCCGGAGATCTTCTCGATCGGGTTGCGCAACCCCTTCCGCTACAGCTTCGACCGGGTCACCAACGACCTCTGGATCGCGGACGTGGGCCAGGACCACTGGGAGGAGGTCGACTTCTCCCCGGCCGCGACCGGCGGTGGCAAGGGCGCGAACTACGGCTGGAGCGCCAGGGAGGCCGCCCACCCGCTCAACTCCGATCAGCACGCAGAGGGCGCGATCGAACCGATCCACGAGTACGCGCACGGGCGAGCCGGCTGCTCCATCTCCGGAGGTGTTCGCTACCGGGGCTCTGCGCTGCCGGCGCTGTACGGGTGGTACGTGTACGGCGACTACTGCGCCGGCGAGGTCCGCGCCTTCCCGGTGCTCGAGGACGGCACGGCTGGTGACGAGGTGATCCTGGCGCACGGTCTCGGCGGCATCAGCGAGGTCGCCCAGGGCCCGGATGGCGAGCTCTACGTGCTCAGCGTGGACACCGGCCAGATCCTGGCCGTGCGCCCGGCCTGACCCGCCGCAGCCGCAGGCCTGGGCACCTCAGCCGATGCGCTCGAAGGTGACGGTGCGCTTGAGCGGATCCGCCGACACCAGGCGCACCGGGAACGCATCGCCCGGCTCGACTCGGTGCGCGCTCACCCTCGCGACGACTGCCGGATCGGCGAGCTGGATGCGCGCCCCGCGATCGTCGACATCGGTGACGACGGCGTCGAAGGTCTGACCCTCACGACCCTTCAGCGCCACCGCCTCGACGAGATCGATGACCGCGCGCTCCACTCGCGACGATCGCGAGTCGGCCTTGTCCATCACGTCCGGCAGACGTGCGAACGCCGCCTGCACGTGGTCGGGAACGGGCGCACCGTTCGCGATGGCCAGCGCCGCCTCGACCACGTAGCGGTCGGCGAGACGCCGCAGCGGTGCGGTCGCGTGGCAATACGTCGCCGCCATCGCAGCGTGCCACGGCACGACTCCCTCCGCGAAGCGCGCGTAGTCGGCGCCGCCGCCCGCGCGCCGGACGGCCATCAAGAACGCAGCCTGCTTCGGGTCGTTGGGATCCAGCGTGCGCTGGAACGGTCCGAGCGCGACGCTGTCCGACCAGCTCAGACCGAGCGCCTTGGCCGTGAACCGCAGGCGTCGCACACTGCGCTCGTCCGGCTCGGCCATGACGCGGA
>JAOBWO010000297.1 GCA_025463415.1 Acidimicrobiales bacterium | reverse complement strand
CCGGCTCGCCGGTCTGGGGGTTGCGGCCGACGCGAGCGGCGCGCTTGCCAACGCTGAACGAGCCGAAGCCCGGCCAAGCGATCTTGTCGTCCTTCTTCGCGGACGCAACCACCTGATCGAAGAAGGCCCCGATCGTGCGCTCGGCATCTGCCTTGCTCACGCTTGCCTTCGTCGCCACTGCATCAATCAATTCTGCTTTTGTCATTTTCCTGATTTCTCCTCGGTTAACGGAGCATTACGCGAGGCACATCGAACAGCTTTCTCGACGCGAATACAAGTACCCAAACAATTGCATATGCAATCAACTCAAAAGAGTTTGCCCAGTTCACCGGTGTGAGGTTCACTGCAGTCATGTCAGCAGTCGAACATTGGCCGCTCTTCGGTCTTCGCGTTCGCACCCCACGAGTCGAACTGCGATATCCCACCGACGACGAGGTCGCCGAGATCGCCCATCGTTCGGTCGCCGACGGCATCCACGATCCCGGGTTCATGCCGTTCGGATTCGAGTGGACGGACGTCGATCCACCGGCCCAGCAGCGCAACTCGATGCAGTTCCACTGGAGCCTCCGCGCGGGTTGGACGCCCGAGAACTGGAATTGCAACTTCGCCGTCGTGGTCGACGGACGCATCGTCGGCGCGCAGTCTGCGGAAGCCGTGAAGTTCTCGACGATGCGCAGCGTGACCACGGGTTCGTTCCTCTTCATGCCGGAGCAGGGCAAGGGAATCGGGACGGAGATGCGGGCCGCGATCCTGCACCTGGTGTTCGAAGGCCTTGGCGCGGAGTTCGCGCACACCGGTGCGTGGTCGGACAACGAACGCTCGTTGGGCGTCACCCGCAAGTTCGGCTACGAGTTCGAAGGACAGCGCCGGATGATCAGCCGCGGCAAGCCACGCAACATGATGGGCTACCGCCTCGGGCGCGAGCGGTGGCTCGAGCACCGCCGCAACGACATCGTCATCGAGGGCCTCGAACCCTGCCTCGAGATGTTCGCGGCGCCGACGCGCCTCGGCTGCGCGGGCGTCGATGGTTGCAAGGCGGGTTGGGTCGTCGCCACCCGAGCGGGTGTGCGCGTCGTCGCCGACATCGCCGATGTGTTCGGCGCCGGCCACACCGTCGTCGGCATCGACATGCCGATCGGGCTGCCGGACACCGACGGCCGATCCGCTGATCAGCTGGCCCGCCGGTTCCTGTCGCCGCGCGGCAGCACGATCTTCACGACACCTCCACGCGCCTGCCTGGACGCGCGCACCTACACCGAGGCGAGTGAGCTCTCGGCGGCAGCCACCGGCAAGAGGTTGTCCCAGCAGACGTGGAACATCGTCGCCAAGATGCGCGATGTCGACGCGGCGCTCGATCCGTCCGACGAGCAGCGGATCATCGAGGTGCACCCGGAGTGCTCGTTCGCCGTGATGAACGGTGACCGGCCCCTGCCGACCAAGCACTCGACCGATGGGCTGGAACAGCGTGCTGCGTTCGTCGAGGCCGAATTCGGACCCGTGCCGCGCCGCCTCATGGGCGCGGGGTTCGACGACATCCTCGATGCCTACGCAGCGTTGTGGACCGCGGAACGGTTCGCTCGCGGCGCACATCGGGAGATGCCCGAAGGTCGCAACGAACGCGATGCACGTGGCCTGCTGATGCGGATCTGCGCGTAACGAGCTGTTCATCTTGTGGTCCACCACCGCGACACAACGAGCCGCTAGAACAAGTGCCGTTGGAACTCTCGTGGATTCCGAAGGGGTGTCGGTGACCGATCTCGTGCCGGTTCGTACTGTCCTGTCTCCCGATGACGAGGTGAGCGACGATCCGTCGTCCGGTTCACCCGCCGCACTCGAGTGGACGCCCCAGCACCACCCGATCCGCGACAGCCAGCGCACGCGGTACGTCATCGACACCTCGGTGCTCGTCGCGGACCCGGGCTGCATCAACAACTTCGGCGATGTCGACGTCGTGATCCCGCTCACGGTCATCGAGGAGCTCGACGGACTGAAGAGCCGGGCCGACGACGTCGGGCGAGCAGCACGCACCGCCCTGCGCGGGATCGAGGATCTCCGCATCCGTCACGGCGGATCGCTGGCCACTCCTGTGCCGGTGGGCGGCGGAGAGAGCACGGGCACCCTGCAGATCGAGATCAACGGCGTGCAGAAGCACCTGTTGATCGAGCACGGCCTCGATGCGAACAAGCCCGACAACCGCATCATCGGGGCGGCGCTCGGGCAGGTCAACCATGCCCCGACGCGCATGGTGTCCAACGACGCGGCGCTGCGGATCAAGGCTGCTCACCTCGGCGTCGAGGCCACCGAGCACCATCCAGCAGGGCGCGCGATGAGCAGCCGCCCGGTCGGCTGGCTCACCATTCCCGCCGCGCACGAGCAGATCGACCGCCTCTACACCGACAATCACGTCGACGTCGACGACATCCCCGGCGCGGATGCACTGCACGAGAACGGCTTCGCGATCCTGCGCTCGGGTTCGCAGTCAGCGCTCGCCCGGCGGCGCAACACCGAGCTGCACGTGCTCAGCCACGCCGCCCCGGAGGCGTGGGGCCTGCGTCCCCGTTCGAAGGAGCAACGGTTCGCACTCGAACTGCTGCTCGACCCCGAGGTCAGCGTCGTCGCGCTCGATGGCCGCGCCGGCACTGGCAAGACGCTGATGGCCATCGCTGCCGGGCTGGAGCACGTCGTCGAACGGCGCGCCTTCGAGCGGTTGGCGATCTATCGGCCGCTCGTGCCGGTCGGCCGCGCCGATGTCGGCTTCCTCCCTGGCGGGCTCGACGAGAAGCTCGATCCATGGATGTCGGCGATCCACGACTCGATCGTCGCGCTGACCGACCAGCGCAACAGCCGCGATGCGCGCAGCCTGATGGAGGAGCTGACCAGTCGCGGCCAGCTCTCGCTGGAATCGGTGACGTTCCTGCGTGGTCGTTCGCTGCACCGGCAGTTCGTCGTGGTCGACGAAGCGCAGAACCTGGAGCCGACCACGTTGAAGACGATCCTGACCCGCATCGGCGACGGCACCAAGGTCGTCTTCACCGGTGACACCAGCCAGATCGACGCCCCGTACATGGGCGAGTCGAACAACGCCCTCGCCGTGCTGATCCAGGCGTTCGCCGGGCAGAGCTGCTTCGGCCACGTCACGCTGTCTGCCTGCGAGCGCAGCGAGGTCGCCAGCCTGGCGGCCGAGCTCCTCTGACCGCACCGACACGGCACAGCACGAGCCGTCAGGGCCGGCGAACACCCTTCGCGTATGGTGACGTCATGAACCCGGCGATCTCGGACACGAGTGCCATGACGCAGTTGCGATTCGCCGTCGTCGACGTCGAGACGTCCGGGCTGTCCACCAAGCGTCACCGGGTCCTCCAGGTCGCTGTCGTCACGGTCGACGGCACGGGTCGGGTCATCGACCGCTGGTCCAGCCTCGTACGCCCTCGCAACCGCTTTCTGTTCCGCATCGGGCCGAGGCACATCCACGGTCTCACCCGGGCCGGCATGCGTCACGCGCCACGTGCGAACGTCGTCGTGGCCGAGCTCGCCCGCCGCCTCGGCGGCAGCACGTTCACGGCGCACAACGCCCGGTTCGACGCCGAGTTCTTGGAGCAGCTCGCTCGTCGTCACGATGTCCGGCTGCCGCTCTCACCACAGCTCTGCACGCTGCACCTGTCCCGTCGGCTGGACCCTGAGCGTCAGCTCTCCCACCGCCTGGCCGATGTCACCGCCCGCTATGGCGTGGCCAACGAGCGGCCCCACGACGCGCTCGAAGATGCGCTCGCCACCGCTGCGGTGCTCCCCCATCTGCTGCGCGCCCACGGGGTCACGTCCAGCGATCAGCTGTCAAGGCTCACCGATCCGTAGGCCGCCAGCACATCCGCTGCCGCCCGCCCGGCCAGGCCGCGCCAGCGCTCCGGGCTGACGACGACTGTGCCCGGCCCGAGGCGCAGCAGCAGCCGCTCCAGCCACTGCTCGCTGAGCACCGGCATCACCGCCGTCGACGTTGCCATCGCGCCCTTCGCGCCCTTCGACCCCTTCGTTCGCGGGTCGGCGACGAGCGAGTCGACCGGGTAGCGCTCGATCATCCACGTCAGGTCGGTCGGCATCTGCAACGT